>JAIMBB010000069.1 GCA_023511655.1 Anaerolineae bacterium
CCGCAGGTTTTTGCTGGCTGTCACGACTTGGATGAGCAGCCTGCGGGAGGTTCTTGCCCCTATTGGTGAACGCACCCCTGCCCAATGTGTGATACTTGGGGCTCGATATTCGGCACCCCGTGGCTCGCATCACCATTGACTACACGCCGGCGATCCATCAAGACGCGGGCATTGCGCGCCTGACGCGCGAGATCGTGCGCGCCGTGCTGGCCGCCGGCTCACCCCATCAGTACAGCCTGTTCGTCATGGGCCGGCCTGCGCCGGGCGTGCCGTTGTCCAACCTGATGAACACCCGCGAGCTGCCATTGCGCGTCTCGCGGTTGAACGACCGCTGGTTGTACCGGCTGTGGTTTCGCGCCAACGCGCGCGTGCCGGTGCAGCATTTCAGCGGGCCGTGCGACCTGTATCACGCCACCGACTTCGTGTTGCCGCCGCTCAAGGGCAACACGCCCAGCGTGCTGACGGTGCACGATCTCTCCTTCGAGCGTGATCCGGATTCCGCACCTCCCCGACTGATTCCCTTTCTCAAGCGCGTGGTGCCCGATTCCGCCCGTCGCGCGGCCCACCTGATCGCCGACTCACACGCCACCGCGCGCGACCTGGTTGCGCTCTATCAACTGCCACCGGAGAAGATCACCGTCATCCACAGCGGCGTAGACGAGCGCTTCACCCCTTACCGCGACACGCTGTATCTGCAGCGCCGGCGCGCCTATGTGCTGAAGAAATACGGCCTCGGCAGTGCGCCGTTCATCCTTACCGTCGGCACCATGCAGCGCCGCAAAAACCATCTGCGACTGGTGCAGGCATTTGCCAGGCTCATTGGGAACGGAAAGTCGGGATCGGGACGCCGTGGGCGGCTCACTCCTGATTCTGAACTCCCTGTACTCGTCATCGCCGGCGGCAAAGGCTGGCTATACGACGAGGTGCACGCCGAGGTGAAACGGCTCGGCCTGGATGACCGCGTCCAATTCATCGGCTACGTGGACGAAATGGATTTGCCGCACCTGTATCGCGCAGCGTCGGTGTTCGCTTTCCCCTCCCTCTACGAAGGCTTTGGCCTGCCACCGTTGGAAGCGATGGCGTGCGGCGTGCCGGTGGTGGCGTCGAATGCCTCATCGCTGCCGGAGGTGGTGGGCGACGCCGGCTTGTTGGTGGATCCATTCGACGTGGAAGCCCTGGCCGACGCTCTGGAGCAGGCGCTGAACGACGAGATCTGGCGGCGCCACTGCATCGCCCGCGGGCTGGAGCGCGCTGCGCATTTCACCTGGCGGCGGGCCGCCGAGCAACTGTTGAACGTATACGCGCGCGTCTTGCAGCAGTAGAATCTGTCTCGTGTCCGCACTTGTCGTCCAATGACGCATACGCTGCATGGGTGACCCTACTCCCTCCCCTCGCCTGCGCGACTTGCCGGCCGATGCCCGCGCTGCCGCCCTGGGTTTGGGCGACGAACGGATCGCTGCGCTGCACGATGGCCTCTCCCTCGCGCAGGCCGACCACATGATTGAGAACGTCATCGGCGTGTTCGGTCTTCCGCTGGGCGTGGCTCAGCACTTCGTGGTGAACGGGTGCGAGATCGCTGCCGTGCCGATGGCCATCGAGGAAGCCAGCGTCGTGGCTGCATGCAGCTATGCCGCCAAGCTGGCCCGCGCCAGCGGTGGGTTCACTGCTGGCAGCAGCGAGCCGATCATGATCGGCCAGGTGCAATTGATGGACGTGCCGGACATCGAGTCGGCGCGCGCGCGCCTCGCTGCCGAAGCCAAGGCGCTGATCGGCTGGCTGAACTATGCCAACCCATCCACGCGCAGCCGACACGCCCGCGCTGTCGGCCTGGAGACGCGCGCCCTGGCTGGCGATCCGCCGATGCTCATCGCCCACATCCTCTACGACTGCGGCGATGCGATGGGGGCCAATCTGATCAATACGGCCTGCGAGGCCATCGCTCCGCGCCTGGAGCAGTTGAGCGGCGGGCGCGCCAACCTGCGCATCCTGTCCAACCTGAGCGACCGGCGCATGGCCTGGGCGACGTGCACCATTCGCGCCGACCTGCTGGCTGCCCGCACTGATAACCCTGCACCTGCGACTGAGGTTGTCGCCCGCATCGTCGAGGCATCGCTATTTGCCGAGCGCGATCCTTATCGCGCCGCTACACACAACAAGGGCATCATGAACGGCGTGGACGCTGTGGTGATCGCCACCGGCAACGACTGGCGCGCCGTGGAAGCTGCCGCCCATGCCTACGCCGCGCGCGATGGCCGCTATACGGCGCTGGCCACCTGGCGCGCCGACGCCGAGGGCAACCTGGTTGGTCGCATCGAGCTGCCGCTGGCGGTGGGGATTGTCGGCGGCGCGACGCGCGTGCATCCCGTCGCTCAGGTGGCGCTGGAGCTGCTAGGGGTGAAGACGGCGCGCGAGCTGGCCGAGATCATCGCCTGCGTCGGGTTGGCGCAGAATTTTGCGGCCGTCCGCGCCCTGGCGATGGAAGGCATTCAACAGGGTCATATGGCCCTGCACGCGCGCCAGATCGCCATCGCCGCCGGCGCGCGCGGCGAAGAGGTCGAGCGCATCGCTGCCCAGCTCGTCGCCGAGAGAAACGTGCGACTGGAGCGGGCCAGGGCGCTGATCAACCGCGATCCTTCGCTTCCTGCTTGAACGACGCCTGCGGCAGAAAGCCGCGCGACATCAGCGCGCCTTCGATGGCGTGTTCGATTTCCTGCTGGTCATCCTTGCTCAGCACGGCCTCTTCGTGCGCTGCCTTCAGGACGAGCGGATAGCCGCCGCCCAATTGCGCATGGCGATGCAAGATGGCGCATAGCGCGCCCACGCGGGGCGGGTCGGCGCACCACACCGGCGCCTCGATGCGCGCGATGATGGGATGGGCGGCATCGCCAAAGTTCACGTAGCAAGCACGCATGGCGTGTTCGCCCAGATGGTGTGGCGCGTTGATCTCCCAGTTCGGATCGAACAGCGCCGTGCGATGCGCAGGCTTCAACGTTCGCTCCAGCGCGTGGCGGTCGAAGATCTCGATGAGCAGCGCCTCGCGCTCGCGCAGCGCGCGTTCGGTCAGCGCCTCCGGCGATAGTCCGGCCAATGCGCAGGCACGCACCAGCGCATTGCTGTTGGGGCGATCAATGTAGCCGCATACCCACGCGTCGCAATCGCGCATCACGTCCAGGGCCGCTTTGATCGGACGCAGCAACCGCTCGAATTCTTGGGGCGGCACGCGCGAAGTGAGCAACGCAAATGGAACGAGCGACCCATCGGCGACCAGCACCGGCTGCAAGCCGGCATCGCGCGCCATGCAGCACGCCTCTGCCAACAGCTCGATCTCCAGCAAATCGCGGCGGTTGGCAATTTCGGCTGGCGGCTTGAGTTCGCCGGTGCGTTCATCGAACAGCTCGTTCTCCGCGATGAGCTGCGAGCGCCGGAGGCGCCGCAACTCATCGGTCAGCGGATGAGGCCGCTCGCCGTACACCACGCCGGCGCAGCCAGCCTGCACATAGCCAAAGATGAAAGGCCGGTGCCGGTCGGGCGTAATCTGCGAGCCGTCGGCGGCGATCAGCGCATAGCGATTCGGCTCACTGCAGAAGGGGAATTGTCGGTTGATCGCCTCGCCAGCGGTGAACAGCGCGCCGGCCCAGCGCAGGCCACTCATGCGTGCAGCAGCGGCGCACGTGGCCGATAGCTCATCGGCCCCTCCAAAGGCGGCCTGCAACGGCGCACACAACTGCGCCAAGCGATCCTCGCGCCGTTGGTGTGCTTGCTGATAGCGCGTCGCATAGTCGGCGATTTGTGTGCGAAGGCCTGTGGCATCCAGCGGCATGTGTGTCCTCCCTAGCCAGGTCCCTCGTCGCCCGTGGTCTGACGGGCGAGCGAAATCGAACTCCGGTCGTTTATCGTTTCAGACGCCATTACACCACACGCCCGAATCGCGGTTTGCAGCCGGTGTTGACTTTGTCGCCAGCATCCATAGAATACCAACTGGTCATGACGTTATAAACACTTGTCTGGCCAACCTCATGTTGGACAAACACGACCCTACCCCGCTGTATTACCAGTTAAAGGAGGTGATCCTCTCGCACATAGACTCCGGTGAATGGCAACCCGGCATGCAATTGCCCTCCGAACGCGAGCTGTGCGCCCAGTTCCGCATCAGCCGCATCACCGTGCGTCAAGCGCTGGCGGAGCTGGAGATGGAAGGCCGGCTGGTGCGCGATCAGGGACGGGGCACGTTCATCGCGCCGCCGCGCATCAAGCAACACCTCACCCGCCTGACTGGCTTCACACAAGACATGCAGGCGCGCGGACAGAAGCCCGGTTCGGTCGTGCTGCGCCTGACCGTGACTCGCGCCACGGCAGCCATAGCTCACCGTCTGCGGCTGGACGCTCACCACCGCAACGTCGTCCTGCTACAGCGGCTGCGCACGGCCAACGGCGAGCCAATGGCAGTCGAGACCGCCTATCTGAGCGAGGCGTTGTGTGGCGGCATTGTTGACGAAGACCTGGCCAATCAATCGCTGTATACCTTGCTGACTCAGAAATACGGCATCACCCCCACGCGTGCCGAGCAACAACTCGAGGCGGTTGCCTGTCCGGCGAGCGAGGCTAAACTGCTGGGTATTCCCAAGGGTAGCCCGGTCCTGCATCTGCATCGCACCACGTTCTCCCAACACGACCAGCCGTTCGAGACCGTCGAGTCCTATTACCGGGGCGACAAATACGTTTTTCATGCCGAACTGAAAGTGGAAACGCCGGCTGCGCCGGGCCACATGGCTTGGCGCGCTGGGCGATCAATGAGAATGACGAAGGACGTCAGATAAAACACAGAGGGTGACCGCTCAGGTCATTGCTACGCGCTGAAAAGCGCGCCCGACACTCAGGAGGCTGGGCGGTTGCCACAAGGAGAAGGAGACACATGAGAAAGCATTCATCAACCGTGGTCGGCCTGGCTACGGCGATGGCCGTGCTGGCCGCAGCGTGCGCCGCACCGCCGGCGGCTGCTCCACAAGCGCCGGCTCAACCTGCACAACCGGCAGCGACGGAGGCACCTGCTCCCGCGCCGGTTCCGGCCGCCAGCCCCAAGGGGGGCTTGCGCAAGAGCAACAGCGATTACAAGGGCACCTTGAACTTGTGGGTGTTGGGATACACCCCCGGCAATCAATTCGCCAATCCGTTCGACCTGGCCATCGCTCAGTTTGAGGCCGACAACCCCGACATCAACGTTGAGATCACCGGCTATCCGCCCAACGACGAAGGGTTCACCAAGCTCACCACGGCCCTGCAGAGCGGCCAGGGCATCGACCTGCTGCGCCTGCCCTCCGATCGCTTGCCTGCCTTCGTGAAAGACGACCTCATCGCTCCCATTGACGACTACCTCACCGACGCCGACAAGGCCGACATCTTGCCCAACACGCTGGACGCCGTGCGGCTGAAGGACGGCAAAGCTTATGCCTGGCCACTGTGGGTTGTGCCAATGGGCATCTACCTGAACCTGGACGTCTTCCAGGAAGCCGGCGTCGAGCTGCCTTCCAAAGATTGGACCTGGGAGGAGTTCGTCGAGACGGCCAAGAAGCTCACCTTCCAGCGCGCCAACGGCGAGCAGGTCTACGGCTTCAGCGGTTTCATTGACCCGGGCGTGATCAACACGTGGGGCTTGTGGATGAACGAAGACCCCAGCATTCGCCCGATTGTAGACGGCAAGTTTGGCTTCGATAACGAGAAAGCCGCAGCCGGCTTGAAGCGATTCGCCGAACTGGCGTTGGTGCACAAGGTAACGCCGCCCGACTTCGGTTCGCAGAAAGACGCGGACGTGAAGGGCGGCTTCAAGAACAAGCAGTATGCCATGATCGTGGACGCCACCGGCTTCAGTCCACAACTCAAGGCCGACAAGATCAACTTCGCGATCTACCCGCTCCCCAGCCAAAACGGCAACCGGCTGACGGTGGGCGCAATCGGCCTGATCGCCGTGGCTGCCACGAACGACAAAGCCAAAGAGCGCGCGGCGATGGACCTGGCGCGTTACCTGACCAGCGCGGAGGTGCAAGAGGATGTGCCACCCAGCGAGACGGCGGCGACCGGCTTCTACCTGGCCCCCGCCGCGCGCAGGTCGGTCAAGGTCGCACCGCCGCTCGACCAGTTCGTGCCGATGCTGGACTACATGTGGATCACGCCGCTGACACCAGCCTGGCCCAAGCTCACCCGGCTCTTCCACCCAGAGTATCAGAACATCATCTTCGGCAAGGCCGACCCGGCCGAGGCGATGGCGAAGATCGCTCCCGAAGCCAACGCCCTCATTGCGGGGCAATGAGGAATAAAGAATTGAGAATTGAGAATGCAGAAATTCTCAATTCTCAATTCTCAATTCTCAATTCGCGATGCGCCGGTTCATCCAGAAACACGGCTGGAGTTACGCCTTCATCTTGCCCAGCCTGATCACGTTTACCGTGTTCGTGCTGGTGCCGGTGGTGTGGGCGTTCATCATCTCCTTTCAGGAATACAGCCTGGTACGCGGCGGCGCGTGGGTGACGCCGATCTATAAGAACTACGTCACGGCGTTCACCCAGTTCGGCGGCGTGTTCGTCAGCGCCATCCGCAACACGCTGATCTACACGTTGTTCACCGTCACGGCCAACATCGTGATCGGCCTGATCCTGGCCAGCCTGATCCAGCCGCTCAGCAACTGGTTGCGCACGTTCTTCCGCGCCGCTTACTACCTGCCGGCCGTCACCAGCGCGCTCATCATCGGCCTGACGTGGGCCTACATCTTCAATGCTCAATGGGGCTTCGCCAACTATCTGCTGCGCCTGGTGGGGCTGCCGCCGGTGCGCTGGTTATCCGACCCCGATATCGCGCTGGGCAGTGTGACGCTCTCGGCGGTGCTCACCGTGCCGGCCACCGCCGTAGTTCTGTTCAGCGCGGCCATGGGCAGCATCCCGCGCGAGTACTACGAGGCAGCAGAGTTGGACGGGGCCGGCCCCTTCCGCCGCTGGTGGCACATCACCGTGCCACTCATCAAATCTACCACCCTCTACCTGGTGGTGATCTACACCATCGCCAGCTTCGAGGTGTTCGAGCGCATCTATGTGATGGTGCCCAGCGGCGTTGGCAACAGCACGCAGACCATCGTCACGCAGATCTACAACAACGGTTTTAAGGACCTCAACTTCGGCGTGGCCTCTGCCCAGGCCTTCGTGCTGTTCGTGATGATCGCGCTGGTGGCTGCATTGCAGTTCCGCGCGCTGCGCAGCGATGTGGAGTATTAGCGGTTTCGGCATACAGAGAATAGATGGAACGGACGGCACCGAGCATTCCCTTGACCGCGCACAAAGCAGCCCCGCGCATTGCGTGGGGCAAGATCGGCGCGATGGCCGTGTTGATCGTCACCGCGGTGGTCGCGCTCTTCCCGATGTACTGGTTGTTCGCCAACGCCTTCACGCCGATCTTGGGCACGCCGCCGCTCACCCCCATCCTCGTCCCGGCCTTCAAGCTGGATAACTTTCAGCGCCTGCTGGGTGGCACCAAATACTATGCGAACTGGATGCTGAACAGCCTGATCGTGGCGTTCGCCGTCACTGCGTGGCACGTCGTCTTCGATACGATGGCCGGCTATGCGTTCGCCAAACGCCGCTTCCCTGGCCGCAACGTTTTGTTCTGGATCCTGCTCAGCACGTTGATGATCCCGATCCACGTCACGCTGATTCCGCTCTACATCATCACCCGCCGGATCGGCTTGATTGATACGCTGGGTGGTGTTATCCTCCCCGGCACGGCCGTGGTGTTCGGCATCTTCCTGATGCGACAATACATCCAAACGCTCCCCTCGGAACTGGAGGAGGCTGCCCGCGTGGATGGCGCCAGCGAGTTTCGCATTTTCTGGGAGATCATTCTACCTTTATGCAAACCGGCCGTTGCAGCGTTGGCCATCTTTACGTTCGTCCGTTTCTGGAACGATTTCCTGTGGCCGCTGATCGCCTTGAATAAGGCGCAGAATTACACGCTTACCGTAGGGGTAGCGAACCTTCAAGGAGAGTTCATGACAGACTGGGGTGTGATATTCTCGGGGGCAGCACTGGCAGCACTACCGATGATCGCGTTCTTTTTGGCTTTTCAGAAGTACTTCCTCGAAGGGGTGCGGATGGGCGCAATCAAAGGGTAAGATTGGGGTTGCCCCGGGAAACCAGGGGATCAGAATCTATCCTGCGCCTCGGAGTCCTCCCCGTCGTTCATCTCCCCCTGTGAATGACGGCAACTACCGAGGGCAGGCGCTGGGCCTGGTCTCCTGGTCTCCCGGTAAATCTTTCGATGCGGTTGCCCCTCTCCTCACTGATATGCCCTACGGCTTCGCACTGATTGGCGCCGGTTTGTTCGGCGAGCGCCACGCCCAGGCCTACAGCCGGCATCCGGCCGCCGATTTCGTCGCGGTGTGCGATTTGGAGGCCGAACGCGCCCAGTCCATCGCCGCTAAATACAACGCGCGGACATGGACGACCGACCTGCGCGACGTGCTGGTTCACCCGGACGTGCACGCCGTCTCGATCGCGACCCCCGATCATCTCCACCGCGATGTGGCCATCGCCTGCGCCCAGGCCGGCAAGCACTTATTGGTGGAGAAGCCGCTGGCGACGACGGTTGAGGATGCCATCGCCATCGTCGAAGCAGCGCACCAGGCCGGGGTGACGTTGATGGTGGACTTTCACAACCGCGTCAACCCGCCAATGGTGAACGCGCGCGAAGCCATCCGGCGCGGCAATATCGGTCAGCCAGCATATGTGTATGCGCGCCTGAGCAACACGACCGCAGTGCCGACCGGGATGCTCAAATGGGCCAGCCGCTCGTCGGCGCTGTGGTTTCTGGCCAGCCACATGATTGACCTCGTCCGCTGGATGCTCGACGACGAGATCGTGCGCGTGTATGCCGTCGGGCGCGAAGGCATCCTCAAAAGCATGGGCGTGGACGCGGCCGATTTCCACGTGGCCACGGTCGAATTCGGCAAAGGTGCGGTGGCCGTTTTCGAACACGCCTGGATCCTGCCGCGCACGCACGCCACACTGAAAGATTTAAAGATGGAAATCCTCGGCAGCGCAGGCGCAATCAACATAGACGCCTCGCACAACCGCACCATCGAGGTGTACTCGGCGGATCGGGCGAGCTTCCCCGACGTGCTCGCGCCACCGGTCGGCGATCACCTCACCGGCTTCGTGCTGGACAGCATCGCCTACTTCGTAGATGCGGTCACGCACGGCGCGCCGGTGCTGGCAACCGGCGAGGATGGCGTTGCAGTCACGCGCGCAATCTGCGCCATCATCGAATCGGCCCGGTCAGGCAGACCGGTCAGCCTGTAGGCGCAATTGTCGCCGGGCTGCCACATGCCCGCAGCGCGATCAGCGCCGCCCCCAGCACCGGTGGCAACTTTGGGGCAACCACGTTAGCGCGCGGGTTTGCAGATCGCAACGCCGCGATGAACCCCTCACGCAAGCCATGCACATGCTCATAGGCGCCTCCCACCGGCGCGATGGGCGCATCGGGCGGCAGGCTCAATCGCCTGTGCACAGCCATCACCTGAGCGGCCAGATCATGCGCAGCCTGTGTGATGATCCCTCTGGCCACTGCATCGCCCTGGGCAGCGGCTTGCGAGACCAGCGGCGCCAGCCCGGCAAATCCCTTCGCGCCAAAGTGGGAATCGTAGACCAGCCGCTTCACGTCACGCAGGGCGTGAAGCGCAAAGTGTGCGCGCATAGCAACCTCGAGCGCGGTGGGCGGATCAACGCCGTCGGCAGCGCGCAAGGCAGCAGCCAGCCCGCTCCGACCGATCCACATCGCGCTGCCCTCGTCGCCGAGAAGCCACCCCCAGCCGCCGGCGCGTTCGATGCGGCCGGCGTGGTCCATCCCCAAGACGTGCGAACCGGTGCCGCTGATAGCGATGATGCCGGCCTGGCCATCGTGAGCGCCGATGAGCGCAGCGTAGGCGTCGCTGTGCACCTCGACGACATCGGCTGTGATCACCTCAGCCACGATGGCGCGAGCCTGCGCAGCTTCGGGAGTGCCGGCTTCCACGCCGGTGAGTCCGAGGCCGACCGCAGCGACCGGACAGGGCGCGAGGCCGGCGCTCGACCAGGCCGCGGCGAATGCCTGGCGCAGCGCTTCGGTATGACGTTCGCGGGCGCCCTCAGCAGCCAGGTGCACCAGGCCGCCGCCAGCGCCATAGCCGAGCACACGACCGTCCGCCGTGACAAGGGCGCATTTGGTCGAGGTCTGGCCGCCATCTACGCCGAAGCAAAGCCGTTGATCGTCTTTCATTTGTCGCCTGGTAAGCAACACGAAACGTGGCCAAAAGTTGCGCCTTCCAGGTCAGCGGATAAACTAGCTAAACACAACTTAAATCAAGGAGCAACGACTATGGCAAGACCCGTGACGCTATTTACCGGACAATGGGCCGATTTGCCCTTCGAGACCATTGTGGAGAAAGCCAAATCCTTCGGCTACGATGGCGTGGAGCTGGCCTGCTGGGGCGATCACTTCGACGTGGAAAAGGCGTTGAGCGATGATAGCTACGTGCGCGGGCGATGGGATGTGTTGAACAAGCATGGCATGCAATGCTTTGCTATCAGCACGCACCTCGTCGGCCAGGCGGTATGCGACCGGATTGACGAACGGCACAAAGCCATTCTGCCGCCTCGGGTGTGGGGCAACGGCGAGCCATCCGAGGTGAACAAGCGCGCAGCCGAGGAGGTGGCCAACACCGCGCGCGCCGCCAAGTTGTTCGGCGTCAAGGTGGTCAATGGCTTCACCGGCAGCAGCATCTGGCCTTATGTGTATTCGTTCCCACCGGTCAGCCCGGCCATGATTGACGCCGGCTACGCCGAATTTGCCGACCGCTGGAACCCCATCCTCGACGTTTTCAAGGAGCAACAGGTCAAGTTTGCCCTGGAAGTGCACCCCACCGAAATCGCCTTCGACATCGCCAGCGCCGAGCGCGCACTGGAGGCGCTGAATCATCGCCCGGAGTTCGGCTTCAACTACGACCCATCGCACTTCGGTTACCAGGGGGTGGACTACGTCGGGTTCATCCGCGAGTTCCGCGACCGCATCTATCACGTGCACATGAAGGACGTGGCCTGGAGCAGCGTGCCGACGCAGGCCGGCGTATTCGGAGGACATACCAATTTCGGCGACTCGCGCCGCTACTGGGACTTCCGCAGCGTGGGGCGTGGCAACATCAACTTCGACCTGATCATCCGTGCGCTCAACGAGATCGGCTACAACGGCCCGCTCTCTGTGGAGTGGGAAGATAGCGGCATGGATCGCGAGCACGGCGCAACGGAAAGCTGCGCGAATGTGCGCCGCTATGACTTCAAGCCTAGCGCGGTGGCGTTCGATGCGGCATTCGAGCGGAAGAAATAGCAGCATCACTCACGACTACCCACCCCAACTTTACCTAGCGACTTGATGAAGGAGAAAACATGTCAGACGAAGTTGGATTCGTAACTATGGCTGGGCCGCGGGCAGAAGGCCAGGCCCCGACGATTGGCGTGGGCATGCTTGGCTATGCGTTCATGGGCAAAGCCCACAGCAACGCGCTGAAGAAGCTGCCCTACATGATGTATCCGCCGGTGGCCATCCCGCGGCTGGTGGCCATCGCCGGCCGCAACAAGGAAGCCGTCGAGGAAGCGGCCAAACGCTACGGCTACGAGAAGGCCTACACCGACTGGCATCAGTTGATTGACGACCCCGACGTGCAGGTGTTCGACAACGGCGGGCCGAACAACGTGCATGCCGAGCCGAACATTGCCGCAGCCAAGGCCGGCAAACACATCATCAGCGAAAAGCCGCTCGGCCGGGACGCCGAGGAATGCTGGCAGATGTGGCAGGCGGTGAAGCAAGCCGGCGTCAAGCATATGGTGGCTTTCAACTATCGCTTCGTGCCGGCCGTCCGCCTGGCCAGGGAGCTGATAGATCAAGGCAAGCTCGGCCGCATCTATCACTTCCGTGCCTGCTACTTGCAGGAGTGGATCGCCGACGAGAACTTCCCGATGGTGTGGCGGCTGGATAAGAGCGTGGCCGGCAGCGGCGCTCTGGGAGACCTCGGCTCGCACATCATTGACCTGGCACGATTCCTGGTCGGCGAACCAAAGAGCGTGATGGCGCTGACGAAGACGTTTATCACCGAACGCAACGCCGATGGCAAGCGCGAAAAGGTCACCGTGGACGATGCATTCGTAGCAGCCGTCGAGTATGACAACGGCGCGCTCGGCACGTTGGAAGCCACACGATTCGCTCCGGGCCGCAAGAACTTCAACACGTTCGAGATCAACGCCGAGGGCGGCTCCATCCGCTTTAACCTGGAGAACATGAACTACCTTGAGGTGTTCATGCGCGATCAGCCCAGGGAGATTCAAGGCTTCACCCAGGTGCTGGTGAGCGAAAGCTACCACCCGTTCTGGAAGAACTGGTGGCCGCAGGGGCATATCATCGGCTGGGAACACACCTTCGTGCACGAGTTTCACCACTTCTTCACCGCCATTGTGCACAACACTGACGTCAAGCCCTACGGCGCGGACTTCGAGGACGGCTACAAGAATGCCGTGATCTGCGACGCCATCAACCGCAGCGCGCAAGAGAGGCGGCAGGTGGATGTGAAGTACGAGCCGTGAGCGGCGGGCCATAAGGCATGGTCGCCAGCCGGGGCCGCCCATTCACGCGCAACGAGCGACAGTTTCACTGCGCAGGCACGAGGGTGGAAAGAAAGCCGCCTTCGTGCCCGCGCGATTGCAACGCCCCGCGGATCCGTTCGCGTGATCGCCCGACGTTGATCGCCCCCTCTCTGTCCCGCCTCCGAACACCCTACCCTATTGCACGTTACGCCGTTTGACTCATAATCCGCAATATCTCACTTGGTGGAGGGACGCCTTGAAAGCTCGAAAACTCACCTCGGCGCTGGCGGCTATGCTGGCCACCGCATTCATCGCACTGGGAGCCGCAACGCCGGCCGCAGCGGCGCCAGCGGCTGTGCGCGGCACCCCGGTGACGCGCATCGTCGCGCTCGTCACCCTTAACATCCGCAGCGGCCCCAGTCTGCATCATCACATCGTCGGCCAATACCGGCCTGGCCAGCGCGCAGTGGTCACCGGCCTCAGCGACGACTACAACTGGTGGCGCATTCGTTGCCCCTGGGGCGGCACGTGCTGGGTATCCGCTAACCCGAACTACTCCAGGCCGGTCGCCTGGCGGTAAAGAAGGTTCGCCGACCACGCTTTCAGCCATGGTCCATCGTTTCACGCCGGATCGCTACCACAACACCATCGGCGCACACACACCAGCGCTCACCATCGCCGACGGCGACACCGTCGTCACCACCTGCGTGGATGCCTGGGGACAAGACGCGCGCGGCGAGCGCGTCACGCGTGGTCCCAACCCCATGACCGGTCCGTTCTTCGTGCAGGGAGCACAACCCGGCGATGTGCTGGCCGTGCAGTTAGAGCGCATCACGCCGAATCGTGCCTGGGGTTGGGTGCGCACGCCGCTCGCCTTCAACACCGTGGAGCCCGACTTCGCCCGCCAACTGCCTGAGCGCGAGCAAGCCATCGGCAAATGGACGATAGACCTGGCAGCCGGCACGGCCACGCTCCAGTCCCCCACCACCAGGCTCGGCAAGCTCGCCCTGCCACTGGCGCCGATGATCGGTTGCTTCGGCGTCGCGCCCGGCGGTGGAGAAGCCATCAGCACTGCAACCTCCGGGTCGCACGGGGGCAATATGGACTACAACGGCTTCGTCGCCGGCGTCACCGTCTACTTCCCGGTATTCGTGGAAGGTGCACTCTTTCACATCGGCGACGGCCACGCCCTGCAGGGCGACGGCGAGATCAGCGGCACCGGCGTCGAGATCGCCATCGAAGTGCAGTTCACCGTGCGCGTGCTCAAGCACAAAGCGATTGGCTGGCCGCGCGGCGAAAATGCCGACTTCATCTTCGCCGTCGGCAACGCCCGACCGCTCGACCAGGCGCTGCAACATGCCACCACCGAAATGGCGCGCTGGCTGCGCGATGACTATGGGCTGGACGCCCACGAAACCGGCATCCTGATGGGCCAGGCGGCAAAATACGACCTGGGCAACTTCTTCGACCCGGCCTACACCATGGTGTGCAAGCTGCCGAAGCGCATCCTGCCGACCAGAGCATAGCGCCGCGCAGTTCACGGCGGCGGCGGGCTGGCGGGCGGCGGAGGTGCAGGTGGCATCTCTTCGTTGAAAAAGCCATAAGCCAGGCGAGCCAGGTCGCCGATGATCGGCCAAGTCTCCGCCCAGTCGAGCTGCCCTTGACCGTGCAACATCACGGCGATCACGTATTCACCCCTGGGCGACCGCACCAGAGCCGCATCGCCGTGATTGCGCTCATCCCACGCCTGACGATGGAAGACCACTGCCTTGCCGCTGCCGGCTTCGATCGGACCCGAAAACGCATTTTTGGCAATCACGGTGAGCATGTCATCGCATTCCGCCGCCGAGAAGGCATCGTCGAACGCCAGGAGCATTCCCCCGGCGCCGTTGCGACATTGCTCGATCATCTCCAGCAATACCCCGATGTCGGCTACGGTGGATTGCGCGTTCGGGTCGGGATCGGCGTTGATGTCGCCGCGCGCGTTGGCGGGCGTGACCATGGATGGCGGCCGCACGGCTTGGTCGAAGGGCTGGGCCAGAAAGGTGCTGCGCAGCCCGAGCTTATGTAGTGTAGCGTTCACCCGATCGGCGCCGAGCTGCGCATCCCCATCGCCCAGCATCCGCAAGACCTCGTTGATCTCGGCCGGGCCGCCGCGGGCCGATACGACCTCCAGCCTCTGGCGCAATGCCTGGGGAATGGGGAGCGCGTGTGCCCGGTAGGCTTCTAAGATAAGCGCCAACTTCAGCCAGCCTGCGCCGGAGAAAGCGACGTCGCCGTTGATGGCCAGCTCTTCGCCGCTGCGCAGGTCCTTGATGAACACGCCGGCCAGGTTGCCCAGCCGGTCGGTAAACGGCTTGAGCCGCGCCAGCACCGCCGGTTCGAGCGAGCGGACGCCGGTCATGCCCAGGGGCATGACATCCACCGGCAGGTCCACTGTACGCGAAGCGACCGAAGTCATGGCCGCCAGCACGGCGCGCGCCGCTTCGTCCAGATTGAGCAAGGCGCCTACCTGTCTCGGCGTCACCGTCCCGGTGGTCAGATCGGGCACGGGCGGGCGCGCTTCGCGATCGTAGCGCGCCGCCAGCTCATTCAAGGCGGCCCGAAGCTGCGGCTCGGAGTATTGATAGGGCAACGGAATCCGGGCGGGAGCGCCACTTTGGCGCAAGATGAATGTCGGCAGCTTATCCAATCCTTGCTGGCCGGCGATCAACGCTTCGAGTTGCAACCTGGCGACCGGCTCGTTCACCCGGAAGCCGATCGTCTCTGGCTTCAGCGACTCGCTCTGGTCGAGGTAGCGCAAGACCACCGGTTCTTGCAGGCGGGCAATGGTTGTGCGGATCGCCTCGTCAACCGTCAGCCCGCTCACGTCCACGTCGCCCAGCGTCGTCGCCGGAGGCAGGCGGTCGCGCGAGGCGATGAACGCGATCACGTTGGCCAACAGAATGGCGACCACCAGGAGGACCAGGATGACGGCTGCGTTCTCCAGGACGGTGCGGTTCAGGAAGCGTCGTCTCATGAGCGATTGCCAGGCATTGTGAGCCAGAATCCGGCGCGGTATACTCGCGCCGATTATTCCTCGTTCGTCAGCGTGAACTGCATCGGAAGGCCGATCCGGTTCCACAGACCCACGTGCCGGCGAACGGTAAATATACGAGACACATACGGAGTGAACAATGACGCTTTTCGAGGCTATTCAGGCCATGGTGGCAAATTTCAACCCTGCGTCTGCTAAGGGCGTGAATGCAGTCATCCAATTGAACGCAACGGGCGATGGTGGTGGCAATTATGCCCTGGCGATCGCCGATGGCAAACTGGACGTGACAGAGGGCGTCGCCGAGCAACCCACAGTCACCATCAACGTGGCTGCTCAGGACTGGATTGACATCATCGCCGGACGACTCGATCCCACCAAAGCGTTCATGAGCGGCAAACTTCGCATCGCCGGCGACCTCGGCCTGATGATGCGCTTCCAGCGCATGTTCATGTCTGCCTGAGCGCGCAGATGCCCGACACCCCTTTCGACGCGCTGGCGCGCGCCTGGCAGTCGGGCGGCTCTGACCGCGCCGCGAACCTGTGCCACCCCGACGCAACTTGGATCGTGGACGGACGGCCGTATCGGGGCCGTTCCGAGATCGAGGGATACCTGCGCACCGTAGCAGGCCCGGCGAATGAGGTGCGGGTCCTGATACGGCGTGCCTTTCACGACCTGCGCGAGCCGGACTGGTGGGTAGCCGAGTGGGCTTTACGCACAGCGTCCGGCGAATGCTGGCGCGAGGTGGAACAAGGTGTGTTGCTGCACGTCAGCGCCGGGCAGATCGCCCACCTGCGCATCCACAACGATCACCGCAGCGTCCGCGAGGTGACGGCCGACGCGCCCTTGCGCGACGAGCCCTGGCCGCCGTCCATCCCACCGCGCACGCGCGACATGACCTATGATGAGATCCTGGCCGTGCATCGGCGTCATACGTTGCAGGGGTGGGCGCGCGGCGACGCCGAGGTTGTCGCGAGCTGCCACGCCCCCGATAGCGTGTTGCAGACCTCGTTCGAAGTGATCCGCGGTCACGACCAGCTACGCCGCGCGGCGTCGGCCTACTTCGAGAACTACGCTGACACCGCCATCCAGGTCCATCGCATCGTCTACAGCGGCGACTATCTCGCCATCCACCAGACGTGGCGCTGCACCAACCGCAAGACCGGAGTGTGCGCCGACGATGAGGACCTCAACATCGGCATCCTGCAAGACGGCAAATTTTGGCGCTGGCGCGAATACTACGATAGCACCAAATCGGCCCAGACGCTGGAGCAAACTGTCTTTGGCCGGCCGACGACGCAGTGAGTGCAGGCCTGCTAAGTCTGGCACACGCCAGGGCGGCTGCGAATGGGCAAGGCCCGCGCTCACCGATACAGTGTCTTGAACAGCTCCGGCGTGTATTCATGCACGATCTCGCTGGTGAGCGCGCCGGCCTTGATGATGTCGCGATAGAGGAGTGCGCTACGCCGGAACTGACGCTCCTGGGTGTGCGTGTCCATGGCGACCAGGCCGAACTTCATGCGCCACCCCTCGCCCCACTCGAAGTTATCCACGAAGCTCCAGTGGTAATAGCCGCGCACGTCGTAGCACGCCTGGATGGATTGCCAGGTGGTGTGCAGGTGCTGCACCAGGAAAGCTGGCCGCAGGTCGTCGTCGTGATCCGGCAATCCATTCTCCGTGATGTAAATCGGCAATTTGTAGCGCGCGAGCTGGCGCACGAAGATCAAGATGCCTTCCGGATACACCTCGCCGAAGTTGAAATCGGTCATCGCCACGTCTTGCGGATAGATCAGCAGCTCGCCGAAGAACGTGTCGCGCTTGGTGCGGTCGAACGAAACGCGGTGGCGCGTGTAGTAGTTCAGGCCAATCCAATCAAGCGTGCCGCGCAGTTTGCGCGCGCCAATCCGCGCCCCGCGGCTGAGGACGGGATGCCAGCGGCCTTTCGCCAACGCGTCGAGGATGCTCCGGTTGAACATGCTGTTGAGCGCACGAGCCACGCCGGCGTCGAACAAGTTGCTGGGGCGCATCGGCTGGAAGTGGCGCATGTGATGGGCAATGCCCACGCGAGCCAGCGCCTGCTTATCGTGCAACGTCTCGTAGGCGACCGCGTGCGCGATGAGCATGTTGCGCAGCACATTCGCCGTCCGCGCAGGATCGCGCAGCCCCGGCGGCATACGCCCGCCGGAGAGATAGCCCATCACGGCATACACGTTCGGCTCGTTGATCGTGCACCACAGGTCACACAGGTCGCCCAACGCGTGCACCACCTTTTCGGTGAAGCGCCGAAAGAGCGGGGCGATCACGTCGGCATCCTCCCAGGCGCGGCGCTCTTCGAGCCACCACGGGTTTGTGAAGTGATGCAGGGTCACCATCGGTTCGATGCCGCGCTGGCGTAGCCCGAGCAGCATGGCGCGGTAGCGATCCAGGGCGGCCGAGTCGAACTTACCCTCGCACGGTTCGATCCGGCTCCACTCGACCGACAGGCGATGCGCGTTCAAGCCGAGGGTCACCATGCGGTCGAAGTCCGCCTCAGCATCGTTCCACCAATTGCAGGCGATGCCGGAGCTATCGCCGTTCATGATGCGTTCGTGCGTTTGTTCCCATTGCCACCATTGGTTGTTGGTGTTGTTGCCTTCCACCTGGTGAGCGGCGGTCGCGGTGCCCCACTTGAAATCGGGCGGGAAGTGCATAGCGAATTCGGGCATGATCTGGATGAGAGAAAGTGATCTTGGCTGTGGCGGCGGCCGGTGCGCTGCTGCGCGCGACCGCGCTATGGACTCTACACGGCACGAAGATGCTCAGGCCGAAAGGCCAGTGGACTTGCGTATCGAGCGGGCGCGGTTGAACAACCACCAGCGCAAGGGGGACAGCACGCACACCCATGCGCCAATGTGCCTGACCAACTGCCCGCCGAAGCCGCGCTTGAAGCGATAGACCCCCCATAAACCGTCGTTGCGTTCCTCGAAGTTCGCTTCGAGCGTCGCCTCGTCTTCATCGGGCACCCCCCACAGGTCGTAAGTCTTGCAGCCGCGTTGGCGTGCCCACAGCATGGCTTCCCACTGCAACAAATAAGTGGGCATCAGCTCCCGGTAGCTGTTCGTGCTGGCGCCATACAGGTAGATGGCGCGCTCGCCCAGCGCCGTCACGATCAGGGCAGCCAGCGGCTCATGCCGATATTCGGCGATCAGCAATCGGGCCGGTGCGTTTTCGCCGCGCGTAAAAAGGTCAAGGAAGTCGCGGTAGTAGGCCAGAGGGTGAATGGCGAATGCGTCGCGTTCGGCCGTCGTGCGCATCATTCCGTAGAACAGCTCGGCATCGGCCACGTTTCCGACCCGCACCGTCACACCTCTGCGTCTGGCCAGACCGATGTTGTAGCGCGTCTTCGGTTTCATGGCCGCCAGGATGTCCACGTCTTCGTCAACGTCCAGGTTGACCCAAATCGTGCGGCGCGGTTGCACACTAAAGTCCACCGGCTGCAGCCTCAGCCGTTCGAGCAAGTGGCGGTCTGCCGACGTGTCCAGCAAATCGGGTTCGATTACGACAGCGAACGCGCCCTGGTTGCGCGCCAGGCGGCAGACGGTGCGCACGGCAGCCATGGCAGACTCCTCGTCGTCCCAATTCACCACCGGGCCGCGCGGGACGTAGGCGATCTTGCCCAGGCCGTAGGGCAGCAGACGCACCAACGTCAACGCTACGCCGACCGGCTTGTTCTGTTCGGTGAGCACGCTGGCCCGAGCGACGCGCCAACCGTGAGCAGCCTTGAGTTTGCCCCATGCCTGGGTCTGCAGAATGTGGCCGTGAGGATGTCGCGAGACGAAGTTATCCCACTCTGATTCGGAGATTTCCCTTGGCCGCGCGCGCGGCGGAAACTGGCGTGATCGCATGCCTTTGAACGTGGTATGCGAAGGGCGAAGCACCGCTGCAATGATGCTTCGCCCTCCACAAATCGGGGAACAGGGATTTGAACCCTGGACCTCTGCGACCCGAACGCAGCGCGCTACCAGTCTGCGCCATTCCCCGCTGCGCGAGGATTATACACACTCGCTTCGCGGCAGCGCGTTACGGGTGCGTTCACGAATAGGGGCAAGAACCTCTCGCAGGCTGCTTGCTTGAGTCTGGCCAGGACCTGCGGAAAGGTCGTCGCTGCCCTAGCTTGGCCGATCGTTTGCGACGCGCGGTTGCTGGGGCGACCACATGGGGTCGCCCCTACAACGGGCGGCGGGGTGTGATGTAGGGGCGGCCCTGCGTGGCCGCCCGCTCGCGCATGCGCGATCACGCCGGCAACCACCATAGGGTCGCCCTTACGAA
>JAIMBB010000070.1:0-17500 GCA_023511655.1 Anaerolineae bacterium
CCGCCGCAGGATGAAGCCGAGCACCCAGCACCCCTGCCGTCGCCCAGGTCGGGGGCGGCGCCGGCTGCGCGCGGCGCCCGCCCGCCGACGCTACTCGCCCCCGCCGGCCCGCGCGTCGTACTCGCGCGCGAGGTGCGCGGGCGGGAACGGGGTCGAGAAGAGCGCCTCGTACTCGGCGACCGGCTCGGCGAACACGGCCTCGGCCGTCTTGTCGTCGACCTTCGTGAAGGTCTGGACGCGGTCGTAGCCCGTCGTGTTGAGGCAGTCGACGCCGGTCAGCTCCTCGCCGCCCTCCTCGATCGTCGGTTCGCCCTCGTCGACGGCGCCGTTGCACGACTGCCAGTAGTACTCGAGGTCGTCGGAGGTCACCGGCGTGCCGTCGCTCCAGGTCGCGGCCGGGTTCAGCGTCCAGCGCACCGTGAACGGGTCCTGTGAGACGACCTCGGCGGGGCCGGCGAACGCGTGCGCGACCTCGAAGCGCACCTCGGGCGACACGTAGTAGCCCTGCGGCCAGACGAGGCGGGCCACCATCGCGGCCCACAGCTCGTTCGTGGTCGACAGGTTCGTGTTCCAGCTGGACAGCTCCTGTTCCGCCGCGACCGTGATCGAGTCCCCGCCGTCGGTGCGCGTCCAGCGCTGCGCGTTCCAGGTCAGCCCCTCCGCGGACGAGTTGTCGACGACGTTCTCGATCGTGTCGCGGTACGCGACGAAGGTGGGCTTCTGGTAGAGCGGCAGGTTCGGCGGGTCCTGCCACAGCGCCTGGTCGACCTGGTTCAGGAGCGCCGCGCGAGCGGTGTCGTCGACCTCGGCGGTCGCCTGCGCGAGCAGCGCGTCGACCTGCTCGTTCGAGTAGCCGCCGGGGTTGTTCCCCTGGCCGGTGCCGTACACGCCCGTGTAGTCGAGCGCCGCGGTCGGCGTCCCGACCCACGCGAAGAGTGCGAGGTCCCAGTCCTGGGCCGTCTCCTCGCCCCCGAACACGACGTCGAAGATGCCGGCCTCGGGGACGTTCTCGATCCGCAGCTCGATGCCCGCCTCGCGCAGCTGCGCCTGCAGCAGTTCCTGCGTCCGTTCCCGCAGCGCGTCGCCGCCCGTCGTGCCGATCCGCAGCACCAGCCGCTCGCCGTCCTTCTCGCGGATGCCGTCGGACCCGACGGTCCAGCCCGCCTCGTCGAGCAGCGCACCCGCCCGCCCGAGGTCGCGCGCCGCGAAGTCGCCCGCGTTGTCGGCGTACTCGGGCTGGTTGTTCACGTAGACGTGGTTCTGGAGGACGGTCGCCTCGTCGCTGAACGGCTTCATCAGCGTGTCGACGACCGCCTGCCGGTCGACGGCGAGCCCGATCGCCTGGCGGACGCGGACGTCGCTCAGGATCGGGTGCGGGCGCGTCCACTCCGGCACGGGCGTCGCCGTCACTTCGACCACCTTCTCAACTTCTTTCTCGACTTCTTTGACAACCTCGACGACTTCGGTCACTTTGACCTCGACGGTTTGCACCACCGGGGCGGCCCCCTGCGGCGCGCAGGCCGAGAGGATCAGGCCGGCTGCGGCAGCGGCGGCCAACACGGCATAGGGTTTTCGGTTTTGCATGTGTATGGGTCTCCTCCTAAATGAGATTTAGGCCATTGATCACGGGATGTGCGATTCACTGGGCATACGATCTTTCAGCATGTGGAGATCACTTTCGGTGCGTAGGCATTCCTCCTCGTATCGCCAGATTGACAAATGTTCTACGGTGGTGTGGCAAGGTTAAAAGAATTATCGCGAACAGCGAAAGGCTTGTCAAGAAAAGCCTGCGTGGTGGCAGTCGCATCAGGCGCCATCACTTCGCCGGCAAATCCGCTGTCAACGCGATGGTGCTGATCAGGCCGATGCGATAGGTGATGCTCTTCAATTGGGCATCCTGAGGCACGACGAAGCTGATCCAGCCCGAAGCCCGTTCGCCCTTCTTGAGTTCGCCCGCTTCGATCTCGCCGTCGCGAGCTCCGGCGACCGCGTTATAAGTCACGCCGTTGACGTCGCTCACGACCGCGTTCGTGATGTCCACCGGCAGCACATCGTCGGATGCGTCGTTCGACAATTCGACTCGGACGGCGACCAGGCGGGTATCGGGCTGGGGTTGATAGCCCGCCGCTGCCTGGGCAGGGTCCTCGATCGCCAGCGCCTTCAGGGAGTAACCGGCGCTCTCTGCGCTTTGTTGCGCCAGTTGTTCGGGCGAGATGCGCGTTGGGGTGGGCACGGCCGGAGTGGGCAAAGGCCGGTCGTCCAGTCCGCCGCCTTCTCCTTCACTCCCACAAGCGGCCAACATCCCCAGGTTCGCCATCGCAACGGCCAACACGATCAATCGCTTCGCGTTCATGATGCGTTCGTCCTCCCGGTGAGCATTGCTTGTTGTTGAGCCTCATACAGGTAACACGCTGCGTCATGCTCCGCTTCGATGGAATATAGCGGCGGCAGCGCCTGGAGACAACGGTCCATGCGCTGCGGACAGCGCGGATAGAAGCGGCAGCCGCCGGTTGCGCTGCTGCGCATCTCCTCCTCGGTCGGCAGCCGGAGGTTGGTGTCCCATTTCACCGTTGGGTCGGGTACGGGGATCGAGCCGACCAGGAGCTGCACATAGGGATGACGGGGATTCTCTATGACCCTCGACGTTTCGCCCCTTTCGGCCACCAGCCCCTGATACAGCACGTAGATGTCGTCGCCGATCTGATAGGCCGTGCTCAAGTCGTGCGTGATGTAGAGAAAGGAGATGCCGTAGTCGTCGCGCAGGTGCAACATGATGTCGAGGATCATCGCGCGCAACGAGGCGTCCACCATCGAGACCGGCTCATCGGCCACGATGATGCGTGGTTTGAGCATGTAGGCACGCGCCACCATCATGCGTTGGCGCTGGCCACCGCTGAGCTGGTGGGGATACTTCTCCAGGACTTCTTCGCCGCGCATCCCGACCACCCGCAGCGCATCTTCGATCATCTCGCGCGCTTCCGCCTTGTTTTGGGCAAGCCTGAAGCGCTGGATGGCCAGCTCGAAGATGTGTTTGACGCGGTAAAACGGGTTATACACCTCATAGGGGTCTTGAAAGACCGCCTGCACTTCGCGCCGATACTCGAACTTCTGCCGCGCATCCATGGCCGCGATGTCCACGCCCTTGTAGAGGATCTGGCCGGAGGTGAGATGCAGGAAGCCGAGCACAAGGTTGGCCAGCGTGGTCTTGCCGCTGCCGCTTTCGCCGGCGATAGTGGTGATGGTGGCCGGCTTCTCGTGGATGGCAAGATTGAAGCCCTGCAGCGCAACCACCCTCCGGCCGCCGAACAGGCCGCCGCCGTAGATCTTCGTCGCGTCTCGGATGTCAAGAAGCGGCACGGCCATGCGGATCCACCTCCTTGAACAAGTCCGCTGCGTATAGCGCGGCAGACGGCGTGGCCGTCGTAACAATCGGGGCGCTGCGCTCGTATTCGCCGGCGTTCTCGTAGATGTGACAGGCGGTCAGATGACCCGACCCGTATTCCCGCAACTGCGGCTTCAAAGCGCGGCAAATCTCCCGGGCGTGCGGGCAACGAAACTGGAAGACGCAGCCCGGCGGCGGATTGCGCAAGTCGTGGGTCAGGCCTTCCGTCACTTTGAGGGGCTTGCGCTCCTTGATGGACGGAATCGAGGCGATCAGCAACTGGGTGTAGGGGTGCAGCGGGTTCTTGAACGCCTCGCGCACGGGAGCGATCTCGACGATGTTGCCGGCATACATCACGATGATGCGATCCACGAGCTGGGCCTGCAACCCCATGTCGTGGCCGATCAGGATCATGCTCACGCCGAGGCGCTGCTTGACGTCGAGCAAGGTCTGTGCCACCACGCGTTGCACCACCACGTCGAGCGCGCTGGTCGGCTCGTCGGCGATGATGAGCGGGGGATTGAGCGCGATGGCCATCGCCACGCACACGCGTTGCTTCATGCCGCCGCTCAGTTCGTGCGGATACATACCATACACACGCGCGGGCAACCCGACTTGATTGAGCAAATCGAGGATGCGCTGCTTGAGCGCATCAGCCGGCAGCCGGCCCTCATGTGTAGTAATAGCATCGCCGATCTGATCCTTGATGCGCATGACCGGGTTGAGCGAGTTCATTGCGCCTTGGGGAATAAGCGCCAATTTCACCCAGCGCAGTTGGCGCAGTTGCTTTTCGCTCAACGAGACGAGGTCAGTATCCTCGACCATCACCCGCCCGCCGATGATGCGGCCGGGCGGCTGCACCAACCGCAGAATGGCCATGGCCGTGGTGGTCTTGCCGCAGCCCGATTCACCCACCAGGCCAACCGTCTCTCCCTCGTATACCTGAAAGTTGATGCCGTTGACGGCGATCACGTCGCCGCGCGGCGTGGCGTAGTGCACGCGCAAGTCCTGCACGTCGAGCACGACGCGCCGGCTGTCCAACGAGCCATCCCGAGAAGGTTGCTTTCGATCGTTTGAGTGCTCTCCCATCACATCATCCACCGGTTGCCGGTCATCGGTTATCAATCGTCAATCGCGTCCAGCGTCCGCCAGCAGTCCGCAGCTCTCGACCACCGCTATTGTTTCACTTGTAAGCCACGCAGGCGCGGGTTGGCAACCTCATCGAGGCCGATCGCGATGAGGAAGAGCCCCGAGAAAATGATGGCCAGGACGAGGAAAGGGAAGCCCCACCACCACCACATGCCGCGAATCACTGCCGAGGCCTGATTGGCGTAGAAAATCGTCATGCCCAGCGTCGGGATGCGCGTCGGGCCAAGGCCGAGCGCCTCCAGGCCAGCCGAAGCCAAAATCGCCCCGGACACGTTGCCGGTGAAGCTGGCCGCGATGTATGGCAACATGTTCGGCATCATCTCGCGAAAGATCACGTCGAACGTGTTAGCGCCCGACAGGCGCGCCATGCGAATGTAGCCTCGTTCGCGCAAGGTGAGCACCTGGGCGCGAATCAGGCGGGTTGGGCCGGGCCAGGCAAACATCGCGATCAGCACGGCCATGGTCTCGGCGCTGATCTGCCGGACGAAGGCGCTGATCACGATCAGCACCACCAGGCTGGGAATGGTGATCCAGGCGTCGGATGCGATGAGGATGAGGCGATCCACCCAACCGCCCAGAAAGCCGGCCAGGCAGCCCAACACCACACCGATCAGCAGGCCGATCGTCGCGGCGATCAGGCCGATGCGAAACGAGCGGGGCGCGCCGGTCAGGAGCACCGCCAACATATCGCGGCCGCTATTCTCGGTGCCGAGGGGATGGGCCCATGTGCCGCCCGGCACGAAGGCAGGCGGCAAATCCTGCGGCGACGTGCCGACGCGGGCGAGCCGCAAATCCCAGAACATGCCGCCAACCACGCCCGACAGGGCGACGCTCAACACCATGATCAGCCCGATGATGAGCTTGGCGTTGAGCCATGGCGAATCCCAGCGATTGACCCGCACCTGCGGCGCAGGCCGGGCAGCGACGGGTTCAGCGGTTAAGGTAGCCATTCAACTTCTCTTTGCGTATCGTATCGCGTATGTGATCCTCTCAGCGAGCGCGCCGGCGTTGCCGAGAGGCGATCGGTCACCGTTTCTGAAAAGTGATGCGCGGGTCTATCAAGGGGTATAACAAGTCAATGATCAACACCGCCGTCGCCGTCGTCAAGATCAGGATGAAGACGATGCCCTGCATCAAGGTGTAATCGCCGTTCGTGATGCTGTAGTACAGGAGATACCCCACCCCTGGATAGACGAAGTAGGTTTCGATCAGCACCGAGCCGCCCACGATCAATCCCAGCGACAAAGCCAGCGCCGTCAACTGCGGCAGGAGAGCATTGCGCACGGCGTAGCGAAGGAACAACCGCGGCGTGCGCAGACCCTTGGCTTGGGCCAGGATCATGTAATCCTCGCCGTCGGTGGTGATCATCATGCCGCGCATCCCCAAAGCCCACCCGCCCATGCTGGTAAGCACGATGGCCATCGCCGGCAAAATGGCGTGATGGAGGGCGCTGGCCAGAAACTCCACCGTCAGCCCGGGTTGCAGATTGCGCGAATCGTAAGCTCCCTGGTTCGGGAAGAGATCCAGCGTGTAGGCGAATATGAACAAGAGCAACAGGCCAAAGATGAAAGGGGGGATGGATGAAAACGTCAACGTCAGGGGCAGGAGGCTTCGCAACAGCGGCGGGGTCTTGCGCCACCCCAGCAGCGCTCCGATCAGATTGCCGAGGATGAACGTGATGATCACGGCGAACGTCAAGAGCGCAATCGTCCAGGGCAGAGCGCGCCAGATCATCTCCCACACCCGGGCCGGGAACTGCGTCAACGAATAGCCGAAGTCGAGCGTCATGCAGTTCCGTAGCCAGTTGACATACTGCACATACCACGGGCCGTCCAGGCCAAAGCGCTCGCGCCATGCCTGGATCAACTCGGCGCTGTTTTCGATGATCTGGCCCTGCGCCGACATGCGCAGCACCATTGCTGCGATCGGGTCGCCGGGGGCCAGGCGAGGAATGGCGAATATCAAGGTCGCGCCCAACCACACCGTGAGCACCCACATCAAGAACCTGCGGACGACGTATCCGCGCGTCATTCCACTCATGATCAGGGACCGGAACGGAGAGCCGGGAATCGGGAGCCGGGCGCGAGGAGAACTCTGCCTTCCACTCCCGACTCCCGATCCACTGCAGCTCACTCAATCACTAGACGTTATCGGCATTAAGAATTTGGCATGCTGAAGCACCCTGAGCTTGTCGAAGGGTCGAAGCATGTCGAACTCGCCGTCAAAAGCGCATCCTTCGACGAGCCCAGGATGCTTTCAGGGCCGTTTCCGATAACATCTACTGCGGCGCCATTAGCCTACGACTTCTTCGCCGGCTTGATCGCGACCAGGATGTCGTAGAAGCTCTGCCACCACGTCCACGAGGGGGCATACTTGTTGTCGTCGCTCGGCCAGTTCGTCCAGTAGGTGGTATCGAACGGGATCAGCTTCTTGGCCTGCGTGATCGGGATGACCGGCAGCTCCTTGAAGTAGATGTCCATGGCCTGAACGAACAGATCGTCAATGCGCTTGTCGCCCAGCGGCAGCACGCCTATTTGATCCACGATCTTGCTGAACTGTTCGTTCTTCCAGCGCCACTGATTGCCGTTGGCGCGCTCGCCCACCGGCACGATCCACTTGGCGTTGAGCGTGTTCAGGGTGGCCCAGGGTTCGCTCACCGAGCCGCACATCTGCCAGCCCATGCGCGCTTCGAACTTGCCGAAGGCGAAGTTGTCGCCCCACAGTTGGCCGGCTTCCTTCTTATGGCTGGCATTGATGCCCACCGCCTGGAACTGTTCGACTAGCACGTCGGCGATGCGTTGCTTCTCGATGAATGCCTCATGGGTGGTAATCACCATCGAAAGCTGCTTGCCACCCTTGGCGTAGTAGCCATCGCTGCCCTTCTTCCAGCCTTTCTTCTCGAGAATCTCCATCGTCTTCTTGGGGTTGTGCTCCCAGATCGGATACTTCTCGAACATGCCCTTTGACTCCAGCAACTTGTCCAGGCGCTGGATGGGCGGGTACATCGGATAAGGGATGCGGCTCTTGCTGGTGGTGCCTTCGTAGGCGATCTGCACGATTTGGTCGCGGTCAATCGCGTAGTTGAGCGCCCAGCGAATCTCCGGATCGTTCCACGGCTCAAGGGTGGTGTTCAATTCGAACGTGCGCGAACACGGGTCAAGCACTGCGTAGGGCAAGTCCTTATACCAGGCAATCACGTTCGGGTTCTTGGCCTTCAGGGTGTCGAAGGCGCCCTTGGTGATGTCCATCAGGCTGTCGAGCTTCTTATCGGCCATCAGCGCCACGCGGTTCTCGGGCGGGCCGGCCCAGGTCCAGATCAAACGCTTCGGCGCCGGCAGGGGCTTGAAGCCGCTCTTGGCCGCCCACCAGTTGTCATCGCGATCATAGATGAACTCGGTGCCGTCGGGGTTAAAGCTGACCAGCTTGTATGGCCCGCTGAACACCGGCGACTTGCCCTTCTCGTAGTTTTTGAAGGTGAGCGGATCTTTGCCCTCCCAGATGTGCTTGGGCATGATGTTGATGCCGCCCCAGATCTTGACCGAGAAGTAATCGAGCTGGAAGCGCGGGTTGGGGTTCTTGAGGGTGAACTCGACGGTTTGCGCATCTATCTTTTTGACGCCCTTCACCCACTCGTTCATCGCGCCATGGCAATTCAATTCCTTTACCTTCAAACACAGCTCGCCAATGGTGAAGACGACGTCATCGGCCGTGACCGGCTTGCCGTCGTTCCACTTCGCATTCTTGTTCAGCTTCAGGGTCCAGACATCTTGCTTGGCGTTGGGGGTGAAGCTCTCGCCCAGCCATGGGTTGATCTTGCCGGTCATGTAGTTCAAGATGAACAACGGCTCGATCATGGATTGGTGAAAGCCATGGTCGCGGCGGCTGCCCGGGACTAACGGATTCCACAAGTCTGGCGTGATGACTTTGCCGCCGTCAATATCGAGGATGAGCGTCTGTTCGCGCGGGACGCTCTGCTGGGGCGGAGCGGCCTGCGCCACATTGGCCGTGGCCGCCAACAACAGGCTGAATCCGACGATGGCAGAGCCGAGAGCGTGCAGTCGTTTCTTCGGACTATTCATGGATTTCCTCCTAGGATGCTTGTGTAAGTGCAGAAATCGAGTCAATCGACGAAACGAGCTTAGGCGTGGAACTATGTGAAATTCGTTATTTCCCGCGAATCACCTCCTGAAAGACGCAATCGCGAAAATACGAAGGCCCAGGCCACGTTCCAAGCCTTCGTATTTCCGAAGTTGAAGCGACGCACTCGAACGGTCTTGTGCGGTTCGGCCAGGTGAGATTATCCAAACGTCACTTCAGATGTCAAATTGCCCCTGCGGCCGTGCGGCCGGCTCACCAATACCCGAACGCCAGATAGCCGCCGTCCACATATAAGGCATGGCCGGTGATGAAGGCGGCTTTGGGGGAACACAGGAAGGCCACCGCGTTGGCGACATCTTCCACCTTCGCCAGCCGGCCCAGCGGAATACGCTTCCTTAGCACGTCCAGGCTGACCACGCCACGCCGGATGTTCTCGACGGTCATCTCGGTCTCGGTGTGACACGGCCCGACCGCGTTGACGCGGATGCCATACTGCGCCCACTCGATGGCCAGCGTCTTGGTCATCATGTTCACGCCGGCTTTGGCGCATGAATAGGCCGTGCGCATGGGGAAGGCCGCCTCGGCGTTGATCGAGGAGATGTTCACGATGCACCCTCCCCACCCTTGCTTCACCATCTGCCGCCCGGCGGCCTGCGAACAAAAGAAGACGCCATTGAGCTGAACCTCGATCATGCGCCGCCAGCTTTCGGGCGAGACGTCGAGCGATGGCTCCGGCCTGCTGATGCCCGCGCTGTTCACCAGCACGTCCACGCGGCCGAACGCCGCGACGGCGCGCGCGATCATCTCCGCGCACGCCTGGGGATCAGTGATGTCCACGTATACGCCCAGGGCCGGCCGCCCCTGGGCAACGAATTCATCAGCCGTCGCCTGGGCGGAGTCGCCGCGCAAGTCGGCGATCACGACAGCATAGCCGTCGGCGGCCAGTTGCGCCGCGCACCCTCGGCCGATGCCGCCGGCTGCGCCGGTAATTACGGCCACAGGAATGGATGAGACTTCGTTCATGCCCGCTATTCAACCTCCAAGCGGGCAGCCGCGCAACAAAAAGAGTGACGGGCGATCGGCGCGGGGCGATCGGCCCATCACTCTCACGCGAGGGTGGACGTCGGGCTTGGCAAAATCAACCGCGACGGCGGACGCCGACGGTGCCCTCGCCCGGCCGAAGCGACGCCTCCCCTGATCGCTTCGACAGCCTCCCCGCGCTGGTCATCGTGAGACGCAACCCGCGGCGCAAGGGCAAGCGAGCCATGCGCGGGAGCAGTGACGGCCGGAGGCAACAGGTGCTGGCGTGGCCGAACCACCTCACGACGCGCAAGCCGGCGCATCCGCTCGACGTGCAGGCGATAGCCGAGATAGCCGAACAGAGCCGACAACCCAAGCACGGCGACGACGACCGACCCGCAGAGAGCGATCAGGGCGGGCGGGACGATTTCGGCAACCGCCGACTGCAACTGCAGGGCGCGCATGCGTTCCGCTTCCGCCAGGCGATTCATCTCTTCCTGATGGCGCCGTTCCTCCGCCCATTGCGCTTCCCTGTGCCGCAACTCAATCCCCAACAGCTCAGCCTGTTTGGGCCCGGTGTAGGGTTTGAACAATTCGGAGTCGCTCAGGCTCATGCCAAGCGCCATTGCCATCGCCATCACGACCAGGGCGAGAAAGACGAGCGCCCGCATCAGAACACCTCCCGCGGCCGCGTCGAGCGCGACCGACCGAACCTTCTTACTGGCCTGTATTGAAGTGCATACGAGCATGACCTGCATGACAGAAACGCGCCGAACCGGATGTCCATTCGATGACATCGGTGACGACGGCACGCCTGCGCATACAATTTCGCCCAGGCAGCCCGCGCCCAGAGCCGCGCAGCTGTCCGGAACTGATGAAATGACTGGGACCATGCCATCTCCTGAAGCCGTCCGCTTCCGCCGGCTGCTGCATCGTGCCCTGACGTTGATCCCAACGCACCGCGAAAGCGCTCGTCGCGCCGACGACATCGCGCACCGGCTGTGCGAAGCGTGTAGCGAGGACGATCGGCCTTCGTCCGCCGAGGCCGGCGAGGCCGTCCACTGTGCATTGACCCTGCTCGACGCATTCGGTGCGCTGACGACCGGCGATGAGGGGTATCGCACCGCCGGCCAGGTCTCCACCTACTTCTTGCGCAGCCTGGCGTGGTACCTGGAGCGCGGGGTGCCGCTGGTGTCCGGATGGCATGCGCGCGGGGTGCAGGGGAACGACGCCGAATCGCCCTTCGACCGCGCACCGAGGTTCCTGGAAGACATGGAGCGACGCCGCCTGCGGATCGCCGCTCAGATGGGGCTGGATGCCCCGGCGTCGCGCCAGCAGGAAGTGGCGCTCATCCTGATCAAGAGCGTCCACGGCGAGGACGTGTCCTATCTACACCGCTTCGATGCCGATGCCGGACGTTATCAACTGATTGGCGGCCGTGTTGAGCCCGGTGAAACGCCGCTCGCAGCCGCCCTGCGCGAGGCAGGCGAAGAGTTAGGCCTGGCAACCGACGCCGGCGCCGGGTTCCACCTGTGGCCGCTGCTCGATCCACATGAGCGCATCTGCATCACGGCCATCTCGCCTACCTATGGCGCCCTGACCGACTACACCTTCAACGTCTTCGGAGCATCGATGGATTCGGCTGCGCTCGCTTTGAGCGAAGTAGACCGCTGGGTAAGCGTGGACGAGATGCTGGCCGGCCGGACGGACGCGGGCGAGCCGATGGGAGACACCCAGTTGATGCGCGAGCTGGACCGCCGCCTGCCGGGCGGACTGCGCGGCGCACCCATCCCGCCGGTTGGGAGATAACGCGTGTAAAGTCGTAAGTTTGTCGAGCTTGCGCGTTGCGAATGCTTTCAATCAAAACCCGAAGTTGATGTTCGGCATTTCCGCGCGCGCCGAAAGTTCATACACTCGCCGCGTTGCCTGTATGGGGTTGAGTGAGTCGTCGGCATCCACGCTGCGGTTCTTGTGCGCGATCTATCTGACGGCGTCGGAAAGTCCGCGCGTGACGCTGAGCGTGCTGGGCAAGCGTCTGGATGTGTCGGCGCCTGCCGTTTCGCGCCGAGCAGCACGCCTGATCCGGCGCGGTTACCTGATGCGCGATGGGGCGTGCGGCCTGGTGCTCACCGACAAGGGCGAGCGCGTCGCGCTCAAGGCCATCCGCAAACAAGAGGTATGCGAAGCCTTCCTCGTCAGCGTCGTCGGTTATCGCTGGGATGAGGTCTTCCCGATTGCCTGGAACATGGCCGTGCACCTGCCCGACGAGCTGATCGAGCGCATGTATTTGCAAGCGGGCAAGCCAAAGCGTTGTCCCCACGGCCATCCCATCCCAACGTCCGATGGTCGCATCGAGCCCATCCTCGACCAGCCGTTGCCTACGCTGAGGGATCACCAGTGCGGCACCGTCAGCCGTGTGCTCACACACGATCCCGAGTTGTTGCGCTATCTAGACGCAATTCACCTGCGACCGGGCAGCCAGGTGCGCGTCCTGGGGCGTGCGCCATTCAACGGCCCAATCCACATCGCCGTGCAGGTCGGCGAACGCGAAGCCGAGATCGAGACCGCGATTGGGGCCGAAGCGGCCTCGTATGTCCACGTCGAGTGGGCGCAGTAACCAGCCCCAGACCGGGCGGGATAAACCCCGGTCAACGCACCGGTTTGACCTGGATGCCTTGAAAGGGCCGCTCGTCGTGCCTACGATGGATTCGATCGGCGCGTTCGGAAGTGAGGATGAGCCCCTCTCTTTCAGGAGCTTCTTCAGGAGCGCTGAAGAGAGAAAGGGACTATCATCTTGTGCAGGAGAGATTTGATATGGCGATTAGCTTTTACCTTGGGGCAGCAACGGCGATCGTTTCGGCGGCCCTGGCTTTTCTGGTCTTGCAGCGCTTCGCGCGCAAGGGCAAGGGGACACATCTGTTGCTGTGGGGCGTCGGCCTGGTGCTGTGGGCGCTGGCCGGCCTGTGCGAGGCGATCCTGGCCTTCGGCTGGAGCGACCCGGCCTTCCGCCTGTGGTACTGGACCGGCGCGCTGGTGATCCCACCCATCCTCGGCCAGGGCACGCTGCATCTGCTGGTGAGGCGTCGAGAGATTCTCATCGTCACCGATGTCGTCATCGGCGTATTGGTGGTGGCGTCGCTGGTGTGGATGTTCGGCCTGTCGCTGAACGCGGAGGCGTTTCGCCCTGGCACCGACGTCGGCGCCTTCCTCACCGAGCGCTATCGCGAAATCCTGCCGCAGAGCGCGGTGCGTCGCGTGCTGCCACCGTTCATGAACGGCTACGGCACGCTGTTGCTGGTGGGCGGGGCGATCTACTCGGCCATCCTGTTCCTGCGCAAGCAGATCATGCCCAACCGCGTGGTAGGGAATGTATTCATCGCCATCGGCGGCATCATCCCGGCCTTCGGTGGGTCGCTGGTGAAGCTGGCCGAGACCACCCCAGAACTCACTCCGCTGGGTTCGACGCTGAAGTTCGTCAGCATTCTGCTCGGCGTGGTGTTGTTGTTCATCGGCTTCCAGTTGGCCGTGCGAGAAGCGCCGGCCGCCGTGTCGGTGCGGACTGCCGCGCAGTTGGGGTCTTGATCGCCCTATGAAGACGCACAATGTAGTCCTGCTGACCGGCGATGCGCTGTCGGTGGCGGCTTTTGTCATCGTCGGCCAGGCCTTCCACAACACGCTTGCGGCCGATAACGCCGCGCTGCGCGCGGTCGCCCAGATGCTGGCCATCGGAGCGCCGTTCCTGCTCCTGGCCTGGCTGCTGAACGCCTATCCGCCGCAAGCTCCTGCGACGTGGAGGGATGCCGGCGAGTTGCTGTTGCGCTCGGCGCTGGCCCTGGCTTTTGCCGCACCGGCCAGCCTGTTCATCCGCGCCTGGTTGCTCGGTCAACCCACCGTGCTGATGGCTTTCGTCGTCCCGGCCCTGGGATTCAGCGCGATGTTCGTTCTGGGATGGCGCGCTGCGTTTGCAGCGGTCAGCGCGCTTGCACGCCGAAAGCAGCATCTAAAACAGCAACCTGCATGACCATATCGGCATGTGACCTGATAGACGGCGCCGGCCGGGCCGGACCGGGCAGAGGACGCCGGCAAAGCCGGCGCGGCAGAACCTGAATCAATCGCCATAACCTTGCGCTGTCACCAAACGAAGCCACACAAAGATGAACATCCGGACGCAAGTTCTGCTTGACCTCATTCGCACCCGCCGGTCCTACGGGCTGCCGGAGATCGTGCCGATCGCGGTGCCGCCGGAGCACGTGAAACTGATGCTGGAGGCGGCCAACTGGGCGCCCTCGCACGGTCTGACCGAACCGTGGCGCTTCGCGGTGTTCACCGGCGACGCGCGGGCCGAACTGGGCGAGCGCTTCGCGGAAGCCTATCGCCTGATCACTCCGCCGGAGAAGTACGATCCCAAGGCCGAGGAAGCGCAGCGCAAGCGCTCCCTGGGAGCGTCGGTGTGGATCAGCGTGGGGATGCTGCGCACCGGCAATGACAAGATGCCGGAGTGGGAAGACCTGGCCTCGGTGGCGATCGCCGTGCAACACATTCACCTGGTGGCGCACAGCCTGGGATACGCCGGCAAGTGGGTGAGCGGCGAGATCGTGCGCCACGACTGCGTGCGCGACCTGGTGGGGTTGCAGCCGCCCTCTAGGCTGCTGGGGTTCTTCTTCCTGGGCTGGCCGGCCAACGGCGCCGCACCACAGTCTCAGCGCTCCCCGATCGAGGACAAAGTTTCCTGGCGGCGATGAGCGCGAGGCTTGAGCAGAGCATCAGCCCAGCCAGACGCTGCCAGGTTGGCCACGCGGTCGAATTCTGCGTCCAACCGCGCTGTCCAGTCCTGCGCCGTTCCACGCCAGCCTAACATCGAAAGCCACCACTGGCGGTAGGCTGTGTTGGCGAACAGGTCGTGCAGGTAGACGCCAATCACATTATCCTGCTGCCACCCCAGCCCTTCGGCCAGGTGGGGCTGAGCGCGCGGTCCAGCAACCGTGAAGCCATGATGGATTTCGTAGCCGCGCACCTCGCCGCCATCCAGCCAGCGCACCGTCCTCTGGGAGGTGACCTTATGCAACCGCAGCTCAGTCGTCACGTCCAGTAGTCCCAAAGCAGCCATGTCGCCGCCTTCCAGGCCCAGTGGGTCGCGCAGCGCTTGGCCCAACATCTGCATTCCGCCGCACACGCCGTAGATCATCACGCCGCAGCGCGCAGCGCGCACTACTTCGGCAGCCAGGCCACTGCGAAGCAAAAAGCGCAGGCTGGCAGCAGTGTTTTTGCTGCCGGGCAGGATGATGGCATCGTATTTGTCCAGAGGCTCACGCGCGCGCACTGGCATCAGGGCGACGCCTTTTTCGTGACGCAGCGGATCAAACTCGTCGAAGTTGCTGGCGTAGGGATAGGCGATGAGCGCGATGCGCACCTGGGCTGAGCGGGCTTCGCGCTGGCCAATGGCCGCGATGTTGTCTTCCTCCGGCAGCAAATGGGGGATCATAGGGATGACGGCCACAGTGGGCACGCCGGTGCGAGTCTGGAGCCAAGCCATGCCATCGCCGAGCAGAGCCGGGTCGCCGCGGAACTTGTTGAGCACAAAGCCCTTGACGTGCGCCCGTTCATCTGGCTCCAGGCACAAGAAGGTGCCCAGCAGGTGGGCGAAGGCGCCGCCGCGATCAATGTCGGCCACCAGATACACATCGGCCTGGGCTTCCAGTGCCACGCGCATGTTGACGATGTCGCTCTGGCGCAGGTTGACTTCGGCCGGGCTACCCGCGCCCTCGATGATTACCAGCTCGAAGTCGTGCAGCAGTGAATGCAAGCTGTTGCGCACAACATCCCACAACAGCGGCTTCCGCGCCAGCCAGGGCGTTGCCGTGATGGCCGGGGCATAGCGGCCCAGCACAACGACCTGCGACTGCGTGTCGCCTTGGGGCTTGAGCAGCACTGGCTGCATGCGCGCCTCGGGTTGGATGCGCGCAGCCAGCGCCTGGGCGTATTGGGCGCGGCCGATCTCCAACCCATCCGGCGTGACAGCGGCGTTGTTGCTCATGTTCTGCGCCTTGAAGGGCGCTACGCGTATGCCCTGGTTGGCGAAATACCGGCACAGCGCCGTGCACAGGAACGATTTGCCGGCGTCGCTGGTGCAGCCCATGAGCATGATTGGGGTGTAGCGGGTCATCCTTTCAAGCGCAGGGGCAGGCCGGCAGCGACGAAGAACACCTCGTCCGCCGCGCCTGCCACGATCTGATTAGCGCGGCCCAGCGCATCGCGATACGCTCGCGCCCAGGCGTTTTCCGGCACGATGCCCATGCCCACCTCGTTGCTGACGATGATCCAGTCCACGCTGCTGGCGCGATAGGCATCTAAAAGAGCGACGGTGGCGCGCGCGGCGTCGGCCTCCGGGTCGGCCGGCACTGTTGGCTGCATGAAGCATGTCCCGCTGACGTAGAGCGAGAGACAATCGAGCAGCGCGCAGGCAGCGCCAGCAGCGGCGATGGCCTGAACTGCGGCGCTCAGGTCGCCGTCGAGCACGTGGGTCGCCCACTCCGGTGGACGATCGGCGCGGTGGCGAGCCAGCCGGCGCTGCATTTCCGGATCGTTTTGTATTTCGTTGGTCTCGCGCAGCGTGGCCAGGTAGATCACGCGCGCGCCAGCGCGCGCCAGCGCCATCTGCTGGGCAAAGGCGCTCTTGCCGCTGCGCGCGCCTCCCAGGACGAAGGTCAGATGCTGTGCCATGCTGCGATGAGCTGTGCGTTCTCTTCCGGCCTACGGGTAGCAATGCGCACCAGATGCGGATAGCCGAACGATGCGCAATCGCGCACGCGAATGCCTCGCTCTCGCAGGCGGCGCGCCACAACCGCGGCGTCCCCCACCTCGATGGTAAAGAAGTGCAGCCCCGACCAGGTCGCGCCGAGGGCCTGAGCCAGCGACCGCGCCCAGGCGCGCACGGTGGGCAGGGTGCGCGCCACAAAGCCCTGCTGGTCGGGCAGAGCCCCCAGAACGGCAGCCAGCGATGAGGGAATCGCCCAGGCCGGCTGGAAGGCCCTCAGCCTGAAGGCGATCTCCGGCGTTGTCAGCGCGTAGGCCAGGCGCATACCCAGCAAGCCATGGGCCTTGCCTGGCGAGAGCACACGGATCAGGCGAGGGCGCATCGGCAGCGCAACCGGCGCTTCCATGAAAGGTAAGTAGGCCTCGTCCAGCACCAGCAGCCCCGGCCAGTCGGCCAGCGAGTGCGGGTCGAGCCAGTGGCCGGTGGGATTGTGCGGATTGGATAGATAGAGCAGGCCGTCCGCCGGAGCGGCGACGGCGCCGAGCGTCATCTGGCGCGGCAGGATGCGCAGGGCGCCCCCCTGAAGGGCTACGCCGTGAGCAAATTCGCCAAATGGGGCACCAAGGGCATGGACTGTTTGCCCGGAGCGCACGAAGGCTCGAGCGATGCGATGCAGCAACTCGCTAGCGCCCACGGCCACAACAACTCCATCGGGATCCCAGCCATGCAAGCCAGCCAGCGCCTGCCGCGCTCGTGTGTAATGGGGATCTGGATAGCCATCGAGCGGAGCCTCGCGCCAGACGCGCACCAGGTCGGGATTGGGACCGAGCGGGTTGGTGTTCACGCTGAAGTCGAGCAGCGCGTCGTCGGGTCCCTGTGGGCCGCCGTGGGCGAACGGGGGAGGCACGGTTATTGTGTTCACAGCGCCCATTGTGCCACCTGCGCCAGCAACGCCGCAGTCCAGGCGCCGAGCGTGACCCAACGCAGGGCGCGGGCGACATCGCGGTCGCCGGGCGGCGGGAACTCACTGCCCAGCGAATATAACCGGCGCTTGGTCAGGTTGACGCCCAGCGCGCCGGCGGCTATGCTCATCGGCT
>JAIMBB010000071.1 GCA_023511655.1 Anaerolineae bacterium
TGGTCACGTTGGGCGACACCCTCGACAAAGGGCCGGCAGTGCAAACCGGCACGATCGGCAGCCGGGTCGTCTTCACCTTCGCCGGAGCGACGAGCGATGTGGACGCAATCTTCGATCAGGTCATCCTGACCGATGTCCTGCCTGCTGGCCTGGGCTATGTCTCGGCTGCGCTGACCTACACTGTGGACGCCGATGGCAACCAGGGCGGGCCGACCACTTTCACTAATGTGCCGCCCACCAGCGCGCCGGCGCTCTACGCCAGCGGGGACGTGGCCTGGAACTTCGGCACGCTCACCGGCACCGTGCAATTCAGCGGTCTGATCACGGCAGTGATCCAGGACGTGTCACAAAGCTACGACGGCGCTAACCTGGTCAACACGCTGCGGCTCACCTTCGTGGACGATGGCCAACCCGGCGTGCTTACCGATACAGCCAGCGTGGCCGTACGCGAGCCGCTGCTGCACCTGGGCAAGGCGTATCTCACGCCACACGGCTGCGACGGGACGTTGATGCTGGATCATTTTAACCGCGCCAATGCCAGCCCACCGACAGATTGGACGGCTGTCGCTGGCACGTGGAACAACGCCAACGGCACGACACAACGCATCGGCGGTGCGTTCGCCAACGCCATCCTCGCGCGCAGCGGGCTGACGGTTGATGAGTTCAGCTATAGCGCCATGTCGTGGTCCAGCGATACCACGTCCAGCCGCGGCCTGGTCTTCCGATATACGGCCAACAACTACTACCTGCTGCGCCTGCGCCAGTCGGACAGCGGCACCAATCTGCAACTGCAGGAGGTAGCGGGCGGGACGTTTAACACGCTAGCCAGTGCGACCTTTACACCTATCGAGAATCGGTGGTATCACCTCGAAGTCCGCGCGGAGAACGTTCCTGGCGGCCTGCGCATCCGTGCCTACGTGGATGGGCAGTTGTACTTCGACGTCGTTGATGCGACGCCGCGCCCGGCCGGCTCGGTCGGCTTCTACAGCAACAACTGCGATGTCAATGCCTGCCGCTTCGACGATGCACTGGTGACGCGCCTCGGCCGCGCCGGTTGCTTCGTCGGCGCCGGAGACCTGATCACCTACACGCTGACCATCTCCAACCAGGCGCAGTGGCCTGGCTACGACCTGCTCATCACCGACACGCTCCCCCACGGCCTGAGCCTGGTCACCTACACGCTGACCAGCAACGACGCCAGTGGGCCGGCCGTGTTGGCCCAGCCCGCGCCGATACCTGGCGCTACCGGCACGCTCACCTGGTCGGTCAGCCATCTCACGCCCACTGTGCCATATACCTCGCTGCAGCACACCGCCCTGACCCTGACGGTGGTGGCGGAGGTGGCGCCGTGGATCACGGCCAACGTCACGCTGACAAACGAGGCGGCCCTGCGCTACGACGCCTGGCTGACCGACACGCAGCCCACCACTATCACGCGGCCATACTCCGGTGGCTCTCACGCGGCGACAGTGCAAACGGCCGACGGCAGCATCACCAAGTCGGTGACCTTTGCCCCGCCGCCGACCGCTACGCTCGGCACGCTGGTGACGTATACGCTCTTCGTGCCGGCCTCGCCGGTGACGGCCACGCTCTACAACGTGCTGGTGACCGATGTGCTAGATAGCCGGCTCTTTATCGAGGCGGTGACGCTGACCGGCGGACTAAATGGCAGCGCTGGCTGGAGCGGGCAGCAGGTGACCGCCACGTTCAGCACGATCAGCGCCTCGACGCAGGCGCTGATCACGGTCACGGCGCGCATCTCGCACGAATTCCCCAGCCCGGCCGGAGACGCCAATGCCGGCGACGTGATCACCAACCTGGCCCGCCTGAGCCACAGCACCGCGCCGGTGACGACCAGCAACGTGGTCAGCACAGTCGTGGGTGAGCCGAACGTGCTGCTCAGCAAGTCCGTGGCCAGCAGCACCGGCCTGACGAACAGCCTGGACGGGCTGGCGTATGTGACCTACACCATCCGCTTGACGAACACGGGGAGCAGCCCGGCCTACTCGGTGTATGTGACCGACGCGCTGCCGGCCGGCATCAGCGTCACAGCGCAGTTCGGCGGCGATGCGGGGAGCGGGCCGGCGGTTGGGCCGGCGCCGATCACGTGGTTTGTGGCGACAATCAGCAACGTCGCGCCGGCCAACGTGGCCGTGCTGACCTACACCGCGCGAATTTCGCAGGCGTTGTTGGGCAGCCTGCTGACCAATACAGTGGACGTGCGCTATCACTCGCTAACCGACACTGTCCCAGGGGTGCGGCCATACACCGCCACGGCGATGGCGCAGGTGCAAACTACCGCTCCGGTCATTTCCAAATCCGTGCAGCCCTACGAGATCCGCGTCGGGGATATCGTCACCTACCAGTTAGTCTTCACCATTCCTGCGGGGACCGCGTGGGGCGGTGGGCCGGGGGATGTGCTTCTGGATGTGTTGCCGGCCGGCATCTGGTACATCACTGACAGCGAGCGCGTCACGCATACGCCGGCGTCGGTGGACGTGACGATCACCCAGCGGGTGAGCTCCACCCAGGTGTATGGGGGCGAGGTGCAGCAGGTGGTGCGCTGGCGCTTCGCACCGATCACCAGCGAGCTGAACACGCCGACGGTGGTGACGCTGACCTTCCTGGCACAGGCGGTGGGCCGGCAGTTAACGGATACGCTGCCGTCGGTGTGGGTGACGCAGACTAACCAGTTCTTCCCGGCGAACTATGCGCAGTTGGAATATCCGTGGCCGAACCACGTGAGCAGTACCGTGACCAACCGGCTGATCCAGCCGCGGCTGTTGATAGACAAGAACAGCCTGCCGCCGCCGGGATCAGTGGTGGGCGCGGGCGGTCTGATCACCTACACGCTCACGATCACCAATGACGGCTATGGGCCGGCCTACGACATCGTGATCAGCGACGTGCTGCCGGCGCAGGTCACGCTGGTGACCTACACGCTGAGCAGCGCTGCGCCGCCCGCGGCCACTTTGCTGGTCGGCCCACCGGTGAGCGCCACCGGCCAGGTCACCTGGCTGCTGAGCGCGCTGTGGGGGACGGCCTGGAACAGCAATCAACCGGGGGTGGCCGCCTTGACGGTGGTCGCGCGGGTGACTGACACCGTAGGCGCGAACGTCGTCTTCACCAACAGCGTCGCCGTGCCCTATTACGACTCGCAGCCCGGCGACGGCCCTGGCCCATACAACCCCGACGAGCGCGAATACAGCGACGGGGGCGACAGCGTCTCACATCGCACTGCTGATGCCGGCATCGCCAAGTCGGTCGCGCCACCCACGGCCACGCTTGGCAGCGTCGTCACCTACGTGCTGATCCTGCCGGCGACGCCGATCACGGCCACGCTCTACAACGTCACGGTCACCGACCAGCTTGCGGCGGCGTTGCAATTGCAGGCCCTGAGCGCAGCGCCAGACGGGGCGGCAGTCGTCAACGGCAACGCCTTCACCGTCACCTACGCCAGCATCCCCGCCGGCCAGCAGCGCTTCATCACGGTGACGGCGGTGCTGTCCTCGCCGCTGGGTGGACAGGCCGGGAATGTGCTGACCAACGTGGCGACGTTGCGCCACCGGGATGGCGGGCCGACGCCTTCCAACTCGGCCCAGGTAACGGTGACCGAGCCGGCACTGACGCTGGTCAAGGCCAGCGACCCGCCCACCAGCAGCACCGTCGGCGCCGGCCAAACCGTCACCTACACCGTGCGCATCACCAACGCGACCGGCGCGACGGTTTCTGCTGCCTATGACCTGGTGTTCAGCGACACGTTGCCGCTATACCTGCGCGACGCGCCGCCGACACTAATCACTGTGACCATTAATGGCGCGCCGGTGGCCGGCAGCGACTACCTCACCGGCTACGACGCCCTCAGCGGCCAGTGGATCATCACCTTCAGCGCAGGGCTGGGCCTGCCACCGGGCGGCGCGCTGGTCATCACCTACACAGCAGTCGTGAGCACCAACGCGCCGGCCGGCGTGGACCTGATCAACGCTGCGTCTGCGAGCTGGTCCAGCTTGCCCGGAGCGACGCCGGGCGACCGCGACTACGGCCCGATCAGCGGCACGACCAACATCCACCTGGGCTATCCGACGCTCGACCTGACCAAGTCTTTCACGCCGACGATAGTCGAAGCCGGCGGCTTGCTGACTTACACCCTGCAGGTGACGGCCGCCGGGTGGGTCTCTGCCACCGGGGTGGTAATCACCGATGCTGTGCCGGCCAACACCGGCTTTGTGAGCTGTAGCCCGACGCCTTGCGGCGAGTCAGGCGGGATCGTAAATTGGACGTTGGGCACGCTAAGCATCGGCGAGTCGCGCCTGGTCACGCTGGTGGTGCAGGTGAACAGTCCGCTGCCGGACGGCACGCAGATCGTGAACACGGCAGTCGTGACCAGCAATCAAGGCATCACCGATACCGACACGGCGACGACGACCGTCGGCAGTTTGCCGATCCTCAACCTGACCAAGTCCAGCGTGGACCTGAACGGCGCGCCGCTGCGCCCGGGCGACGTGCTGAGCTACGTCATCGTGGTGGTCAACACGGGCAACGCGGTAGCGACGAACGTGACGGTGAGCGACGTCGTGCCGGCGAACACGACCTATGTGCCCGGCTCGATCGACGGCGGTGACATCAACAGCGACACGGGCCTGCCGGCGCTGACCTGGAAGATCGATAGCCTGCCGCCCAACGTGCCGATGACGCTGACGTTCGCGGTGACCATCGCCCTGCCGCTCACCAATGGCCTGAACCTGGTCAACACGGCCGTTGTGACGAGCAACCAGGTGCCTACGCCGACGCAGGGCACAGTGACGGATACGGTCACCTCCTCGCATGTGCTGGAAGTGGTCAAGTCGGCGCAGCCGAATCCGGTGCAGGCTGGCGAACTGCTCACTTACACGATCGCCTTCACTATCACGGGCGATGCGCCGGCCTACGGCGTGACGCTGAGCGACACCACACCGTCCAACACCACGTTCTTCTCGGCGACGCCGCCGGCCAGCGTTGACCCCGGAGTGGGCAATCCCGGGTTGGTGAGGTGGCTGTTGGGTGACCTGTTGCCGGCCGGGGGTGGGGTGACCCAGGCGACGGGCGTGGTGACGCTGGTGGTGCAAGTAGCCAGCCCGCTGATCAGCGGCACGCAGATTGTCAACACCGCGCTGCTCAGTGACACGTCAGGGCAGATGATCACTGGCACAGTGACCACGCCGGTGAGCAGCAGTCACGCCCTTGCCGTGAGTAAGTCGGCAACGCCGACCGTAGTCATCGCCGGCCAGGCGTTGACCTACACCATCCACTACACCGTCACCGGCAACCAGCCGGCCTTGAACGTGGTGCTGACCGACGCGCTGCCGGCCAACGTGACGTTGGTGAACTGCGCGCCGGCCTGCAACGTCAGCGGCGGCGTGCTCACCTGGTCGCTGGGGACGCTCAACCCGGTCGCGAGCGGACAGGTCTCGGTCGTCGTGCTGGTGAACGCCGACGTGCCGAGCGGCACGCTGTTGCTGAACAGCGTTGCCATCGGCGACAGCGGCGGGTTGACCGACACCGATCAGGTTACTACACCGGTAGAGGCCGTCGCCAATGTGCGGCTGCGCAAATTCGCGGCGCCTTCGCCGGTTGCTGCCGGCGCGCCGCTGACCTACACGCTGGCGATCACCAACGATGGGCCGAGCGCTGCCCAAAACGTGGTTGTGACCGATGCGCTGCCCGCCGAGGTGAGCTACGTCGGTGCGACGCCGGAGCCGGCGCTGGTCAGCGGCAATCTGTTGAGCTGGACGCTCGGTGCATTGCCGCCGGGCCTGTCTGCGCTGATCACCGTCACCGTCCGGCTCAGCGCGTCGCTGCCTGCCGGCACATTGATCACCAACACGGCTGTGGTGACTACCAGCTCGATGGGTGATGACCCGACCGACAACGCCGACGAGACGACCACGCCAATTACAACCCTGGCAGAACTCGTGCTGAGCAAGCGCGGCCATGCCGCGTTTGTCGCGCCGGGCGCGCTGCTTACTTACACACTCATCGTCACCAACCTGGGGCCGAGCGTGGCGCGCAACGTGCTGGTGACCGACGTGCTGCCCGTGGAAGTGGCCTATCAGAGCGCTGCCCCGTTACCGACAGCCGTGGTCGGCAATGTGCTCACCTGGCTGCTCGGCGACCTTGATCCCGGCCAAAGCGCCTTGCTCACCGTCAGTGTGCGCGTCTCGCCCTCGGTAGCGCTGAATCAACCATTTACTAACACGGCGACGACCACCACAGACACGCCGGGCGACGATCCGGGCAACAACGGCGCGGAATATCCAACCACGCCGATCGAGCCGCGCGTGGCGATCCAAAAAGACCTCGTCGGAGTTGATTTCGACGCGATCGCGCCCAACTATGTCACCTTCACCATTCGCATCACCAACACCGGTCCAAGCGCGATCACCCGGCTGAGGGTCGAGGATCGCTTCGACGGCGAGGTGCTGAGCTACGTCTCGGCAACGCCCGAGCCGCACACGGTGTCATCGAACCGGCTGACCTGGGATGATCTCACCTCTCCTGCCCCTAACGGCTACGGCGCGCCGCTGCCGCCCGGTCAGAGCTACGTGATCACGGTCGTCTTCCGTGTCATTGCCGACATTGTGAATACGACGAACGTTGCCCTCATCGCCGAGGGGACGCAGGATGAACACGGCAACCCCACCAATTTGCCGGAAGATGATGCCGAGGTGATCAACGTCCCCACAGCGGTGACGTTGCGAGTGTTCTACGTGGCGGCGATCAACGGCTCCCAGGTGACGCTGGCCTGGGAGACTGAGACCGAGCATGACAACTTTGCGTTCCGGTTGTATCGCGCGCCGGTGGATGATCCGGCTCAGGCGGTACCTGTCGGCACGGTACTGGCGGCGATGGGCGGGACCAGCGGTGCCAACTATGTGTTCGACGACGTGGTGCCTGCCGACGGGGTGTGGTGGTACTGGCTGGCATACATAGATACAGGTGGGCGGGAGACGTTGCATGCATCGCCCGTGTGGGCAACCGTCAGCCTGTGGCCATATCGGGTGTGGCTGCCGTTCGTCGCACGGATGGAGTAGGTATGCGCTGGCACGCCAAGCTCATCGTAGCCGTGGCGCTATCCTTGACACAAGGCCTAATGCCGGGGATGCATCACCTCACGGCCGGCGCGCAGCATGCGAAGGCCGATGATGATTCACCTCTCGGCGTCGCGTTCGCGCCGGATGGCCTGACCTTGACCTGGACGCTCGCACGAGATGATCGGTTGGCCGATCTGCCCCTGCGTTGGCCGCTGGCCGACGGCCGGGCGTTGCCCTACGCTGCCTGGTTGATCGCGCTGCCGGCAGCAGGGGCGAGCGTCGCGTCGGTGACGGTGGAAATAAGGCATGTGGAGACGATGCTGCGGTCGCAACTCGACCTGCCGGCGGCCGATGAGACGCCTTTCCTGCCGCCGCTGCCCGCCGGTTGGCCGGTGCACGTCGAGGAAGCCGGCGTCATGCGGGGCGTTCGACTGGGGCGCGCGCTGTTCTTTCCTGCCCGGCCCACGGCCAATGGCTGGGAAGTGGTCACCGCGTTGCAAGCCTCCGTGCGTTGGCCCGCCCCGCTTGGTGCTCAGGCGTTGCCCCGGGCAGCTCCGTCCGACCCACTGCTGCTCACGATTGCGTCGCACGTGGTCAACCCTGCGGCCATCGGTGACGTGCCTCCAACAGCCGACCGCCAATCATCCCTCGCTGCCTCTCGACCGTTTCTCCTCGTTGATGTCGCCGAGCGCGGCCTGGTGTCCATCAACCGCGCCATGCTCAAAGCAGCCGGCTTTGTCGTCGGCTCGCCACACACGCTCCGCCTGAAACAGGCAGGCCAGGATGTGGCCATGTTGTGGGAGGGCGACATGGACGCCGAATTCGAACCGGATGAACGCCTGCTGTTCTACGCGCAGCCGCGCTTCAGTCGTTATGCCGATCATGACACCTGGGTTTTGGAGGATGCGGGCGAGCCTGTGCCGCGCATGCCGACGCGCAGCGCCGTGCCGGATGGATTGCCCGACGGCACGTTGCGAACGACGTTTCTGTTCGAACAGAACCTGCTTTACACACCCGATTGTGGCTGTCGCCCGCCCTTGAACCGCGACGGCGACCGTTGGACTTGGGCGAATGTGCAGCGAGGCCAGACGTGGAGCCAGTCGCTCACGTTGCCTGCCGCCCTTGCTGGCCCGGCCGTGCTGACGCTTTGGCTAATTGGCTACACCGAGACGCCGAAATCGCCTGACCATCGCGTACAGGTATGGCTCAACGGTGGGCTGATTGGCGAAGTGACCTGGGATGGACGACAGGCGCTCACCACAACCTTCGCCTTCGATTTGGATGCCCCAGAGCCGGGAGCGCAGGTCCCCACGGTGCTTCCATTGGCATTGACGTTGCCGGGACTGCCAGAAGTGATGAGCGAGGGCATGTGGGTAGACGCCGTGGCAGTAACAGTAGGAACCGATGGCAGCGGGGCGATCGGTCACTCACCCCTGCAGGGAGAATCGGTGCCACGAGCATATCGCTTGCGGGATTCGGTGGCTTATCTTCTGGACGTGACCACGCCGAACCAGCCGGTTCGCTTAAGCCATTGGGAGTTGAGCGCCGACGGGGTTCGTTTCGGCGATCCGTTGACCGACCTGCCGCGCACATACGCAGCGTTTACCGAGACGGTCGCGCCTCTGCGCGTCCGTAAGCCGGCCACGCTCGATGCGGCGCAGGGAGACTTTCACATCATCACGCATCCAGATCTGCAGGTTGCTTTGTCCTCGTTGATCGCGCGCCGGCGGTCGCAAGGCTTCGCAGTGGTCGTGCAAACCACACAAGCGATCTACGATCACTACGGCGATGGGCGCATGGATCCCCTTGCGATCCGCGCTTACCTCGCCGCACACTATCACCACGCTGCCGTGCGACCAGCATATGTGCTGCTCGTCGGCGATGGGACGCTTGACCCGAAACGCTACCGCGCTGCATCGCCCATGACGCTGCTGCCTCCCCTTCTCGCCGAGGTGAATCCCTTCCTTGGCGAGACAGCGGCGGACAATCGCTTCGCTACTTTGGACGGCAACGACAATCTGCCCGACATCGCCGTGGGACGCTGGCCGGTCAACACACCTGCCGAGGCACAGCAGTTGGTGAGCAAGACACTCTCCTACGAGGATGCGTTGTTGATGCCCGCTGCGCGCTACGCGACGTTTATAGCGGACAACGCGGACAGCGCCGGCAACTTCCCGGCCAAAGCAAACCTGCTGGCAGGCGTCGTGCCGGCAGCCTACTTCACTGTTACCGCGGCGATGATGACGCCACTCGCGCTCACCGATACGCGCGCGACTTTGCTAAATCACTGGAACTCATCACGCGTGGTGGTCTTTCTAGGGCACGCTTCGCCGCGCCAGTGGGCCGCAGAGCGCTTGTTTCATCGCGACGATGTGGCAACGCTGCCGGTCAGCGTCGCGCCGCCGGTCGTGGTTGGCCTGACGTGCTACACGGCGCGTTTTCACGAGCTGCAAGACACGCTGGACGAAACGCTGGTCCGCGCGGCCGGGCGTGGTGCAGTCGCAACTTGGGGCGCAACCGGGCTCACGCTATCGAGCGGTCACGACGCGCTGGGGCAGGGATTCATGCGCGCCTGGCTCGACGGCAGCCGGGCAGGAGATGCCGCGCTGGCCGGCAAATTGGCCCTGGCCGCGGGCGGGCTATACCTCGATCTGCTCGACGCCTACACGTTGCTCGGCGACCCAACGCTGATGCCGAATCGGCGCTGGGCAACGCATGCAGTATATTTACCCACGCTGGTGCGGTAAAACGAGGAGCGCCAAAACCTCGGGTGCGGGATATGGCTACGACTTGCTACGGTAACCGGACTTTTCCATTGAGATGCCAGACGCCGAAGCCGGACAAGGAGAAACATGGACAAGTTGAAATCCGCCCTCGCCCTTGCTCTCATCATGCTGACCGTTGTTGTTGCAACGGGGTTGATGATTCAGACTCCTCCACTGGCACTGGGGTCGCCCACCGGCTTCCTGAATGCCCCCGCGGGTTTCACTGAGACGCCGACGGACGTGCCCACCTCGACGCCGACAGATACGCCTGTCCCCACATCGACGGATGTGCCCACGCCGACGCCGACGGATACGCCTGTCCCCACCCTCACGTTGACGCCAACTCCGACTCCTACATCAACGCCACCTCCAACTTCCACCGATGCGCCTCCTCCCTTGCCGCCTGCCGAGCCAACCGCGACCCCTGAATTGGCGCTCGCCGGGCCGCGGATTATCAAGCGGGTGAACCTGGAGCAGGGGCAGGTGGGAGACGTCGTGGTTTTTACCATCGAGATCATTAATCCGAACCCGGTGAGCATCGGCAACGTCGTCGTGGGCGATGCGCTCTCTCCGCTGGCAGACTACCTCGGCGCCAGCGTGCCGCGCGGCACGTTCAATTACGATCCGAACACCCATGCCTGGACGCTGCTGCTGGACGCAATGGGGCCTAACGAACAACTGGTGTTCACGATCACCGTGCGCATCAACGAACGCGCCCGGTCGCCAAACGCCTTGCTCAACACGGCCGTGCTGACCAGCAGCCACGGGGTGACGCAATCGAACACCACCCATACGTTGATCGTGCCGAAGCATTTGCCCGGCACCGGACGCAGATGAGACGGCTCAACAGGCGACAGGCACTCAGCGTGCTGGCAGCGATGCCATTCGTGCTTCGTCGTCGAATGCCCTCGCCGCCGGCGCCGCCTGCTGCCTTGAGTATCCCTGACCTCGGCTTGCACGATGCGCCGATCGTGCTGCTGCCCATCCTGGATGGCGCCTGGGATGAAGCGCGGCTCGGCGCACGTGAGGTCGGACTGCTACAAACCACTGGGCGCTGGCCGGGCGACGCATTGGCGATGGTGCTGGCCGGCCACGTCACGCTGGAAGGAGACGTCCGTGGGCCGTTCTACGGACTCGGCGCCCTGCGTTCGGGCGCTCCCGTGTGGTTGAAAACGCAGGATGGGCGGGCGTGGGTCTATCGCGTGGTCGGGCGCCGCCTGTTGCGCCCCGATGACGTGAAAGCGATCTATCGTCGCGACGACCGGCGCTTATTTTTGCTCACGTGCGCCGCGTGGGATATCCAGCGCGGGAGGTATGTCCGCCGGTTGCTGTTAGAGGCGGAGCTGAGTGACGCTCTGCGGCCGGGCTGACCCTCTCGGCAGTCGTCAGCCCATCGTGACCTCCTGGGGCCATCGGGCGATTTCAGCATAACCTCAACGAAATCTGTCTGGGCTCGCAGGGTGGCGGCGACTCGTCGCACGTTCATCATCTTGATGATGGAGATGAACGAGACCAAACCACTTCGCACAGACATCGACATTCAACGACGCAACTCACACAATGGGCATCAAGCGGCATCGGCTGCGAAGATGGGTATCCGGTCGGCGAATGGCCGAATCGGCCGGATCCCCATGAAGGTCGAAGCTAGAGATAAGCTCGATTTGGAGGATTTCCCGAATTGGCATCGCGCGACGTTCAAAAAGCGGATGGTTAGCTGATAGGACGAACGGTTCTTATCTGGCCATCTACCCTGGATTGCCGCGCAGCAGATCCGTCATCTTCCGCAAATACTCCCACGAATAAATGCCGAAGCGGCAGCCGCCTTTCCACGCGATGTTGATGGCGTAGTTGCCGACAGGGACGATTGTCTCCAGCTCATACGACCGCGGGCGGAGGATTTTGAGCGGGTCGGGGTTGTTGCGTTCTTCGTTGCACGTGGCGCAAGGGCACAAGTCACTCAGCAGCTTGAACGGAAGCTCCGACGTCTCCCCGTCGTCCCAGGTGATGATCAGCAGGGCATTTGTCCTGTCCGCGGTGATGCTGGTCGGTTGCATACGTGCCGACATTTTACCGGTTGCCATCACTCTACAGTGCCGTTGGGAATACAATCATGTTCCTGACGGCATTCCATGGTTGCCAAAACGATCCTAATCGTCGGTGGCGGGGTGGTGGGACTATGCACAGCCTACTATGCACTGCGGGCTGGCCATCGCGTCATCATTCTGGAGCGCGGCGGTCCGGATCACGACTCGTGCTCGCTCGGCAACGCCGGCATGATCGTCCCCAGCCACTTTGCGCCGCTGGCTGCGCCTGGCATGGTGAGCTATGGCTTGCGCGCAATGTGGAACCCTGAAAGTCCGTTCTACATTCGCCCGCGCCTGAGCCGTGAGCTGGTGGATTGGGGTTGGAAGTTCATCCGCTCGGCAACCCCCGCAAAGGCCGCGCAGACCGAGCCGCTGTTGCGCGACCTCAGCCTGGCCAGCCGACAGTGTTTTGCCGACCTGGCGCGCGAGTGGGGCAACGACTTCGGCCTGGTTCAGAAAGGCTCGCTGATGCTGTGCAAGACGGAACACGCCCTGCGCGATGAGGCGGCGCTGGCTGAACGAGCGAACCGACTGGGCATCCCTGCACACGTGCTGACGGCGGGACAAGTAGCCCGGCTGGAGCCGAACGTCGCCATGGACGTCGTCGGCGCCGTTTACTTTCCACAGGATTGCCATTTGATCCCGCAACGCTTCGTCGCTGGCCTGACCCGCCGTCTACAGGCCGAGGGTGCGCAGTTTTTCTGGCATACTGAGGTGAGGGGGTGGTGTATCCGTGGGCGGCGCGTCGAATGCGCATGCACGAGCGATGGCGAATTGGAAGCCGACGAGTACGTGATCGCCGGCGGCGCCTGGGCGCCTCAGATCGCTCGTGGGCTGAAGGTTCGGCTGCCGATGCAGGCGGGCAAGGGTTACAGCATCACGCTCGCGCAGCCGAGGCAGCTGCCGGAGATGTGCGCTATCCTCGTCGAAGCGCGCGTGGCGGTGACGCCCATGCCGCTGGATGGCGTGTTGCGCTTCGGGGGAACCATGGAGATCACCGGCCTGGATGAGTCCATCAGCCCGGCGCGCGTGCGCGGCATTGTCAAGGCGGCTTGTGCCTACTATTCTGCGTTCAGCGAGGAAGATTTTCGCGATCGGCCGGTCTGGCGCGGTTTGCGGCCGGTGTCGCCCGATGGCCTGCCCTACGTCGGCCGTCTGCGCCATTACGACAACCTCAGCATCGCCGCCGGACATGCCATGCTGGGCCTGAGCCTGGGGCCGATCACCGGCAGGCTGATGGCGCAGGTGTTGTCCGGTGCCAGGCCGGAGATAGACATCGGCTTGCTCGATCCGAATCGCTTCGGTTGATCGGCCTACTCTGTCCGCTGCTGTTCGGCAACGGTTGATGGACAATCCGCCCTCGACAGTTTGAATAACTGTGCATAGATGCTTTGTCGCTGGCTCAGTGACTCATGTGTGCCCTGTTCCACCACTCGGCCGCGGTGCAAGACATAGATTCGATCGGCCAGTCGCAGAGTGGGTAGACGATGCGCAGCGACGATCACCGTCTTGTCGCGCGCCAGCGTCCGCAGCGCGTTGGCCAGCGCATACTCGGCTTCTGCATCCAGAGCGCTGGTCGCTTCGTCCAACACGATGATCGGTGGATTGGCCACCAGGGTGCGCGCCAGGGCGATGCGTTGCCGTTGCCCTGGCGAGAGTATGCGCCCACCCTCGCCAACGCGCGTTTGCCAACCGTCTGGCAGAGTTCTCGCTATGTGGTCCGCGCCGGATAGATGAATTGCCCGCTGGATTTGTGTTTCGTCTGCTTCGGGGGGAGCGCCATACAGGACGTTGTCGAGCAACGTGCCGTCGAAGAGCGGCATGTCACCGCTCACAAACCCGATCTGCGCACGCACCGAAGACACCTTTGTGCGCGCAATGTCCTGGCTATCCACGAAGATGCGACCTGCGGTCGGTGTGCGTAAGCGTGGTAGCATCTGCAGCAGGGTGCTTTTGCCTGAGCCATTTGGTCCGACGATAGCTACCAGCTCGCCGCGACGGGCGCGCAGGTTGATGTAGTCCAGCACTGGCGTTTCCCCGTAGCTGAAGCTGACGCCGACCACGGAGACCTCACCATTGCTTACTTGCAGCGCTGACAACTGATCATCGTTAGCCTTCTCATTCGGCTCGGCCAACGTCTCGACTAGGCGCTGAATTGAAATGTGGGCCTCCTGCAGGTAGCGATTGGCAATGACGATTTGGCGCAGGATCGGCAGTAGTAAGCTCAGTAGAGTTAAGCAGGTGATCAAGCCGCCAACGGTTAGACGGTTCGCATCGGCCTCGGCTGCGGCGATGATGAGCACCAGCACTTTGGCCATTGCCGTCGCGCCTATCGCGTAGCCATGCATCCTACCGCCGATGGCAGCGACTTTTGCTCCACGGTTGGCCAGCTTGCGCGTCAGCCGTTCGAAGCGCTTGCTTTCCGCTTTCTCTTGCGAGGACGCTTTGACCACGAATAAGCCATGGATGCGCTCGACGAGATAGGCTGACATTCGTGTGCGACGACGGCGGCGTGCTCGGCTGGCTTGGCGCAAGCGCGGATTTTCAATGTGGAACATGACTGCATAGGCCGGTAATACCATCGCGGCTGCCAATCCCACACGCCAGTTCACCAACATCAATCCCACCAGCAAAGCTGCTGCGATCAACAGTTCATGGCTGGTGTTCAGCAGGCCGTCGCTGACCAGCCTCTGGACGGCGCGTGTGTCGCTGATGAACCGCACGAGCAACCGTCCGGCGCCGCGACGCTCCACGGCTTCGGTGGGCAGGTCCTGAACGTGCTGCCATAGTGCCCTGCGCATACGCGATGCGACCTGCTCGCCGATGCGTCCGCCCAGCGCGCGCTGAACTACGAGCAGGCTGCTGCGCATGACGGCCAACCCAACCAGCGCCAAGACGATCCAACGCATCTCGACCAGGGCGCTGAAAGCAGCGTCTCCTGCGTTCAACGCTCCGACGATCTTGTCTGCAATTGCGCCGATCAAAAAAGGACTAGTGACTTCGGCAGTCGAGAATGCGACGGAGACGGCGGCTGCCAGCGCCAGCCGCCGTCGTTCCGGCTTGAGATATGGCACGATTTGCGTCAGGCTCACCCATACCGGTTGGCGCTTAAGCCATTCGCTGGCTTTTTGGGCGAGCTGATGAACCGGCGAGGCCATTGGCTGGCAAATCATGGTATGGCCGGCTGCAACGCCTGCAAGCGGAAGCCGGAGTGCGCTGGCAGACCTTGATTCAGCCCAAGCAGAGTCAGGACCTCGCCCGACATCATCCGCTCGATGCTCAGGCATGGCAGACCGGTTGCCGTCTCCGCTTCACGAATAGCCAATGGGCTTTGGGTGACGATGCCGCTCGTTGCGCGCAGCGGTAGACGCATAGCGTTCAGGTGACGCACGCCGCATTCTGCTGACAGGCTGTCATTGGCTGCAAAGAAGACATGGTTGATGTGCGCGCGAAAGCGAACGCTTTCCAGCAGCATACGGGTCTCTCGCTGGAAGATGCCATCGGCCACTTCGATCACGATGTAGTCAGGGGTTTCGTCTTGCAGGTGAGCCAGCAGCGTGGCGAAGATGTCGAGCAACTCATGCAGATCGAGCAGGTATGTGGATGGATACCCGACGTCGGTGAAATCCAACACACGTGCTGCGCCGCAACTGGCGAAGTAGCGACCGTCTTTGCCAGCGGCTGTGCCGGTGATTTTGGCTGCGCAGACGCGAAGGCCGGCCCGAGATAATGCGCGAACTAGCGTCCCCACGGTTGTCGTCTTGCCCGAATTCATCGAAGAGCCGACCACCAGGATCACTTCGCATGTGCCGTTCGGGGTGCGGCGCGGCAGTCCGAATTGCGCCGAGTTCAACGGCTGCTCTTGAAGGTCGGTGACGAATCCCAGGAAACGAAGTCGCGTGGGTGAGGGCATCGTCGTGTGTTGCGAGACGACATGGCCGCATACTCCGCCCACAGACAACAAATCGAACTCATCCGGCGTGCGTTCGGGGACGTAACCTTCATATTGGTCGGTAGCGTAGCGATTGCCGAAGGTGCTGATGATGCGGTCTCCGGGGAAGATGTGATGCGATATGCCGGTGCGGTCTTCTATCATGTTGTGCTTACCGATGCTTAGCACTTCTGCCGCTACCAAATCACCTGCTCTGGGCGATTTGGTGGACGGTGCTAACCCGGCCATCGCGTTGAACGGCACTGCATGTGTTGCGAACCCATACTTGAAATGGCGAATGTCTAGCTTTTGCATGTCAAAACCCTCTCCTGATTTGTGCGGTACATTGCATCGGATTGCGTGGTGTGCGTTGCCTTGCTACTTGCTAAGAGCAGTTGTCCTTCAATGAAATACACGTCGCAGGTGGTTTAGTGCAATTAGTTTCGCGAAGGCATGATTGTTAAGCTTTTGTTATTGAGGGGGCGCTTTTGATCTTTGGCGTCTGGCTCGACCGATGAACTGACCCTGACTGCAGATGAGTGTTGACTTCCGTCGCCGTTCGTGCTTCACTCGCGCCCATGCGGTTTGACCTGCTCATCAAGAACGGCACACTCATTGATCCCTCGCAATGCCTCAACGGCGCGTTCGATGTCGCCATCAAGCGCAACCGTGTCGCGGCGGTGGATCGCAACATCCCGGCCGAGAGCGCTGCGCGAGTGATTGATGCGACCGGCCAGATCGTCACCCCCGGCCTGGTGGATCTGCACACGCATGTGTATTACGGCGCGACGTTTTGGGGCGTCCAGGCCGACCCGGTGGCCGCGCGCAGTGGCGTGACCACCTGGCTCGACGTCGGCTCGGCAGGCGCGTTCAACGTCATTGGCTTCCGCGACTATGTGGTGCGGCCGGCTCGTGCGCGCATCTATGCCTTGCTCAACATCTCATCCATCGGCCTGACGGCGATGACGTATGAGCTGGCCAACTTGAATTACTGCGACGCCGAGCTGTGTTGCAAGCTGATCGAGGCTAATCGCGACTTCGTGCTGGGCGTGAAAGCGCGAATTGACGCCAACACCGTCGGCGCCAACGGCATCGAGCCGCTGAAGCGGGCGCGCGAAGCGGCGGATCGCGTCGGCATGCCGCTGATGGTGCACATCGGCGTCGCCGGGCCGAGCATCCGCGACGTGTTGGCGCACCTGCGGCCGGGCGACATCCTCACCCACTGCTTCACCGGCCACACCATGCGCATCGTGGATGACGACGGCCGCTTGCTCGACGACGCCCGGCGCGCCTGGGACGCCGGCGTCATCATGGATATCGGCCACGGGGCAGGCTCCTTCTCATTCCACACGGCCGAGGCGTTGATGAGCGCCGGTCGCAAACCCGACGTGATCTCGTCCGACATTCACCAGATGAGCGTGCACGGCCCGATGTTCGATTTGCCCACGGTGATGAGCAAGTTCCTGCTGCTCGGCATGTCGCTGGAAGAGGTGATACGGGCGGCCACGGCGCGGCCGGCCGAGGTTTTGGGCTTGCAGGATGAGGTAGGCACACTCAAGCCCGGGGCATATGCCGACATTGCGCTGTTTAAGTTGTGCGTGGGCAATTACACCTTCTACGACGTGTTCATGAATGCACGCCCTGGCAAGCACCTGCTGTGCAACACGCTCACCGTGCTGAACGGCCGGCCGATGGAGAAGATGCCCGACGGGCCGACCATGCCGTGGATCGCGCCGACCGAGGAGCAGCAGGCGCTGGTGGCGCGCGGGCACACGCCGCAGGCAATGGGATGTGGGTGTCGCTCTTGAGTGCATGGGTGGGCGCAGGAGCGCCCGCCCACAGCCAGAGGCAGTGACAACCTGCTGCAGGTTTTCTGCTGGCTGCCACGATTTGGGCCAGCGACCTGCGGGAGGTTTTTGCCCCTATTCGTGAATGCACTCGGTCAACCGGGTACGGGCGAAGGCAATGCCTTCGCCCACCCAGTGTTTGCCCCCTGGCTGTGAACACGCCCGATCAACCCACCATCGTTTAACATTGCCTCTGTATGCCAAAGCGGACCGACATCCATTCCATCCTCGTCATTGGGTCTGGGCCGATCGTCATCGGCCAGGCGTGTGAGTTCGACTATGCCGGCGCGCAAGCGTGCAAAGTGCTGCGTCGCGAGGGCTATCGCGTGGTGCTGGTGAACTCCAACCCGGCTACCATCATGACCGACCCCGAGTTCGCCGATGTGACCTACATCGAGCCGCTCACCGTCGAAATCATCGAGAAGATCATCGAAAAGGAACGCCCGGATGCCCTCTTGCCCACCGTGGGCGCACAAACCGCCCTCAACCTGGCCACCGCGCTGGAAGAACTGGGCGTGTTGCGCAAGTACGGCGTGCAGCTCATCGGCGCCAACGTGCGCGCCATCAAGCTGGCCGAGGATCGGCAACTCTTCAAAGATGCGATGGAAGCGCACGGCCTGAAATGCCCTCAGGGCGCAACGGTCTCTTCGGTCGAGGAAGCGCTGGCGCTGGTGGGCATCGGCGGATCGAGCGACCGTCCGGCTTCTGACCCTGCCAGACTCTCGTTTCCAGTGCTCATCCGGCCGTCGTTCACGCTGGGCGGCAGCGGCGGCGGCGTAGCCTACAACGAAGCCGAGCTGCGCGAGAAGTGCGCCCGCGGCCTGCGCGAAAGCCCGGTAGGTCAGGTGCTCATCGAGCAGAGCGTGCTGGGGTGGAAAGAATACGAGTTGGAAGTGATGCGCGACCACAAAGATAACTTCGTCGTGGTGTGCAGCATCGAGAACCTCGACCCGATGGGCGTCCATACCGGCGACAGCATCACCATCGCGCCGGCCATGACGTTGACCGACAAAGAGCTGCAGCGCCTGCGCGACATGGCCAAAATTGTGATGCGCGCGGTGGGCGTGGAGACCGGCGGCAGCAACGTGCAATTTGCGGTGAACCCCGCGGACGGCGAGGCGCTGGTGATCGAGATGAACCCGCGCGTCTCGCGGTCGTCAGCTCTGGCCAGCAAGGCCACCGGTTTCCCGATCGCCAAGATCGCTGCACTGCTGGCCGTCGGCTATTCATTAGACGAGATCCCCAACGACATCACCAGGAAGACGCCGGCTTCGTTCGAGCCGTCGCTTGACTACGTGGTGGTCAAGTTCCCCCGCTGGGCCTTTGAGAAGTTCCCCGGGGCCGAGGACAAGCTGGGCACCCAGATGAAGGCGGTGGGAGAGGTCATGAGCCTGGGCAAAACCTACAAAGAGGCCTTCCAGAAGGCCATCCGCTCCCTGGAACAGGACCGGTACGGCCTGGGAGCTGACGGCAAGGATGAGCTGGCCGAATCACCCGAAGAGCTAACCGGGGGGCAAAAAGCCCAGAAGCTGCGGGAAGAAATCAAATCCAGGCTGATTACGCCCAACCCGGAGCGCATTTTTTACCTGCGCCACGCTTTTCGCCTGGGGATGAGCATTGACGAGGTTTACGCCTGCACCGGAATCGACCGGTGGTTCCTCAATAACATTAGAGAACTGGTCGAGTTTGAGCAAAGGCTGGCCGAAACGCTCTCACGCACAGCGTCAAATTTGCCTTTCGATCTTTTGGAGCAGGCGAAAAAATACGGGTTTTCCG
>JAIMBB010000072.1 GCA_023511655.1 Anaerolineae bacterium
GGTTGGTAGCGAGCAGGTTTACTTCGGTTGATTCAGTTTGCCGACATCTCGTCGTGTGGCATGCACGGATGATCCTTGGGAGAGCTGATCAGATTTTGGAGCGGCCAGCAGTTGGGCCGGTTCACGCAAACCAGAGAACCGCCGGCAGGATGGTGGAAGCAAGCTACCCTGACGCTGGCCCGTCCATCTTGGCGCACGGGTCGCGCGGAGAGAGCAAACTCGACGTCTTGCTGGTCAACCCTCCTTCCCCCGATGGTGCTGTCTGGATTCGCTGCCAGCATCGCGTTGGTCGCCGATCGCGGGAAAACATGATCTGGCCACAGGTTTCGTTGGCCCAATTGGCAGCGATGGTTCATCCAGAGTATTCGGTCGAAATTGTGGATGCGATCGCCACCAGGATGGCCTGGCCAGCCTTCGAGAGATTGCTCTGGAACAAGCGGCCGCGCTTCTACGTTACCCAAGTCGCTGCGCCAACCCTCACTAATGACATGCATGGCGTATTCCTAGCCAAGAGCGTGGGCGCTCGGACGGTTGCCTTTGGGACTCATACGACGCCATTGCCAAGAGAGACCATGGAGCGTTTTCCTTGTCTCGACCTCATCATTCGAGGTGAACCAGAGCTTACCTTCAAAGAATTGGTAAACGCGCTCGCAGACGATAGGGAGGACAACTTCGCGTTGGAAAGACTCTCATCGATTCGGGGTTTGGTCTGGCGGCGTGGAGGCGACGTTATAGTCAACCCGGACCGACCGTTCATCTCGAATTTGGACGATCTCCCCACCCCACTTCACCATCTGTTGCCGCTCGACAAGTACCGCGCTCCAATGATTAAGGGGCCGTACACGTTCATTGTCACCAGTCGTGGCTGCCCAGCCGGTTGCACGTTTTGTATCAAACACGTGAACTATCAATATTCGGTACGCTTACGATCTGCGGAGAAGATCCAGGAGGAGCTGTGGGTGTTGCAGCGCTTGGGCATTCACAACGTGCACATGTATGCCGACCTGTTCACGGTGAATCGTGATCAGGTGGTGGGCCTGTGCAAGCTGATGATCGAACAGAAGATCGGCCTGACGTGGACGTGCAACAGCCGCGTGGATTACGTGGACGAAGAGATGCTGGAGTTGATGGCCAAGGCCGGCTGCAATCTGATCTCGTGGGGTATCGAGAGCGCCAACGAGCAGATCCTGCGGAAGGCGGCCAAGGGCTATCGCATGGAACAGGCACCGCGTGCCTTGACCTGGGCTCGCAAGCACGGCATCAAGAACTGGGGCTATTTCATCATCGGCCTGCCCGGCGAGACGGTGGAGACGATCCGCGAGACGATTGACTTCGCCAAGAAGCTGCCGTTGGATGTGGCCTTGTTCCACGTTGCAGCGCCTTATCCCGGCACGCCGTTCTTCTTTGAAGTGTTGGAGAACAACTGGTTCCGCCCCGGCACGCAATGGGAACAGGTGGACATGGACAAAGGCACTGTGCTCGACTATGGCGGGCTAAAGGCCGAAGAGCTGGAGTATTGGCAGAAGCGCGCCTTCCGCGAGTGGGCCTTCCGCCCTGGTCCCATCCTGACCTTCCTCAAGAGCATCAACGGCCCGGAAGTGATCAAGAGCGCGCTCGAAATCGGTATCGGCTCGGTGAAGTGGGCGCTGGGCAAGAAAGAAGCTTAAGAGCGCAACGCATCTCCCGGTTTCTCTACTCCCGACTCCCAATCAGGGAGTCGGGAGTCATCAGAAAGGCCTCGGCGAAGCGTCCGCGGCCTTTGCTTTCTCCATCCGTGTTGGTTCGCCGCACCGCGTTCGATTTGCCCCTGCTGTTGTTCCTCGCCTCCGCAACGCTTGGCATATGGACGGCATACGACAAAGATGCCGCTTGGAGCAAGTTCTGGCTGATCGTGGGCGGCATCATCGCGTTTTACGCAGTCGTATGGATGCCGGAGCGAGTGGGGCGGGTTGAATCGCTGCGGATCGTTTTCGCAGCCTTACCGCTGATCATCGGAATCTACTTCGTCCTCACTAACGACTGGCGCGAGCCCTACAACGCGACCAGGTGGCTCTATCAGCAATGGCCAACAGTGGCCGACGCGCTGCCTCTGCTGTCCGGTTATCGCTTGCATGCGAACACCCTGAGCGGCCTCATGGCCATCTTCGTCCCCTTGCAGGTTGCAGCGTTCTTCAATCGGCCCGACCTTCGCGATGCGCGTCGCCACCCAGCACGAGCGGTGCTGGGCCTAATCGCCGTCGGCTTTTCGCTGGTGATGCTGGTAGGGGGGCGCTCGCAGGGCGCAGCGTTGGCGTTGTCGTTGACCACCGCAGGGTGGTTGTTGCAAAAGGGCTACGCGCGGCTGAGTGAGCGCTGGTCGCGGCCGATGGCACTGCTTACGCTGGCCATCCCCCTGGCGATCGGGGCGGCGCTGTTTGGCCCGCTCGCCTTGGGCCTGAGAACCGATCGGGTGGACGTTTGGCGAAACAGCTTCGACTTGGCGAGCGACTACCCCTTCACTGGCCTCGGCCTCGATAACTTCACGATGCCCTATTCCAGCTATGTGCTGCTCGTCCATGTCGAACACACGACCCACGCCCACAACCTTTACCTCGACTTGTGGTTGAATCAAGGTGTGCTCGGCCTGATCGCCTTCGTGGCGATGCTGGTCATCGCCTTCACGCGGCGCGATGTTGTGCCATGCTGGCACACGGCGGCCCTGGCCGCCGTGACGGTGCTGGCGCTGCACGGCGTTGTGGACGACGCGCTTTACGGCTACCACGGCGGCAAGGCCGTTGCATTGATGTTCATTCCCTTCGGGGTGTTGGCTCGGCCTGGCGAGCAGCTCCGCGCGCTCCGTGAAGAGCGTTTACATGCACCGCAGCCTGGTCGGCCGCGGCCGACTATCCTGGTGTTTGCCGGTGCGGCTGGGATCGCCGTGATGCTCGGCCTGCTGCTGTTGCCGGCGACGAGAGCGATGTTCTATCGAAACATGGGCGCGCTGGCTCAAACGCAGGCCGAAATGTCGGCATATCGGCTTCATCGCGAGGGAAGCATCCAGGATGCGATGCGGCTCAGGCCCGATGTCAACCTGCAGCCGGCGATCAACGACTATCTGGCGGCGCTGGGGCAGGATCCCATGGATCCCGGCGCGAACCGCCGTTTGGCGCAGATCGAGCTGACGCTCGGGCGGTTTGAGGATGCGCATGCGCATCTGCTCAAAGCCTATGCGTCGGCGCCACACCAGCGCGCGACGCGGCAATTGCTGGGCGAAAGTTACGCGATCCGGGGTCAGGTTGCCGAGGCTGTGCGCTTGTGGCGCACTGTGGATGTGTCTCAGGACCAACTGACCATTCGAGTCTGGTGGTACTCACTTTTTACGAAGCAGGAGGAACGCGCGAGATGGATCGAAAAGGCCATCGAATCCCTCGACTGACCGTGGCGGTGCTTTCGGCGCTAACTGCCGTTGCGCTGATGGGCCTGGTAATGTTGCCGGGTGTTCCATCCAGCATTGCCCATGCGCAGGCCGAGGATCTATGGTCGGCGCCGGTCAACCTTTCTGTGTCCGGCTCGGCGTCTCGCCCGGCCATTGCGTTGGCACCAAATGGCGTTGCGCATGCGCTGTGGTGGGATACGATTGACGGCGCGCGCTATGCCCGCGGCACGATCAGCGGAACGCAGATGCTGTGGGCACGACCACAGCCGGTGCCGTTCCTGGTGGGCGAGAGCAAGCGCGATCCCAGCACGAACAAAGTTACCCTGTCTCCTCCGGCACAGCTTTATACGATCGCGGACGGCACGGGAGCCGTGCATGCCACCTGGCTGGATTCCGACCGCGGATTGCGCTACGCCTTCATGCCGCCCAATGGTCGTTGGGGACAGGGCCCGCGGCTGACGGATCAGGCGTTGGCTAGCAGCATGTCGGTGGATATTAGTGGCACGCTGCGCATGGCCTACATTCAGTCGTCTCAAACGCCGAATTCGCCGGCCGGCGTGTATTACTTGCGGCGCACGGGCGGAGCCATCCAACGCACGTTGGTGTACTCATCCACCTACTTCCGAACGGCCGATCCGGGTAGCGCCGGCATCGCTGTTGCCGCCGACGGCATCGGTAACGTCATCGTCACCTGGAGACAATCGCCCGAAGACCAGGCCCAATTCTCGCGATCGTCGGACAACGGCCTGAAGTGGAGCGCTCCGGAACCGATCACCGCGATCAGCGAGCTGTTTGGCATCGCAACGCAGGTCAATGTCGCCGTAGCGCCTTCCGGAGAATTTCTTCTCATCTGGCGCGACTCCACCGCTCCGGGGTGTGGGATGACCCAGCGGCGCTCGGCCGATGGGGGACAGACGTGGTCTCCGCTGGAACGGGTGCTCAGCGACTTGAAGCGTTGCCCGGCGCGATGGACGTTCACCATCGGCGGTGATGGGAAGTTGTGGTTCATCGGCACGCCGGCCAGCGATGCCGCTCTGGCAGATGCGAACGCCGTGCTGGCGGCCTGGGACGGCGCGAACTGGTCCAAGCCTGCCGACGTCCAGTTGAGCTATCAGGACAGCGTCACGCAGCGGACGCGCATTCTAGGCTGTCTGGGCATGTCGCTGAGCGGCGCCGGGCTGGCTGCTATCGGTTGCGACGTGCGGGGTGACGTGTGGGCCGCGCACAGCGTTGCAAGCCTGGAGCGATTCCTGCCTGTCGAATCGGTTAGTTGGAATCCGCCCCTCAACTTATCGGCCGACAGGCAATCGCAGGAGGGTGATGCGCGTCGCGTGACTACGGAGACCACGCAACACATCGCTATAGTGACCGACCGCGATGGTCACATCTACGCCTTGTGGTCGCGTGCAGACAGTGCGACGTCGCCGGCTAACCGGCTGGAGATCGCCGTGTCCAGAGGTGACCGCTTCCTCACGCCAGCGGCGATTTTGCGCGTGGAGCGCGGCAATGCCGGCGCGGATCCCGATGCTGTGTTGGCAAAGATGGACGCTCCCAGCCTGGCCGCCAACGCGGACGCTAACACATCGCGCCTGCATCTGGTCTGGAGCGGAGGGCCGGCCGGTCGTCCTTTTTACAGCCGGGCCTTTGCGCGCGACGCCAATCTGCTGAGCGGCTGGGCGCAACCCCGGCCTCTGCCGGCGCTCACGCCGATCGGCGGCGCGCCGGACATCGTCGCCGACCCGCGCGGCCAGGTGCTCTACGTGATTTACACGATCCCCTTCAACGAGTTGCGCGGCGTGTACCTGGTGCAGTCCGAGGATGACGGCGATACCTGGTCGGAGCCGGTGCTGATCGCCGACGGGGCCGCGCGCCGCTGGGATGCCGTTGACCAGCCGCAGATCGCGCTCGACCCGGCGAACGATGTGTTGCACGCGGTCTGGCTACAGACCGTCCTCCCCGGCACGACCGGTTCAGCTGCCGTGTATTATGCGCGCTCGCTGGATCGAGGCAAAACGTGGACCGAACCCCTGCTCGTGGCGCAGGGGGATGTGGATGCCCCGCGGGTGGCCTTGTCCGAGCCAGGCACTGTGGTGTTGACGTGGAATGTGACGCGCCGGATCAGCAGCACTTCACAAATGACCGACGTGTGGTATCAAGTATCCGCCGACGGCGGCGCGCGCTGGTCGCAGGCGGTGCCTGTGCCTGGATTTGACAATGTGACCGGCGGCAGCACACTCGCCGGTGACGGCAGCGGGCAACTCTATCTCACGGCCCTTTCGACCGGCGCAGGCGGCCAGGCCAGGCTCTTGTTCACTCAGTGGCGCGGTCGGAGCTGGGCTCAGGTGGACGAGTTCAGCATGGGCCAACCGGCCGTGACGGGAAATTCGGCGGCGAGTGTGTTGGTGTCGCGCAGCGGCTTGCTCCAACTCCTCATGCGCTTGTTCGAGTTAAAGCCGAATGGTGCCGGCGTGTGGGAATCCGTAGCCATCTCTCGTCAGGTGAGCCCTGCCGAGTTGGTGCCACTGCCCACTTTCACGCCGCTGCCTCCGCCGCTTCCTACGCCCACGCCACTGGTGCTGCCGACCGAGGCGTCGCAAACTGAGTCGGTGACGACGACGCTGCCATTGGAAGCACCGGAGGCGAATCCGGTCGGTGCCAATATGTTGCTAATCAGCGCCGGCATAGCAGCGGTCGTCGTTGTGGCGGGCGCGGTGATCGGGCTGATGCTCATGCGTCGGCGATAAACTCTATCAGGCGACCACTCTCAAATGAACAACACAGTAATTGTGACCGGTGGTGCGGGCTTCATCGGCTCGCACGTTGCTGATGCCTTTCTGGCTGCGGGTTACAGCGTAGCCGTGATTGACAACTTGCACAGCGGGGACGTGGCGAATGTGAATCCCCAAGCGCGCTTCTACCACGCCGACATACGCGATGCCGAGGCGTTGGAGTGCATCTTTGCGGCAGAGCAGCCGGCCCTCGTCTCGCACCAGGCTGCGCTGGCCGATGTGCGTCAGAGCCTGCAATGCCCCGACTTATACGCAGAGGTCAACATCATCGGCACAATCCGGGTGCTGGAAGCGGCCCGGCGACACGGCGCGCACAAAGTGATCTTTGCCTCGACCGGAGGTGCGATCTACGGGGAGACCGATCGTATTCCGACGCCAGAGGACACCGATGCGCACCCGCTGGATTTCTACGGCCTGAGCAAGCTGGTGGGCGAGCACTACCTGTCAAGCTACAAGCATAACTACGGCCTGGACTATTGTGCCTTGCGCTACGGCAACGTGTATGGGCCGCGACAGAATGCGAAGGGAGAAGCGGGCGTCGTTGCGATTTTTGCCACTAGAATGTTGCGAGGTGAACAGGCCACTATCAATGGCGATGGCCGACAGACGCGGGACTTTGTATACGTCGGCGACGTGGCGCGCGCGAACGTGCTCGCCGCGACGAAAGGCAGTGGTGTCTACAACATCGGCACCGGCGTGAGCGCCGACATCAACGCCGTCTTCAGCCACCTGGCGCGGATCACGGAATATGCGCTGCCCGAGGTGCACGGGCCGGCCAAGCCCGGTGAGGTCAGAAGGAGTTGTCTCGATCCTTCTCGAGCCAGATGTGAACTGGGGTGGGAGCCGAGCGTAACGCTGGAGGAAGGGTTGATGCGAACGGCTCGCTCGTTCACCCGTTGAGTCATATCGCGCGCCGCTCTCCACATAAGCGGGTCGAAAGTGCCCAAAACCGCGCTGCGAGAGCACGCCTGGCCGAATATACGCCCCGCTTCGGCGAAGTGCTTTCGCTTGCAGTATAGCTGCCGAACAACGACTTTCCCTGCAAGACGGATCTGTGGTCTGAGTCGTGCGTGCGCTGATGTCATCGGCCGGCAACTTTGTGTGTATCCGGCCTGGCTGCATGCGATGTCGCGATCGCGACCTTGAATTTGTTTTGAGAGCACCCTATGAGAAAGTTCATCCGTCTACATGGAACACTTGCATTGATAATCACCGTTCTAGCCTTCTCTATAAACTTCCCAGGCATCGCATCACCCCGGCCCGTTTGGTCCGCCGGCGCTTCTCAGCCGATCCTGTTGGTCAAGAACAATACGCCGCAGGCACCATTCGGCGATTACCTCGAAGAGATCGTGCGGGCCGAAGGTTTGAATGCGTTCGATGTCCTTTCGCTGGGGAGCCTGTCCTCTGCTGAACTCGACGGACGCGCCGTCGTCATCCTGGCTGAAACGTCGTTGAGCGATGCTCAGGCCGCGCTTATCTCGACGTATGTGCAAAACGGCGGACGCCTGGTCGCCATGCGCCCGGATTCCAAATTGGCCGCAGTATTCGGTCTGGCCGCAAGTCCTGCGACGCGCCAGGATGGCTATCTACGCATCAGCGACCCACAGTTGCTGGCGAGCGGCCTGACGACGCAGACCATGCAGATTCACGGCGCGATAGACGTCTACAACCTGCAAAGCGGAAGCGCGATCGCCTACATCCACAATTCGGCTGCCCAGAACAGTGGCACGACTCATCCGGCCGTCGTCAGCAACACCTTTGGGTTGGGGCAGGCGGTTGCGTTCACCTACGACCTGGCGCGCAACGTGGCCTACATTCGTCAGGGCAACCCCGCTCTGGCCGATGTGGATGTGGACGGCAACGGCTTTCGAATCACTCACCTGTTTCGAGCCGTTGGCGGCGGCACGCCCTGGTTAGACGTCACCCGCATTCCGGTGCCCCAGGCGGATGAACAGCAACGTCTGTTCGCGGCCTTGGTGAAGCGACTGGCGTCTCCGTCCCGGCCGCTTCCGCAGTGGTGGTACTTTCCCGGCACGGCAAAATCGGTGTTGCTGATGACGACGAACACTGCAGCCAATCCCGATAGCTACTTCCTGGGCTACGCCGACCTGGTGTCGAGTTTGGGCGGAAAGAACACCTTCTTCCTGTCTTTTGGGTCGGTATTGAGCAGCACCGTGAACGCCATGCGTGCTCAGGGACACGAGTTTGGGATTCTGCCGCCACGACAATTCAATGACCCCACCGGCGCTTATCCGATCAACAATCTCACCGAGGGCTTCGCCGCCTATTCGACCTGGTTCCCGGCTCAGTTTGGATTTGCCCCGTCGCCCGCCTATCGCACCGCGAATCTGGACTGGGAAGGCTGGACGACTGCGGCCGAGATTGCTGCAAGCCGCGGCTACGGAATGGATCTCAGCTTCGTCCACTATGGGGCATGGACGCGCTTCTCCGATGGCACCTGGCCGCGAGGACACATCATTGGCAGCGGCCTGCCGATGCGGTTTGTCCGCCAGGACGGCACGGTGTTGCCGATCTATCAACAGCCTACGCAGATCTCAGAGCAACAGTTGATCAGCTCCGTCCCGCCGACTGTTGAACCCTGGGGGGCGTTCAATGCCCTCGATCTGACCATTCGGCAACTCGACGCCAGCTTGCAGCGCGACTACTCAGCTCTGGCGATCATGACGCAGCTAGACTACGAGGGCTACGGCGAAGTTCGATACTTCGTTTCAGAGTTGTTGGATTACGCCAGACAACGATCGGTGCCCAGCCTGACGGCGAGTGAGTGGCTGAACTTCGTCGAGACGCGGCGCGCAGCCAGGTTCACCGATGTCGCCTGGAATGAAGCGGCAGCAACGCTGTCATTCAACGTCGTGGCCACTGCGACGCCAGGGGTGACGTTGACGGCGCTCCTGCCCACGATCTACAACAACCGCAGTTTGCAGTCGGTCAGCGTTGATGGCACGCCGGTCGCGTTCAAGGTGGACTTGGTGAAGGCAGATAGTTACGCCTTCGTCAGCATGCCGGCCGGCAATCACCAAGTCGTCGCTTACTATATGGTTGATGAGCCGATCAGTGGGCTATCGGCTACCAGCGACAGTCCCAGGAAGCTTGGGGAGGTAATGACCTTCAATGCCGCCGTAACCTCGGGCACGAATGTGACGTTCAAGTGGGAGTTCGGCGATGGCGCGCTGGGCAGCGGGTCTACGACCTCGCACATTTACAGGGACTATGGGCCCAATCAGGGCATCTACAACGTGCGCGTGACGGCGCAAAATGCGGCGAGCAGCCAGGTCGTGACCATCACGGTGAGGGTGACTCTGCCGCCCAAAGCGTATTTGCCCCTTGTCCGACGCGAACAGTAGGGAGCTTCAAGCATGAAAGTCGTTCTGCCCGTCCACCACTTCCCGCCCGACTATAGCTCCGGCGCGGAGCTGTATACGCTTCGGCTGGCGCGCTGGTTGATTCAGCATGGGCATGAGGCGGAGGTGGTGTGCATCCGCGCGATTGACCGCGGCCGCCCCGACCAACTGGAGGCAGTGCACGATGTCTACGAGGGCGTCCCGGTCTGGCGGCTGAGCTTCGATCTAATGCACGCGCCTCAACGCGAAGTATGGACTTACGATAATCCTTTGCTGGGTGAGTGGTTCGACCAATACCTGCAGCACCATCGCCCCGATGTAGTGCACTTTCAGGCCGGCTATCTACTGGGGATTGCGCCCCTGCGGGTGGCCCACCAGCACAAACTGCCGACGATGCTGACTCTGCATGACTACTGGTTCATTTGTCCCCGTCATAACCTGCTGCGCAGTGATGGCACGTTGTGCGATCCTATCCCTGCGGATCCGATGGGGTGTGCATGGTGTCGGTTTGCCGAACGAGATGGAGTCAGAAAGGTCAACCTTTATTCTGGTGGACTATTGGAGTACGCCATGCGAAGTGTTGGTCTGGAGAGGCAACGCGAGCTTTATGCAGACCGACGCCGCCGATTGGCGGCTGCTATCCGTTGGGCGGATGTGGTGATCTCACTCTCTAAGTTTCTGGCTCGCCGTGTGCGTGACACCCTAGGCGAAGGAGCGTGGGAGATCAAAGTGTCACGCTGCGGGCTTGATCTGTCACGGTTCGCCCACCTGAAGAGGAACTCTTCGCCGAAGGTTCGAATCGGGTACATCGGCCAGATAGCGCCTCACAAGGGTGTGCATTTGCTGTGTGAGGCATTCCGCCGGTTGCGAAATGAGGACGTGGAGTTGCACATCTACGGCAACCTAGGTGCATTTCCCGATTATGCCGATCGGCTGCGACAGTTGGGGGAAGGCGATTCGCGCATCCGGTTTCATGGCTTTTGTAGCAGTAAAGAAGTTCCCCAGGTGTTGGCAAATTTCGATGTTTCTGTTGTTCCTTCGGTATGGTTTGAGAATAGCCCAGCGGTCATCCTCGAGTCTTTGGCCGCGGGAACACCGGTGATCACATCGAACATCGGCGGCATGGCTGAACTCGTACAGGATGGTGTAGACGGGCTGCATTTCGCAGCCGGCAGTGCCGACAGCCTCGCCCACCAACTGCAGCGGCTGCTTGACGAGCCCGATCTGCTCGCCCAGTTGCAAAGAGGGGCCGCCGCATCGCCAACCCCGCGCAGCATTGACGATGAGATGAATGAGCTGCTGGCAGTCTACGAGCGGGCCATCCGATCGCGCGCCACGTGCCATGTCGTCTAGCGTGCTCATCATCGTATTGTGCTATAACGGCATCGAGCTGACGCTGGCGTGTCTGGAGTCGCTCCGCAGACTGGATTACGCTCGAGCCGATGTGCTGGTAGTGGACAACGCCTCCAGCGACGGCACGCCTGCTCGCGTGCGCGAGCGCTTCCCTGAGATCACGGTCATCGAAACCGGTCGTAACCTCGGCTATGCCGAGGGCAATAACGTCGGCCTGCGCCATGCCCTGGACCACGGCTACGATTATGCGCTCCTGCTGAACAACGACACCGAAGTGGCGGCCGACTTCGTGACCGAACTCGTGCGCGTTTGCGAGGCGGATCGGACAGTGGGCGTCGCGGGCCCGAAGATGTATTACTTCGAGCCGAAAGGCTATCTGTATTCAATCGGCGGGGAAGTGGACTGGCGGCGGGGCACCACGCGGATGATCGGGCTTGATCAGCTCGACGACGGGCAGTTCGATGGGCTGCGTGAGGTGGACTTCGTCAACGGTTGCGCCCTGATGGCGCGCCTCGAGGCTGTTCGTCAGGCAGGGCTGCTGGATCCGCGATTCTTCATGTATTACGAGGAGACCGAATGGTGCGTCCGCATCCGTCGGGCCGGCTGGCGAATCGTCTATGTGCCCAGGAGCGTGATATGGCATAAGATTGAGCCTGCCAGGCAAGCTGAATCGGCACGGATTGCATATTACATGACGCGCAACCGCTTGCTCTTCCTCAAGCTGACGCGCGCGCCGATAGCGGCCTGGCTGCATGCGGCACTCCTTCAAGACGGACGCACTTGGTTGAGCTACGCCGTCAAGCCCAAGTGGCGCCACAAATCCGCCCAACGCCGCGCCATGGGCCAAGCCTGGGCAGATTTCCTCCGCGGACGCTTCGGGATGGCGTGAAAGCCTGCGGAGGCGCAGGGATCGTGCGACTATAACGTTGCGCATGAGGATTGGCATCGATGCTCGCTACTTGTCGCATGGCCTGGTTGGCGGCATTCACACTTTCTTGAAGAACCTGATTCCGGCGTTGATCGAGGAATCCCGCGATCGTCACCAGGTGTATCTCTATGCCGACACCAAATGCCCATTCGACCTGACTGCGGGTGGACAGGCTTTGCCGGACCACGTCACCCTGCGACTCCTGCCCTATCGTAATCCGCTTTCGTCTCTGCGCAACGATTTTTTCATGAGCCGCGAAATGATTCGCGATGGTTTAGATGTCTACCATTTCGCCGGCAACTACGGTTTTGGGCCATCCGGTGCCACCGTGCTCACCATCCACGACGAGATCAATCTGATGTCGCTAGCCGAGATCATCCGTGGGCATACGAAGAGGCTGAAGACGATCGCGATGATGACCTATTTGCACGTCGTCACTCACGCGGCCGCGCGGCGGGCTGATCTGATCATTACGATATCAGAATACTCTAAACGCCGCATTGCACACTATGGCAGACTCGCCTTGGACAAAATCGTAGTGGTGCATCATGGTTGCCCGGCCGATGTCAAGCGCGTCGAAGATCGTCTGACGCTCGCCAAGGTGCGCGAGCGCCTAGGCATTACCAAGCCATTCATCCTGGCAGAGGCGTTCAAGAATCCGGCTGTAATCGTACGGGCGTGGGGCGCATTGCCTGCCAAGGTGCGCGATGCACACCAAATCGTGTTCTTCTCGCGGTCACCCCAGGTATTGCCGGTCGTGCACGAAGCCGTCAATGCAGGCTGGGCCAAGTTCTTCGTGCGTGTGTCGCGTGCGGACCTTTCCGCTCTGTATAGCCTGGCTCAGGCGTTTGTCTTTCCATCGTGGATCGAAGGATTTGGTATGCCGTTGGTCGAGGCGATGACCTGTGGTGCGCCGATTATTGCATCTGATCGTGGGGCAATTCCAGAAGTGGTCGGCGATGCGGGGCTGATCATGGATGCGGAGGATGACAAGAAGCTGGTCGAGCATCTGTTACGCCTGTTACAAAATCCAGAGGAGCGCGAACGCCTGCGCCAGCTCGGCTTCAAGCGTGCCCCTTTGTTCACATGGGAGAATGCGGCGCGGGGCTATCTGGAAGCATATCGGAGTGCGGCAAGTCATTCGCTCAAAGAGCATCAGCCCGCCCTCACCTCCCTGTGAATGTGGAAGGTCGGAAGGAATGGGCCGCCGAGCATCCGGCTCGGTTTCATGTTCTATTGAGTCGCAGGTGTAGCGATGAGAGTGCTATTTCTATCAAGCTGGTATCCGTATCCGGCCGATAACGGGTCGCGTCTGCGCATCTATCACTTGATCCGTCAGCTCTCATCGCGGCATGAGGTCAGCCTGATTTCGTTTGCGGAAGAGCCCGTAAGCGACAGCCGCATTCGGGCGATGCGCGCTTTATGCGCGGAGGTAAAAGTGGTGCCCTGGCGTCGCTTTCAACCCCGTCGCCTCAAGGCTGTGTTGGGTTTGTTTTCGCCGCTGCCGCGTTCCGTTGTAGACACCTACAGCGAAGAAATGGCACAGGCTGTTTTGCTCGAGGCAGCGCGGTTCCAACCGGATGTCGTTGTCGCGTCGCAAATGGATACGGCGCCGTATGCCCGTCGGCTCCCCGTCAAGCGTGTGCTGGACGAAGTCGAAGTGACGGTGTTGTATGAGGCCTATGCGCGCGAACAATCGAGGCTGAGGCGATTGCGTGCTTGGTTGACCTGGCAAAAGCTGGTGGCCTACCTGAGGGCTGTCTTGCGCGACTTCGACGGATGCACAGTTGTTTCGAACGTAGAGCATCGGCGGGTGATGGAGATAGCAGCGGCAAAGTCGCCCATAGTGATCGTGCCGAACGGCGTAGACGCCGAGGCATGCGCTCGTGTCGCCGTCCAGCCCGAGCCGGATACGCTGATCTACAGCGGCGCGTTGACTTATGAGGCGAACTTCGATGCCGTGAACCACTTCCTGCGTGAGACCTTCCCGTTGATTCAGGCGCAGCGGCCTGGAGTCAAGTTGTTCGTCACCGGCAAGCTCGACGGCGTGAGGCTGAATGACCTTCCACACAATGACGGCGTTATCTTTACCGGCTATCTCGATGACGTGCGTCCGCGGATTGCACAGAGTTGGGTCAGCGTTGTGCCGTTGCGGGTTGGTGGGGGCACACGCTTGAAGATCCTGGAATCGCTAGCGTTGGGCACACCGGTCGTTTCCACGCCGAAGGGCGCGGAGGGATTGGATTTTGTGAATGGGCGGGAGTTGTTCATCGCCGACGCGCCATCTGAGTTTGCCCAGCGCGTGTTACATCTGCTTGGAGACTGCGCGCTGCGCGAAGAGCTGAGCGCAGCTGGTCGTCGCGCGGTCGCAGACCGTTACAATTGGATGACGATCGGCCAATCGTTCTGCGACTTCGTAGAGTGGATTGCACAAGGAAAGACCATGGGGGGATATGAGCCAGTTCACGCTTGATCTCGGACGCAACCGTTTCCGGCTGGTGCGCTATGCCATGCCACTGGTTGTGTTGTGCCTGTCGGCCGTTTGTGCCTATCTGGTCGTCAAGGATCGATTCGACCCGGCCTTCATTCTGGCCGGCATTGCAGCGATTGCAGCGGGGGGGCTGATATATCGGCTGGGTCGGTTCGAATACGGGTTGGTGGCTGTGTTGCTGGCGGCCGGCCTGATCAACTTCTTCACGCTACCGACCGGCCGCGATAGCCGCGTCGTGATCAGCCTGGCGATCTCTCTGGTGCTGTTGGTGATTTGGGGTTATCAGCTCGTGTTCACCAACATCACGCATGTGCGGCTGCGTCCATCGCCGATCAATAAGCCGCTGCTCGCGTTCGTCGCGGTGAGCATCATCGCCTACGTGTGGAGCCAGTTCATGCGGGATCCGATTCTGTATGTCTGGGCTTCCTTTCCGGTGGTGCAAGTGGCGGCGCTTGTGGTGAACATCGCATTGCCGTTGATGGCGTTGTTGGTGGCGAACAAGTTCCAGGACGTGAAGTGGTTGCAGTGGATGGTTGCCACTATCATCGGCTTGGGGATATTGAATGTCCTGTCGCGCTTGTTCGACTTGCCGACTCTTCTCTTGATCCACAATGGGTCACGCGGCAGCTTTGGCTCTTGGGTAGTTATTGTGGCGTATGCTCTGGTGCTCTTTCATCGTGGGCTAAAGCGTTGGCAACGCGCGGCTTTGCTCACCCTCATTGCAGCGTCTGTCTATTTTTACTTCTTCCAGAATCGGCTATGGGTGTCCGGGTGGTTGCCCATGTTCATCGGTATGGGCGTCGTCACCTTCTTTTACTCAAAGCGATTGTTTGCATTTCTCTGCGTGGTGGCCCTGATTATCAGCCTGGATCGCCTGGGAGATTTGTACGAGTCCATCGTGGTTGCCAATGTGGATGAGGGCGGGTTGCAGCGACTGACGCTGTGGGAGTTGAACTTACGCCATGTGCTCAACCACCCCGTCTTTGGTATGGGGCCGGCCGGGTATGCGGTCTACAACATGACCTATCACCCCGAAGATGCACGTTCCACCCACAATAATTTCTTCGATGTGTTGGCGCAGACGGGCGTGATTGGGTTCATCTGTTTTATCGCTATGTTGGGGACTTTTGTGCGCCTGGGCCTCAGGACTAGAGCTGCTTTGAGGGGGCAGCGTGACTTTCGTGAAGCGTTTGCGCACGCCGCGTTGGCGGGATGCATCTCGGCGATCGTTGCCATGATGCTGGGCGACTGGGTTCTGCCGTTTGCTTACAACCAGACAATTACTGGCTTCGATAACGCCATCTTTACCTGGATGATGTTAGGTGGGATGGTCGCCTTGTATCACATCGTGATCCAGCATAGTGGCCAGGGAGTAAAGAAATCTCTTCTGCCCGACCACTAGGTCGGCTGTGCAAGATGCCTTGTTTGCATTGGCTGATTTCAGAGAAAGGTGGCGATGTGTATGCGTAGCGTGCTGCTTCTGATATTCGCGCTCGCAGCCCGCGTGACGATTGGAGTAGACGGACCGCGGGCGTATGCTCAGGGAACGGGATGGACCTCTCCTGTGCAACTATCCGTCGCAGGTCAATTTTCGTGGTTCCCCGATATCGCTGCCGACGCCACCGGACGCGTGCATGTGATTTGGTCCTCTTTTATTCCAGGATATGACGCAGTCATGTATTCGTCCGTTGATCAAGATGGAACCTGGAGTCAGCCCACAGATATCATTGCGTTGCCGAGTACCGGCGCTGCCACGCGCCCCACGATTTTTTTCGGCGCGGTGGGCACGGTTCACCTGGTCGGACGAAACGATACCATCATGCACTATTACCGTGTGCCGTATCACGATCTGAATGCTCCCGCGCGCTGGCCTGTGGCACGGGTGATACAGTCGGGTGGGGCTTACTTCTCAAGGCTTATCGTTGGCCGGGATGGCATAGTGCATTTCATCGCAACCGAGAATCTACAAGTTCAAGAGTGCCTCACCTGTTACGCGCTTCTGTATCGGCAATCGCGGGACGATGGTCGCTCGTGGACGTCGCCCGTTGTGATATCCCCTGTCGGGATGGGGGCGATCAAACCGCAAATGATCGAGAGTCGGTCGGGGAGTTTGCATGTGGTGTGGGATGCCGGTCGCGGCGGCGGGTTAGCGCAGTTCACCGGCGACGCGCAGGTGAGCTACACGGCATCGCGGGATGGTGGCAAGACGTGGAGCGATGCTGTGGAGTTTTCGGGTTCATCCGGTGGTTTTGTCGGCGGCAGTGGTCGCTTTATCGCAATCGGCGAGGACGGTGTCGGCAGGCTAATCTTAGCTTGGTTGAAGCTGCCGGATGATGTGCCGCAGTATCAGATCTCTGGTGATGATGGTCTAACCTGGTCTGCGCCGGCTCCTCTGCCGGGGGTGATTGGCACCTGGAAATTGGCCGACTCCAGGCTGGACACATATTCGATGGCGACGGATAGCGCAGGCAATGTGCACCTGGTTCTCGTTGGGCGTCTGGATAGCACTGCTACATTGCCCAGCTTGCTCCACATGGTATGGAATGGAACGGGGTGGTCAGATCCTGAGGTGATTTACAGTCAAGAGGGCACCACGCCGGTCTGGCCTAGAATCGCGGTTGGGCTTGGCAATCAATTGCATGTGGCCTGGTTTACGACGAACAATGTTGCTACCGAGAGTGAAAACGCCGACTACCGGGTCTGGTATTCGCGCAGCGTAGCGGCTGCGCCGGCGACTGCAGCGGCGCAATACCCCACGCCCACAGCGCTTCCGTTGGTGACCGCTATGCCGGCAATCACACCAACGCCATTCGCAGCTACAGTTAATGCGCTGCCGGCTGAAGTTGCGTTTGAGTCTTTGAAGACCGAAGTTGACGATTACGCAATCATAGTGACCAGCATCCTACCCGTGTTGCTGATTTGCGCCTTATTGCTACTGATAGCTCGACGTCGCTCCTAGCCTAACCGTCTCATCAATGACTGCGTTACTCGATGTCTCCATCGTCATCATCAATTGGAATACCCGTGATTTTTTGTTGCGTTGCATCGAGTGCATCTACGCGACGAAAGATGCGCTCAATCTCGAAGTGATCGTCGTAGATAATGCCTCCAGGGATGATAGTCTGGTAACACTGCGCACGCACTTTCCGCAAGTGCTGGTTATTGAAAATGACCGGAACGTCGGATTTGCTCGCGCGAATAACCAAGGGGTGAGGGCGTCGCGGGCACCACATGTATTGCTGCTCAACAGCGACGCCTTTCTGACGGCGGGCGCGCTGCAGGCCATGCTGGATCTGCTGATACGCGAACCGCGCGCGGCGTTGATCGGCGCTCAACTGCGGAACACTGACGGAAGCTTTCAGGCTTCCTATACCCCCTTCCCCAATCTTTGGCGCGAGTTTTTGATCTTGTCCGGCATCGGCCGTGCCGTCAGAGGGTACTGGTATCCCAGCCGCAGTGATGACGAGTTAAAGGGGCCTCAAATCGTAGATTACGTTGAGGGCGCCTGTATGCTCGTCCAGCGCGATGTTTACTTGGACATCGGTGGACTCGATGAGAGCTTCTTCATGTACGCAGAAGAGGTGGACTTGTGTTACCGTTTGGCACGCGCTGGCTGGCAGGTCTGGTATCAACCTCAGGCGCGTGTAGTGCACGTCGGAGGCGGTAGCAGCCAGAGTCGCCGCACCCAACGCGAGCTCGATTTATATCGTGGACGGCTGCGCTTCTTCCGCCGACATTACGGTGAGGTCCCAGCCCATCTGCTCAAGTTGCAAATGATTGGGTTTACAGCAATCAAATCAGCGACGCATGGGGCAATACTTCGGCTGACGGGGGGGAGGCGCGGGCGTAGGGTCGCGCCTCTACGCGAAGTTGTTTCGCTGTGACTCTGTGGCGCTCTGTGACTCGCCTGATTTGCTTGGTACGATCAGAATATCCTCTGTCGAGCAATCCGATCGCCCGCGTTCTCTCAAATCTTGTGCATCTGGCGGACTTGAATATGGCTCCAGGTCGGTCACCGAACGTTTTGGTGGCGCTGGTCGTGAAGGGGGCATGCTCAGTTGAAAATCTCTCACTGGTAGACCGCTCTAATCGCCCAACTCAGACGGAAAGCCGGCTACAGTCAAGCCCTTGGAGCATTGTGATAGAAGCTTTGTAACTAAGCAAGGATAATATCCTCTTCTCCGTTTGAAAGCTTGGTGTGATGCAAGCCTTGGCTCGCGTCCGCGAATCAGAACTGTCTCTCCCAATCCACTAGTGACTCGTCACCACAAGCTGCGCTGGAGTCTGCTTGAAGGATTGCGCGACATCCGATGTATTCTTAACACGCCTGGTTGTCTCGGATGGTGTCCGCGCTGCAACATTCAGACGGGCGGACGAATGAATGTGAGGAGAAACGTCGAGGAGAGCGCATATGTCCCATGCTTTTAGACGACCCTGGCGCTATATGCAGACAGGTGCCCGAGATGACCGGCTTGATTTCATGCGCGGTTACGCGATCTTGGTCATGCTGGTGAACCATATTGTCGTAACCCATTCGGTCTTTCACCTCTTCAGTGGCAATGTCAATTTCTACATATCGGCCGCCGAAGTGTTCTTCACCACTTCGGGCGTCGTGCTGGGCATGATCTCGGCACACAAGCCGGTATATGAGGCAAGTCGCAGGATGCTCAAACGCGCGTTCGAACTGTATTTGGTTGCGCTGTTTATTGCCCTGGTGTTTGCGCTGATCGGCTGGTTTACCAATTTCCAACTATGGTTTGATGCGCGCGAGACGATGCCTGCATTTATGGATCATGGTAAGCTAGATTTCATACTCACCAATCTGACAGGCTACAATCTATTTCATGGGGGGGGGGGGGTTAAAGTATTACCCGGGCTTGGCAGCGATGGCCCTCACACACGGTAAGATGGGGGCCGGCGACTGCGGGCCCACCCGGTATGCACCTTACAGCGTGCGCTGCACCTCGATGCGTTCGAAGCATTCGATCTGGTCGCCCGGCCGG
>JAIMBB010000073.1 GCA_023511655.1 Anaerolineae bacterium
TGCGCGGACGGCGCTCAGCGTCAGCTTACATCAGGCTGCCTCGATTATTGGCGTCCCATTTGATTGAGCCAGCCCTACGGGTGCGCCGGCGACAGATGCAGTTTGCCCAGCATGATCGCGCGCACACAAACCAGCGGCGCGGAGCCGACCTTACATCGCACCCCCCATCGTCCGTTTGCAGCTTGCAGCTTTGCAGCAGGGGGCACTTCTGTGCAATCGCCGTATGGTACAGTCGCCCAACACGATCAGCGCCGACATGCTTCGACAAGCTTAGCGCGCCATCGAGAGATCCCATCAGCCCTTCTGATGAAGAAACGTTCGCGCATTCATCAGCTTTTCGAGGCAATACCCGGCTTGTTCCGCTGCCTGGATCAACTGCCGAGCGTCGGCGTGTGCGGCCTCTGCGCCAAGTGGCACCACCCCTCTCGACTGGTCGCCCAAACGATCGAAGATTGCTGCTGCATGTAGGGCCGCGATCAGCGCTTCGAACGCTTCCTTGTTGAAGTAAGTCGCGCCGTCGTGCCAATTGACCTGAAGCAGTGCCTTCGCGTCGGGATCGTCGAAGAGGCGCTGTAGTTTGGTGCTGGAAGGGAAATCCTCGATCAGGGGTGGAGAGTCGGAACGGGACGCATCATCGCAGGAGGACGACACAGACGAGTCGTGGTCGAACAAGCCGCCATGCGTCAGCATGAGCTTGACCTGCACCATGGCCTGCCAGGCCTGCCGGTCGTCCAGGCCGAAGTCGCGGAAAGCAGCCTGCAGCTCGTCGCCCAGCCGCCGGCGCGTGAGCCACGCCCGGCTAATGCCTTCGCGATCGGTTTCCCCATCGCCCTCGAGCGCGGGCGCGACTTCGCCCAGCCGGCGCGACAGCAACCAGCCAAGCACGGCTGCGAACGTCGCATCATCTTTCGGCAACGCGCCACGGTCACGCGCCTCGATCAGGCGTCGCACATCCTCGCGCACAGCGCGCGCAGTGCGGTCGTGGACTTCCGCATCCACGCTATCCGCGCCCTTGACATGATGCCGAATCGCCTCCGACACGTCCCGCATGCGTGATTCGGCGTCGTCAAGCAGACGTATGTATTCGGCTGTATTGTCCCGGACAGCGTCATCGGCGATGCGCCTCATCCAGCCGGCATCCACCAGGTACCGATAGGCGCGCGTCACCGGCGTGAGCCGAATGATCTCCAGCTCTTCCTCGATGCTCGCTACCCAGCGTCCCTGCAGGCGGGCGCTTAGCTCTGCGTAGGGATGAGTCGCATCGTTCACCACCTCGTGGATGCGATCGAAGACGTGATACTGATAGGCATTCAGCTCGACGTATAAACCGTGCGTGCACAGCTCGCGGCTGCTGCGAATAAACTCCAGCCCGCTGATCGCATCATGGAACACGGTGAAATGCGCCTCGTCGTCGTGCAGGTCGAGCGCTTCACCAAGCGTCGCCTGCGCGAGCGTCTTTCCATCCCCCTGTTTGACGGCGTAGGCCGCCGACGTCCGAATCCAACCGCGGGCCGTGACGAACTTGTTGTGATACAGCACCAACGTCTTGTCGTCGCCGTAGGCATTCGAATAAGCGAACACATCTTCGTCGACGCTGCCATCGGCCGTAAAGAAGTCAAACAAGCGAAAGCGGTCCACGCCGGCAAACAGATAGCGCTTCCGCAGCAACGGGAAGATCTCGCGCTCATGTCGCGCCACCAGTGCCTGATCAGGCCACTCCCACAGCTTGGGATAGCGGAACTCCATGCCGTATTTCTCAGTATAGCCCTCGATCTGGCCATGGCCGAACATGGGCAGGCCGGGCATCGTGCACATGAGCACACACACGCCGAAGTACTTGTCGCCTTTGCCGAACTGCTCGACGGCCGTCTTCTCGTCGGGGTTATTCTGGAAGTTGACGTAGCGACGCAGGATTTCGGGGTCGAATTCGATGGTGTTCTTGATGAGCTGACGATATTCGGCGTTTTTCTCGTCGCGCAGCATGTTCATGAACGCGCTGTTGTAGACCCGATGCATGCCAAGCGTACGCACGAAGTAGCCCTCGAGCATCCAAAATGCCTCGGCCAGCAGCAGCGTATCAGGAGCTTCAACTGCAGCGCGGTCCACCACCTCGCGCCAGAACTCGTTGGGCATCAACGCGTCGAACTCTTCCGCGCTCAGGCCGTGTCCGGCGCGCGATGGGATCGCTCCACCCGCTCCGGGTTCGGGGAACCACAGCCGGCGGATGTGGCGCTTGGCCAGCGTCATGGCCGCGTCGAAACGGATGATGGGAAACTGCCGCGCGACCCGAAGAATGGTCTGGATGACCGCTTCGCGGGCTTCGGGATTGAGATAGTTGATCTGGGCGGTGTCGTTCCAGGGGAAGGACGTGCCGTCGTTACCGTGGTAGACGTAGCGCACGTCGCCCGTCCATTTGTCGAGGCGCTTGAACACCACGGCAGCATCGGTGCGCGTGTAGTAGTGATCTTCGAGGAAGATGCCCACCCGCTCGTCGCTGGAGAGGTCTGGCCCATTGAAGGTGTACGATGGAAATGGGGGATGGTCGAGCGAGAGGAAGTAATCCGGTCGTTCGATCACCCACCTGGAATCTATGCCCATGTGGTTGGGCACCATGTCGCTGGCGAGGCGGATGCCGTAGCGCCAGGCCTGCGCCTTGAGATGATCGAGCGCAGCCGGACCGCCCAAATCTTCGGCGATCACGTAGTCGTAGAGCGAATAGGCCGAGGCGACGGCGTCAGACGCGCCCATCATCTGCTTGATGCGCTGCGATGCTTTACTGCGTTCCCATAAGCCGATCAACCACAAGCCGGTGAAGCCCCACCTTGCCATCTGCTCCAGCTCCTCATCCGGCACCTGGTCGAGCCGGGTGATGGCACGCTGATATTTGCGTGAGAGCTGGTCGAGCCAGACGTAGGTGTTCTTGGCCAGCAACACCAACCGCGGCATCCATTCGGTATCAGGGGTGAAAGCCTCGTATTCGACCACCGCGATATCGCCGGCCGGCGCAGCATGCACGCCGCTCAAGTCCTCGATGGTCGGCACCAGGGCCGGGCCGGGTCCGCCGAACCCGAAGGCCGCCTTTTCATCTTCGCGAATCAGGTCGAAGCTGGTGAGCAGACGGGTGAGGAAGCGACCAAACGCCTCGCCGAAATAGGGCACCCAGCGTTGTTGAATGAACGCCAACTGGCCCTGCAACGAATCCGGGGCCGCGCGCGCCGGTGCTTGCAGCATCTCCACTAACGTCTGGTTGTCCGGGCCGAATCCCGGCTGCCGATCGAAGAACTCGCGAACCGCCTGAACCACCTCGCGATAAGCCGTGCCTTCGGCCACCTCGGCATCGTCGAACAACTCGCCGAACGGCTCGAAGGCCGGATTGGCATTCTCCAGCCACAGCATCACCAGCTCTTCGAGGGCATCCACGCTGTAAGCCGCCAGATACGTCGCCGGATCGGTCTCGCGGCGATACACCGGCAGCGGCGGGAAGCGATCGGTGAAGCGCGCCAAGGCTTCATACACTGCTTCAGGACCCAGCTTCTGAGCGGTGTAGTCGAGGGCGTCGCTGAACATACGCCGGTCGAACGGGACCAGCCCGCGGCGGCGCATCTCTTCGTCGTACAACCGGATGACCAGATGCGACAGCTCGTCAATCAGACCCATGGCATGCAGATCTCCGGCGCGCACAACCAAATGAGGATGGCGAGCCACGTCGCGGCGGTCGTTCATGCGTTGGGCAAATTCACGTACGGCCTGCAAGTCGGCAAAGACGGCGTTGCCTGTGAATTGGTAGATGGACTGATCGAAGTCGTAACGGTCGCGAGCGGCGCGGGAAATATGGAATTCCATAGGGAGCGAGATCATCGCAGTTGCCGCATCATCTCGGCCATGTCGAAATAGACCTTTTCGCCGTCGAACTTCTGGGCAGCTTTGTTCCACGGAAAGTAAATCACAATTTTGACGTTGATCGGCTGGCCGGTCGCTTCCAAACCGGCCCACGGGCCGAGGTGTGTGCCGGTCATCTCGGCAAACTCGGTCACGCCTTGCGGACCGATCACGATGTCATAGACTTCGAAGTGCACGTCGGGAAAAGCGCCAAGAAAGGCAAGATAGAAGTCTCGCGCACCGTCGTGGCCTTCCCAGCGCTGGCCGGTGGGGACGAGTTCGTAGACGCACGACTCGGCCAGCGTAGCGATCAGGCCGGGAATGTCGCGTGCGTCCTCGGCTCGAGAATGGTCAATCCACAGTTTGCGGATGCGCTTGTACTCGTCCGGGTCAACGTCCTGGATGATGCGCCGGCGGATGCTCGGCTGGACAGGTCGAACCGTCGCGGGGTGCTGGCTCATAGCCGCATTTTAGAACCTTCTTGGGATTCATCAGATCGCAATGAATGCAGAGCCGCGCCAGAGGGCTAGCGCTCGAACTCGATCTCGACCTGCTCGAAACCGGCTTTGCGCAAGAACTCGATGAGCTGCAGCCGCGCCATCGTCTCGGCGATTTCGAGCATGGTCGTGTTGCGTTCGGCTTCTTCGCGCAGTTTGCGCCGCGCCTCGTCCAAAGCCTCAAGCTCCAGGCCCTCATACTCGGAGAACAGCCAACTGCGCTGGCTGTCGAACACGCGCGACGCCTCGGGCAACAGCTCGACGGTGAAGATCTGTGCGCGCGGCAACCTGATCTTGATGCTCCGGCCGGTGACCTGAACGTCAGATGGCTTGATCTTGCTGAGATCTACGCCGGCGCGGATCCTGCCCAGGGCCATGATCACGACGCGGTCGGTGCCAAGCAGCACGCCGCTAATTCCCCTGCGCGGGCGCGACCGCTCGACCACCGTGGAAGCGGTGTACTCCACGCTGCTCAGATCGCCCAGCTCGCTCCATTTCGGCGGCGGCAGCGGCGTCGGCGTAGGGGTGGGCGTGGACGTCGCGGTCGGCGTCGGCGGCGGTTCTGGAGTGACCGTCGGCACAGGGGTGAACGTCGGCGTAGGCGGTTCGGTCGGAGCCGGCGTGGCGGTAATGATGATGAGCCTCTCGACAGTTTGCACCACGGTTGGCCGCTGGCCTACCGGTTCAGCTTGCGATGCAGGCCGCGAGATGATGGATAACGCGGCAATCACGCCGATGGCCACGATGGCCAATGCAACAGCGGCCGCGATGAGGACCGGCGTAGTCGGCCGGCTCCAGAACGAGCGATTGTCGGATTGCATCACATCCTCTTGCGGTTAGCCCACGCGGGCGCTACCGACTTCTTAACTCACAAAACAGAGCACACCCTGCCGCCGACGTTGACGTCGTAACCGCGCTCTACCCTATGCTGAGCACTTTTGCCCCGCGAATTTGGCCCACTTTTAATTCGACCAACGCCCGGTTCGCTTCCTCCAGCGGGAAGATTTGCACATCGGGCTGGATGCCGGCCTGTGCCGCCAAGTTCAGGAAATCGCGCACGTCGGCCCGCGTGACGTTCGCCACGCTCCTGATTTCTTTCTCCATCCACAAATGTGACGCGTAGTCCAGATGCAACAACGTCTCTTTATCGGCCGGTTCTTTGCGGATGGCATTGATGACGAGCCGGCCGCCCGGCTCCAGATTTCTCAACGCTTCGACGATGGGCTTCCAGGCCGGCGTCGTATCAATGATGGCATGCAACCTGGCCGGCGGCCGATCGGTCAGATCGCCCGCCCACACCGCGCCGAGCTCCAGCGCATGCTCGCGCTCCTCGGCCCGCCGCGCAAACACGAACACCGGCGAGTGAGGGAAGCAATGCCGCGCCGCCTGCAACACCAGGTGGCCCGATGCACCGAACCCAGTCAAGCCAAGGCGCTGACCATCCTGCAGGCCGGCCAGCCGCAGCGAACGGTAGCCCACCGCCCCGGCGCACAACAGCGGCGCAACCTGTGCATCTGGCAGGCCGTCGGGGATGCGATGGGCAAAATCCTCTCCGACCGTCATGTATTCGGCATAGCCGCCGTTCACGTCGCGGCCGGTCGCCTTGAAGTCAGGACACAGGTTCTCGCGGCCCGACCGACAGAACGCGCATGTGCCATCCGTGGCATGAATCCACGCCACGCCGACCCGATCGCCCACCTCGAACAGGCGCGCGCCCTGGCCAACTTCCTCGACACGACCGACAACTTGATGGCCGAGCACGACGGGCAGGCGCGGCGGCGGCGTGCGACCCTCGATCTCGTCCAGATCGGTGCGGCACACGCCGCAGGCGGTCACGCGGATGAGGATCTCACCCTCGCGCGGCGCCGGCACAGGCAAATCAGCAAGCGCTAAGGGCGATTTGTTCTGGGGCAGGCTGGTCAGCCTCTCCAAGAGCATCGCTTTCATGGCCCATCATTCTTTCACCAGATGCGCATCCTCCGGTTTGATGATGGCCGGCGCGGTGGGATCGAAGCACACGAACTCGAAGTAACGCAGCGGCGTTTGGCCGGTGTTGACGATGCGATGGTGATGCGTGGCCGGCACGTGCTGATAATCGTTAGGCTGCATCATCCCGCTAAGCCTTTCGATTTCGATGCGCGCCTCGCCCTCGAGGATGTAGATCATCTTCTCCTTGATGCTCTCAACCATTACATCGGTCGCCTGGCCGGCCGGTAAGATGCGCACGTAGGTAGTGATCCGCTCATCGGACGGCATGGACTCGGTTGCGTCGGGGGCGAAGGCATTCTTCATCGGCGCGTCGCCCTCGAACGCGCCGGGCTTGAAGTCTTTGTATTGCCAGCGACAATGTTTATGGTTAGGCACCACCAGCACATACAGGCATACCGTCTCGTCGCCGACCAGCCAGTAATTGTGATAGCGGTCGGGGGGCATGAACAACAAGTCGCCGGGGCCAACGCGCTGTTTGCTTGCGCCGACCTGGATATCCATCCAACCGGCCGCGATGTAGATGATCTCGCTGGCATCGGGGTGGCAATGCGGGAATGGGCCGAGCGGGTCGTTGATGAACCAGTGCGCGTCCGGCGTCCAGACCAGGGCGCGCGAGCGGATGCGTTCCGTCCAAATAAGCGGTTGCTGCATCCATTGGAGGTAATTGGGTTGTATAGGCATGGCTCGAACGTGCTTGCAAACTGTCGACGGCAATGTTAGCAGATCATGCCCGATAACCACAATATAAGGCAGTTTTAGTGTCCCGCGCAGACACTACGTGAGCCTGCCTGCACTTGTAAATGCACCGGAGTGACGCCGAATGCTGGGCAGTCGGCATCAACAAGCCGAAGAGGAGCCCTTGACGATGAGCGGGAGAAATGCGACTCCATCGGCCGGCGCTTGACTTGGCGTCACCGTTGCAGTGGGCTGCGCGGGTGACGTTGAAGTCGGCGTGCAAGTCGGCGTAGGGGATGGCGTCGGAGTCGGCGTGGGTGTTGCGGTAGCAGTGGGCGTTGGGGTCGGCGTTCCAGCAATGTAGGTCGAGGTCAAGCGATACACTGTGCCGCCGTAGTGGACGAGATAGAGCTCGCCATTCACGTCCTCGCCCCACGATGAGATGCTGTATTGGGGAACGTTGATCAGAGTCGTCGAGAACACGCCGGTGCCCGTTTGCCATGCGGCCCACACGCGCCCGCTGCCGAAGTCGCCATAGAAATACACGCCGTTCAGCCAGGGGTAGCTCGATCCGCGATACACGTAACCACCTGTGACGGATGTGCCCAGGCTGCGACCGTAATCCACAAAGGGAGCTCGTGGGGCAATGCTGCTGGCCGGACAACCGTTCGAATAAGGGAGCGTGCCTTCGAATTTGCTCCAGCCATAGTTCACACCTGCGCCCAGGCCGGACGGTGCAAAGTTCACTTCTTCGCGAGCCCCCTGTCCTACATCGCCGATGTAGAGGTCACCCGTCGTGCGGTCAAACGACGCGCGCCACGGATTGCGCAGGCCGATGGCGAACACTTCGGGCTTCTGCGGCGTGGTAAAAATGTTGCCGCTCGGGATGGTATATGTCACCTGGCCCACCACATTGATACGCAGGAGCTTGCCGCGCCAATCGTTTGCGTTTTGAGCCGTGCAATAAGGATCGCCACCACCGCCGCCATCACCCACGCCGATATACAAGTTGCCGTCAGGGCCGAAACCCAGCCAGCCACCGTTGTGATTGCTCTGATTCGGATGCGGGATGGTCATGATGGGTACCGCGCTGCCAGGATCGGCGACGTTTGGGTCCGCCGAAACTTTGTAGCGCACGATGGCCTGATCGCCAGCGCTGTTGGTGTAATACACGTAAAAGCGCCCGGTCACGGCGTAGTTCGGCTCGAAGGCCAGGCCAAGCAACCCCTCCTCGCTGCCGCTCGTCCGCACTAGCGAGGCAATGTTGAGAAATGGCGTGCTCAAGAGGGAACCATTCTGAAAGATCCGGATGAAGCCACCTCGCTCGACCACGAACAAGCGCGCATCGCCCGCATGCGTCACAAACAAGGGTTGATTGAGATTGGTGATCACCGGCGTCAGGCCATAGCTGATGCCGGGGGCATTCGGGGGCAGGTTCAGCGCCTCGGGTGAGTTGGGCACATCCAAAGATGTATCTTGCGCGGCACCGATCAGCGTTGCACTCAATAACGAAAACGCGGCCAGCGCCGCAACCACGACCCATCGCAGCGCCTTCTCCATACGGGCATCCATGACACTGGCATCCATGACGCCAGTGTATGCCATCCCTCATCGCGGCGACTGACAATCTTCCTTCCGGCTCGACCTACAGTTAGCTTACCCAAACGAGCAGTGGGCAGTCGTCATCTGGTCGTCGCCGTCTTGCCGGCCGCGCGTTGGTCTACCTTGTCCGGGCCAGGCACGCCCGCCACATCACGCCAGGCGGATGCCGTAATCGCGCGAAGCGTAATCGTAGAACTCGCGCATCGGCGCAGCGCTCTCACCTTTCAAGCCCTTGTATTCCGGCTTGATCTGGCTGAGTTGGATCATGAAGCGAATGCCCCCCAGCTCCACCGTGCCGTAGAGCGAAAGCCGCTCGGCGCGTTCCAGGAGCGTGAAGTCGCTTACATACTCCGGGCAGGTCGCTTTCAGATGCGCGTGAGCCGCTTCCAGGTCATCCACCACGAACCCGATGTGATGCACACGCGACGGCAGCCCATCGCTGAGCGGCTGGCCCGGCTCAGCCTTGAAGAAGAACAGCGCGTTCACGCCAGTAGTCAACACAAGCAGGTGCTCGTCGTCCCGCACGTTCTTCATTTTCAAGCCATCCTGGAAGAAGCGCCGGCAGGCTTCACGATCGGTGGTGGCCAGGGCAAGATGATCGAGGCCGAAGTTAGTGAAGTCGGCCTTGTGTTCGCCAAGCGGGACGGCTTCAAGTCGGAAGTTGCAGTGGCCATAGTGGTCGTGGATTTCATACAACCACATGTCCGGGAAGATCAACTCGCCGGTGGGGAGCGTGATGCGCAGGCGGTGCCGGTGCATCACCTCGTCGGGCAGGAAGGCGTGCAGCGCCTGGTGGACCACCTTCTCACGCGGCATTTGGCCGCCGAACGTGCGGCCGTCGGGCATGGTAAACGAAACTGCAATCATGGCGAACTTCCCCGCATCAGCGTTGTAGCGACGGTTGCGCCGCGACGAACCCGCGCGCGATGCCCGCCGTCACCGGCGCAGCCTGGATGTGAATGAAGTGTGCCGAATCCAGCACGGTCACGTAACGCGCGCCACGAATGGGGGCGACGACGGCAGCCATCATAAAGTCCTTCTTCAGGAACGGTTCGTGCTGGCCGCCGATCACGATGGTCGGCGCGGTGATGTGCGCCAGGCGCTCCGGGAAGTGGATTCCTCTCGTCCAGGTGTCGAACACGCCGACGAAAGCCTCTTTGCTCCACGTAAGCGCACCGGGCAGCAATGCGTCAAGGATATCTGCCGGCATCTCCCCATACCAGCCCAGTTTCAAAATCTGCGCGCGGCCTTGCACCTTGCCTTCACCATCTGCGCCCTGCAGAAACATAGCGCGCGCAGCATCGTTCACCGGCACGCCGGTAGCCGGCACCGGTCCGATGAGCACCAGCGCCTTGATCGCGTCGCCCAGCTCAGCAGCCAACCATTGCACGATCGCCCCGCCAGTCGAATGTCCAACCAGTGTGCAGCCTTGCAGGCCTTCGGCACGGATGACGGCCAAGGCATCGTGAGTGAGGCGATCGAAGCCGTAGGCCCTTTCATCGGCGGGTTTGTCGGAGCGCCCACACCCTCGCAGATCGGGGGCAATGATGCGATATTCATCGGGTGGGAAGTGGGGCAACATGTACTCCCAGTGTTCAGCGTCGGAATTGAATCCGTGCTGCCAGAACATCACTTCCGGCCCTTCGCCGTAGATGTAGTAGGCAATCCGCGTTCCATCTGCACCAACCGCAAATTCCGGTTCGCTGAACGCCGCCTCGATCGTCGCATTGCGCTTGAACTTCATAATTCACACTCCACTACTCAGCCCTTTTCGGGCAATGACCAACCCAATATTTGGAACTCTACCGCCCGGAAGTGAGAGCGCGCTGAAAGCGAAACGGCCAGGTTTCTGCGCGAAACCTGGCCGTAGCAATGGAGATGCCGGGAATCGAACCCGGGTCCGAAATGCGCCTGCCGCGAGTGACTACGAGCGTAGTTGCCGTTTGACTTTCACGCCCGACATCCCCGGCAACAGGGTTATCCAGGCGCCAGTTCGTAGCTTCGGCGATCAGCCCGCGTTGAACCACTTACGAACCTCGGTGGAACGCGCGCCGGCTTTATCACACCGCTACACCCCCCACCGGCGCGGGGGGATGTACGACGCCGCAGACGCTATGCTGCGGATGCTGCCCACACGGCTTACGCAGCCATCGGGACGGCATTCCAGTTGATCTTCTTCGCACTTACTGTGCTGCGCACTTTTTAACGAGAGTCGCTTCTCGACTCGCCACTCGGACATGACACAATCCGTCGAAACCTGTCATCCCCGCGTGTGGGCTAATTATACAGGCCGCGCAATTGCTTTACAATATCTGCTGCGAGAGTGAGCGCACGATGAACAAAACCACTATGCTCGAGCGCCTAAAGCGTACCTTCCCGCCAGATCAAGCCGACACGCTGGCGGAGGTGATCTACGACGCTTATAACTCGCTGGTGAAGGCAAGCGACTTCAACGAGCTCAAGGCCATCGTCGCCGAGCTGGCCGAGGCTCAGCAACGCACCGAACTGCGCATCGCCGAGCTGGCCGAGGCCCAGCAGCGCACCGAACTGCGCGTCGCCGAGCTGGCCGAGGGTCAACGCCAGTTGATTGAGGCTCAACAACGCACCGAAGAGAGGATGGACAAGTTAGCCGAGGTCGTTCAAGGGCTGGCGATCGAGGTCGGCAGCCTATCGCGCACGATGAGTTATGCCCTGGAGAATGATGCCTACCGCGCGCTGCCCACGCTACTCAAGCGGAAGTTTGGCCTGGAGCTCGAGCAACGCCTCGTCCGCACCGAAATCAACGGCGAGGAGATCAACTTGTTCGGTCAGGCACGTCGAAACGGCCAGACTGTGCTGATCGTCGGCGAGTCGAAGCTGCGGCTGGATATGCGATCTGTCGAACGTCAAAACGTGCTCGATCAGCTCGAGCGAAAAGTTGAGGCGGTGCGCCAGGCATACCCCGATCGGGAGATCATGCCCGTCCTGATCACGCACTACGCACGGCCGGCCTTCGTGCAAGAGGCGGAGGCGCGCGGCGTGCAGGTGTTCCAGAGTTTCGACTGGTGAGGATGGGCTTCCTTAGCACTTTATCGCACGCATTATTGCGCGCTGCGGTCGTGGCTGCCTGCGCAGCGCTTGCAGCGGGTTCGCCGGCCGCAGCGCAGTCGAGCGAGTCGCTGGCCCGCATTGTCACACCGGTGCGCGACCAGGCGCTGCGCGGCAACGTCACCATCCAGGGCAGTGCCACGTCGCCGGTTTTCTCCCGCTACGAGCTGGCCTATGCCCCCGAACCCGACCTGAGTACGTGGATCGTGATCGGCGGCGCGGTGCAGCCCGTGGAATCCGGGATGCTTGGGGTGTGGAACACGCGCGCGCTGCCCGACGGGCAATATGCCCTGCGCTTGCAGGTCTTTGGCGTGGACGGTAGCTTGAATGAAACCATCGTGCGCAACCTGAAGCTGACCAATGCCAGCGCCGGGCCCGGTAGCCCAACCGCCTCAACCGTGGTCACCGATACGACGACTGCTACACCAGGCAGCGGCGTGGTCGCCGAAGTGCAAACCGCGCGCAACTTGCTGCAAACGATCGTCGCCACCGCCTCGCAACTGCCGGACGCTTTCATGCGCGGCGCGCGCCTCGCCCTGCTCGGCTTTGTCGCGCTGGGCGCTTACGCGGTGTTGAAGAAGATCGTGCTGCTCGCCATTCGACGCCTGATGCAGCGGCCGGTGGATTACGGCCGATGATGCGCCTGCAGAGAGGACGTTCACATGGACGAACGACGCCGCATCATCGTCGGCCTGGGCAACCCGGGCAAGCAGTACGCCAACAACCGCCATAACGCCGGCTTCATGGTCGTCGACCGGCTGGCCGACCGGCATGGCCTGAAGTTCACGCGCATGATGAACAAAGGCATCGTGGCGCTGGGTGAGATTGAGGGACACAAAGTCGCCCTAGTCAAACCGCAAACGTTCATGAACCTGAGCGGCGACTCGGTCGCGCCCATCTTCAGGTTCTACAAAGCCGCGCCAGGCGACTTGCTGGTGGTCTACGACGAGCTGGATCTGCCGGAAGGTCAATTGCGCCTGCGCCCCAAGGGAGGCGCGGGCGGGCACAATGGCATGAAATCCATCATCGCCCGTCTGGGCAGCGAGGAGTTCCCGCGCTTGCGCGTGGGCGTGGGCCGGCCACCCGGCCGCCGTGACCCGAAGGATTTCCTGCTGGACGACTTCACACCCGCTGAACTGGCCATGCTCGATTCGGTCTTCGACCGGGCAATCGAAGGCATTCGACGCTGGCTGACCGACGGCATTGACAACGCGATGAACTTCGTGAACAAGCCAATCGGCGATGAATGAGCAGCCTGCCCTGGCACCGGCGCTTTCCGAGGTTGCGCACAAGCCGCAAATGCAAGACAATCAATGTATCCGCGCCGATAAATCATCCACCATTCATTCTGCAAAAAGGAGGAAGATCCTGATGAGAACGAAACGCTTGAAGGTTTTGGCTGTGTCGGTGTTGCTCGGCCTCCTGGCCAGCGCGTGCGCCGCTCCCCCACCGGCCGCCGCCCCTGCCCAACCGGCTGCGCCGGCAGCCGACCAAACGTTCACCGTGGGCATGGTTATCGTCGGCCCAATGAACGATAAGGGCTGGAACGAAGCCCACGTCGAGGGCACCAAGTACGTCATGGAGAAGATGCCGAACGTCAAGTTTGAATATGTGGACAAGGTCAACCCCGGCGATCGGCCGAACGTGAAAGGCTCCCAGGTCGCCGACGAGTTGATCGCCAAAGGCGCCAAAGTCGTCATCTTCAACTCCGATGACTTCAAGGACGACGCTCTGGAGACGGCCAAGAAGCATCCCAACATCGTGGTGATTCACGCTTCGGGCGACTATGCCTGGAAGGAGGGCAAGAACTACAAGAACCAGCCCAACCTCGGCAACCTGATGTCGAAGATGGAACCGGGCTGGATGATCGCCGGCTGCGCTTCGGCCCTGGGCAGCGAAAATGGCAAGATCGGCACGGTCGGTCCGCTGATCAACGAAGAGACGCGCCGCTACGCCAGCGCCGCTTACCTGGGCGCGCGCTATTGTTGGGAGAACTACAAGAAGCGCGATCCAAAAGAGCTGCAATTCAAGATCACCTGGATCGGCTTCTGGTTCAACATCCCCGGCGTCACGCTCGACCCGACCAAGGTGGCCGACGACTTCTACAACGGTGGCTTCGACGTGGTGATGAGCGCGATTGACACGCCGGAAGTGGCCGTGCAAGGCAAGAAAGCCGCCGAAGCCGGCAAAGCCGTGAAGTATCACCACTACGACTACAAAGGCGGCTGCGAGCTGGCCCCGGACATCTGCCTGGGCGTGCACTACTACAACTGGGGGCCGGGCTACCTGGACATCATCAAGCGCGCCATGGAAGGCACTTACACCGGCACATGGACGTGGGCCCAAGCCGATTGGAAAGACCTGAACAACCCCGATACCTCGGCGTTCGGCTACATCAAGGGCAAAGCGCTGGGCGCTGAGAACGAGAAGTTCCTCGACCAATTCATTAAGGGTCTGGGCGATGGCAGCATTGATCTGTGGAAAGGGCCGTTGAACTTCCAGGATGGCAGCGTCTTCCTGAAGGATGGTGAGAAAGCCACCGACCAGCAGATCTGGTATCTGCCGCAATTGCTAGAAGGCATGGAGGGGCCGAGCAAATAGGCCACACTGATGACAGGCACAGGATTTATCTCGCGCGTGGGATAAATCCTGTGCCGCGCGGCTTGCAGCGTGAAGGTCGAACTTCGCCACATCCACAAGCACTTCGGCGCCGTCCACGCCAACAACGACGTCTCGCTCACCGTCGAGGCAGGCACCATCCATGGCCTGCTGGGCGAGAACGGCGCCGGCAAGAGTACGCTGGTCAAAATCCTGAGCGGATTCATCACCCGCGACAGCGGCGAGGTCGTGCTCGATGGCCGAACGGCGCATATCCAATCACCCGCCGACGCCCTGCGCTACGGCATCGGCATGTTGCACCAGGACCCGCTGGACTTTCCGCCGTTGACCGCCATCGAGAATTTCATGGCCGGATCGCTGGCCATGCGGGCGATCCTCAACCCCCGTGCCGCCGAGCGCACCTTTCGCGCGCTGTGCGCTCAGTTCAACTTCGACATTGATCCGCAGGCCAGGGTGAGCGACCTGACGGTGGGCGAACGCCAACAACTCGAGATCGTCCGCCTGCTGGCCAATGGCGTTGGCACGCTCATCCTCGACGAGCCGACCACGGGCATCTCAGCCTCGCAGAAGACGCTGCTGTTCGAGGCGCTGCGCAAGTTGGCTGGCGAGGGCAAATCCATCATCTTCGTCTCGCACAAGCTGGAAGACGTCGAAGAGCTATGCGATTGCGTCACGGTGATGCGCCGAGGCCAGGTGGTGGGCGAGTTGGACTTACGCGCCGACGGCCTGAGGCAAACCGAAGGCAAATGGCCGCGCGATCAACATTTCAGCATCGCCGCGCGTATCGTCGAGATGATGTTCGGCAAAGAGCTGGCCATGCCCGTCAAGCCCCCTACTCACCAGGACGAAGTGATCCTCAGTGTGGAGGGTCTGGTTCTGCGCAGCGACCGGCTGGAGATGCGCATCGAGCACCTGGCCGTGCAACGCGGCGAGGTGATCGGCGTCGCCGGGCTGGAAGGCAGCGGGCAGCAGCTCTTCTTGATGGCCTGCGCCGGCCTCGAACGCCCAGCCGCTGGCACGATTCGACTGGCCGACCGCGACTTGACCCACAAACCCTACCGCGACTTTCTGCAAGCCGGCGTATGCTATGTGCCGGCCGACCGGTTGCGCGATGGGCTGATCAGCGGGCTGACCATTCAGGAGCATGTGGCGCTGCGCACGTCCAACCGCCGCCTGTTCATCAACCGCGCTGCGGCAACGGCCGAGGCGGAGCGCGCTATCGCCACCTTCAACATCCGTGGTCGGCCGGATACGCTGGTGGAGCGCCTTTCGGGCGGCAACCAGCAGCGCACCCAACTGGCTCTCATGCCTTCGCCGCTGAACGTCTTGCTGATGGAACACCCCACGCGCGGCCTGGATATCGAGTCCACGCTGTGGGTATGGCAGCAACTGATCGCGCGCTGCAAACAAGGCACCGCCATCGTGTTCGCCTCGTCCGATCTGGACGAGATCGTGCAGTACAGCGACCGCGTGATGGTGTTCAGCGGCGGTCGCGTGTCGCCGCCGATCGCCGCTTCGGAATTGACCGCCGACTCGCTGGGCCAAATGATCGGCGGCCGTTTCTGAGTTCGAATCAAGTGGATGGATAGCACCGTAGCACCCCAAACCGCGTCGCCGAGGATCGGGCAGCTACCGCCGATGCTCTATCGTGTTGGCGCGTTCGTCATCTCGCTGGTTTTGATCGGGTTGGTGGTTGTGTTGTCCGGCGCTTCGCCCATCACGGTAATCGGCCGCATGTTGAGCGGCGCGTTCGGCACGGCCGATCAGATCGGGCGCGTGGTAGCCACGCTTTCCCCGCTGCTGCTGTGCGCGGCCGGTCTGGTCTACACGTTCAACGCCGGCCTGTACAACTTGGGCGTGGAAGGACAGATCACCTTCGGCGCGATTGCCGCCACGCTGGTGCTGCGCTTACTTCATCCGGAAGGTGCATCGGCCAGCCTGGCGCCCCCGCCATTGACGATCGCCCTGGCCATCGTCGCCGGCGGAATCGGCGGGGTGCTGTGGGGGCTGCTGGCCGGCGCGCTGCACGTTTACGGTCGGATCAGCGAGATCTTCGCCGGCCTGGGCCTGAACTTTGCCGCTACCGGCATCGCCATCTACCTGATCTTCGGCCCGTGGAAGCGGCCGGGCGTGGCATCTCTGAGCGGCACCCAACCCTTCGACGAATCGCTGTGGCTCGGCACTTTCGGCCAGACCGAAGCCACGCCGGTGGCGCTGATCCTGGGATTGATCGCGCTGGCCATCACCATCGTCGTCATGCGCAATACCTACTTCGGGTTGCGGCTGCGCGCAGTGGGAAAAAACCTGCGCGCCTCGTATGTGCTGGGCGTTCCGGCGCGCCGGCAATTGCTCAGCGCCTTCTTCATTTGTGGATTGTTCGCCGGCGTGGCCGGCGCACTCCAGGTGGTCGGCGTGTTCCACCGTTTGATCCCCAACATCTCCAGCAACCTCGGCTTTCTGGGGTTGTTGGTGGTCATGCTGGTGAACTTCGATCCGCGGTGGATCTTGCCGGTGGCGTTCTTCTTCAGCGCACTCAACATCGGCAGCCTGCAATTGCCGCTGTCGTTAGGACTGGAGTCATCGCTATCGGGCGTGATCCAGGGATTGCTGGTGCTTTTTGCGCTGATCGGCCGCGGCCTGGCCCAGCGCTACGGCCGTAAACTGGAACACTGACCGTCCATGGAGTTCAACCAACTGCTGGTTATCCTCGCCACAGCCATTGCTGCGGCCACGCCGCTGGTATTCGCCTGTATCGGGGAGACGATCACCGAACGCGCCGGTGTGATCAACTTGTCGGCCGAGGGCACGGTGATGCTATGCGCTATGGTGGGCTTCGTCGTCGCCAAGGCGACCGAGAGCGTGTGGCTGGGCTTCGTGGGCGCGACGGTCATCGGCGCGCTGATCGCCTTGATCGTCGCCTATGGGACGATCACGCTCAAGCAGTCGCAGATCGCCATCGGCTTCGTGCTGGCGTTGTTGTGCAGCGATCTCTCGGCTTATCTGGGCAACCCGTATGTGCGCATCCCCGGGCCGACGGTGCCGCCCGCCTTTCCCATTCCCATCCTGCAAGACATCCCGCTGATCGGCCCATTGTTTTTTCGCGAGGGCGATGTGCTGGTCTATGCCGGGTATGTGCTCATCGCGGCGACTTGGGTTTACTTCTATCGCACGCGCGGCGGGTTGACGTTGCGCGCGGTCGGCGAACAACCGGCAGCCGCCTTTGCCCGCGGGCACAACGTGGTCGCGCTGCGCTATGCCTACACGCTGATCGGCGGGGCGCTGATGGGCATCGCCGGCGCAGCCTTCTCGCTGGACTTCAAGGCCGGTTGGAGCTATCGTCACACCGCCGGCTACGGCTGGATCGCGCTGGCCATCGTCATCTTCGGTGGATGGAACCCGCTGCGCGCAGCGCTGGGCGCGTATCTCTTCGGCATCTTGCAATCGCTGGCCAGCGTGGCCCAGAGCGCCATCCCGGATGTGCCGACGCAGGCATTCACCGTCGCGCCATTCGTGCTGATGATCCTGGTGCTGGTGCTCACGTCAGGCGATTGGCTCGACCGGCTGCTGAGCTATCTACCGGTGAGCGCGCGGCGGTCACTTTCGCGCGCGCTGCGAACAGCGCCGCCGGCCGCGCTGGGCCGGCCGTTCGAGCAAGACTGACTTTTACCCGTCACCAGGCGACGCGGGCCAGCAGCCATCTCCCTCATCACTTCAACGCCTGCCAAAGCTCATAGGCCAGCTCGCCGAAGCGCGGGTCACGCTTTAGTTGAATGGCGTCGCGCGGGCGGGCAAAGGGCACGCGCACCTCTTTGATGATGCGACCCGGCGCCGACGACATCACCAGCACGCGGTCGGCCAGCGCCAGCGCTTCGTCAATGGCATGGGTGACGAAGAGCACTGTCTTGCGCGCGGTCGGCGAGCCGGGCTGCTGCGGCCCCTCCCACAGCCGCAGCAGCTCGGTCTGCAGGGCCACGCGCGTTTGCTCGTCCAGCGCGCCGAACGGCTCATCCATCAGCAACACTTCCGGATCGCTGACCCACGCGCGCGCCAGCGCCACGCGCTGCTTCATCCCGCCGGAGAGCTGATATGGATAGGCCTCGGCAAATCGGCTCAACCCCACCAGGCTAAGCTGGTGCACCACCGCAGCCTCACGCTCCTTCTCGGACCAACCGCGCAGCTTCAGTGGATACTCGACGTTGCCATAGACGGTGAGCCAGGGGAAGGTCGAATCACCCTGGAAGACCAGGATGGGTTGCCGGCCATCAGCTTGCAACACACCACTCGTCGGTTGTTCCAGGCCGGCGATCAGGCGCAGGAGCGTGCTCTTGCCGCAGCCGCTCGGCCCAACCAGGCAGACGAATTCACCCTGCGCCACGTCCAGGTCGAGCGGACCGAGCGCATGGATGGCCACGCCGTCGGGGCCGGGGAAGGTTTTGGTGAGCTGGCGCGCGAGGATCATCGGGCAGTCACAGGCTACTTGAACTCAACCGTTCCGCCCAGCGCCTTCAGCGCTTCTTCCAGGTAGCGGGTGTTCACGAACTTCGACATGTCCAGGTCTTGCTCGTAGTTCAGCAGGCCTTGCTTGCGGTAGAACTGCTGGAGCGTCTGGATGTCGTCCAGCGACACCGTGCCGTTGGGATCGAAGTGCGGCCGGCGCGCTCGCCGGATGACGTCGGGCGCGACTTTGGTGTATTTCGAGATGGCGGCGACGTTGGCGTCGTCGAAGTAGGCCTCGCCTTGCAGGTCGCGCGCGCCGCGCAGGTAGTACATGTACGCAATGTTGCGGTGGG
>JAIMBB010000074.1 GCA_023511655.1 Anaerolineae bacterium
CGCCCATACACGCCAAACGCGAGCATGCACATAGGCCTGCCCCTACAAGAAAATGCCCCCGTGTGTGAACGCACCCCCGAGGCGCAGGCGCCAGGCTCAGCAGATGCGCGGCAACTGCTCGCCAATCGGCATGGGGACGATGCGCGTCCCGCCGATGGGTGTGCGCGCCGCCACCAGGCCGGACGGCTGAGCCACCACCCGCCCGATGATCGCCGACTGCTGCCCCAGCGGGTGCGACCGCATGCGCGCCAGCACCTCATCCGCTGCTTCCGGGGCCACAAACGCGGCCAGCTTGCCCTCGTTGGCCACGTAGAGCGGGTCCAGCCCCAGCAACTCGCAGGCCGACTGCACTTCCGGGTTCACCGGCACGGCGCGCTCGTCAATCTGGATGCCAACCTGAGCCGCGGCCGCCGCTTCGTTGAGCACGGCGGCCAGCCCGCCGCGCGTCGGATCCCGCAGGGCGTGGATCGCCCGGCCTCCGGCGTCGAGCATGGTCGCCACCAGGTCATGCAGCGGCGCGGTGTCGCTGCGGATGGCAGCCTCGAACTGTAGCCCCTCGCGCACGCTCATGATGGCCATGCCGTGGTCGCCGATGGTGCCGCTGAGCAGCACAACGTCGCCGGCCCGCACGCGCTGCGGCCCCAGGACCACGCCATCGGGAATCACGCCGACGCCGGCGGTGTTGATGAAGACCCCGTCGCCATGCCCCTTATCCACCACCTTGGTGTCGCCGGCCACGATGCGCACGCCGGCTGCCTGCGCCGCTTCGGCCATGCGCGCGACGATGGCGGCGAGTTGATCCATCGGCATCCCTTCTTCGATGATGAAGCCAGCCGTCAGGTAAGCCGGTCGTGCTCCCATCATCGCCAGATCATTCACCGTGCCGTTGACGGCCAGCTCGCCGATGGAACCGCCGGGTAAGAACAGCGGCCGCACCACGAACGAATCCGTCGAGAAGGCCAGCCGCCCGCCAGCCAGATCGAGCACGGCCGCATCGCCCAGCGCCTGGGAGGGGAGTGCGAAGGCCGGCGCGAACAGATGCGCGATCAGCTCGGCGGTGAGTTTGCCGCCGCCGCCGTGGCCCACGACGATATTCGGATAGTCCCTCAGCGGCAGGGGACAGGTCCAGGTGCTCAGATCGAGGGACATCGTTTTACGGATTGGGCGTTGCAGGCTGCGGAATGGTCAAAGCGTCGGGCGTGGGGGCGAGGCGGCCGTAGTTGTAGTAGGCCGCGCAGGCGCCCTCGCTGCTGACCATGGTGGCGCCGAGCGGGGTGCGCGGGGTGCATTGCCTGCCGAAAGCCGGACATTCATTCGGCTTGAGCCGACCCTGCAGCACGTCGCCGCTGCGACAGATCGGCGATTCCTGGGGCTGGATGTCGGCCAGATCGAAACGGGCCTCGGCGTCGAACTCGCGGTAGGCCTGGCGCAGGCGCCAACCGCTGCGTGGGATCACGCCGATGCCACGCCAGGTTCGGTCGGTGACCTCGAACACCTCGGCCAGCAACTGCTGGGCAGGCCGGTTGCCCTCCTGGGTCACCGCGCGGGGATAGGCATTCTCGACCCTGGCCTGGCCGGTCTCCAGTTGCATTACTGCGCGGCGGATGCCCTCCAGGATGTCGAGCGGCTCGAAGCCGGTCACCACTATCGGCACGCCGTAGCGCTCGGCCAGCGGCAGGTATTGCCAGTAGCCCATCACGCTGCATACATGGCCGGCGGCCAGAAAGGCCCGCACGCGGTTAGCGGGCGAATTCAAGATCGCCTCGATGGCGGGCGGCACCAACACGTGCGAGATCAACACCGAAAAGTTCTGCAGCCCCCGGCGCCTGGCCTGCACGATGGCCATCGCGTTGGCCGGCGCGGTGGTCTCGAAACCGATTCCGAAGAACACCACCTGCCTGTGCGGATTGCTGCGCGCGATGGCCACGGCATCGAGCGGCGAATACACCACGCGCACGTCGCCGCCCTCGCTCTTGACGCGGAAGAGGTCGCCGTGGCTGCCCGGCACGCGCAACATGTCACCGAATGAGCAAAAGATCACATCCGGCCGCGAGGCGATGGCCAGGGCTTTGTCAATCAGCGCCAGCGGCGTCACGCACACCGGGCAGCCGGGGCCGTGGATGAGTTCGATCTCCGCCGGCAGGAGCTGGTCAATGCCGTTGCGGATGATCGAGTGGGTCTGGCCACCGCATACTTCCATGATCGCCCACGGTCGCGTGACCAGACGCCGAATCTCAGCGGCCAGGCGCCGGGCGATGGCGCTATCGCGGAATTCGGACAGATATTTCATGTTGCGCTTGATTGTCAATCCGCAATCTTTGATCTGCGACCACGATCCATCTACCTCGCCCCGCCCCATGGATCGGCTGGGCAAGCCGGGGGGAGCGACGCGCCGGCCTGCTGGTCCGGGTTTAGCTCTTCGTCCAACACGCCCATCTCGCGGAACAGGCGCAGGCTCTCCTGAGCCGAGGCTTCGTCAACGCGGGTGATGGCAAAGCCCACGTGCACGATGGCGTAATCGCCGACGGCAATCTCCGGCACATAGGCCAGGCACACCTCCTTGACGATGCCGCCAAAGTTCACCTTGCCCATGCGCACGCCGTCGGCTTCGTAAATCGTTTGCACCTGACCGGGAATGCCCAAGCACATGTTGACCTCCAGGGATTACTGGCCATTTCGCTTGGCCTGGCGTTGCTGAACGAGAAAACCGATCAGCTCGGACAAGCCGGCACCGGTCCTGGCCGAGGTCTCGAAGATGCGGGCGTTGGGTTGCACGCTGCGGATGTTCTCGCGCATCGCCGCCAGGTCGCACTCGCAGGCCGCCGCCAGATCGAGCTTGGTAATGACGGCCACGTCGGAAGAGTTGAACATCACCGGATACTTGAGCGGCTTGTCTTCGCCCTCGGTCACCGACAGCAACACCATGCGCACGTCCTCACCCAGGTCATACCAGGTGGGACAAACCAGGTTGCCGACGTTTTCGATGAACAGGAAGTCGAGCGCGCCCAGGTCCCAGTCGGCCAGCTTGTCGGTCACCAGGTCCACTTCCAGATGACACATGCCGTCGGTGGTGATCTGGCGGACGGGCGCGCCGCTGCGCGCCAGCCGGCGCGCGTCGTTATCGGTCTGCAGATCGCCCACCACCGCCGCCACGCGCCAGCCCGCCGCGCGCAACTCGGCCAGCAGGCGCTCCAGCAGGGCCGTCTTGCCGGCGCCCGGGCTGGAGACCAGGTTGGCCACCAACAGGCCGGCCCGCGCGAAGCGCTCACGCAGCTCAGCCGCCAGGCGGTCGTTTTTGCTCAAAACTCCCTGTCGTATTTCCAGGTAGCGCGTCGTCATATCGCCTCTTTCATCGCATCTTCAACTTCGATCTCGATGCCGACGATCTCCAGCTCTTTGCCCTGACGAATGTGAGGGCTGAGCCGGCCGCAGCGTGGGCAGCGCAGGCTCTGTATGCCTGGCAACCTCACTTCGGCCCGGCATGATTCACAGTAAATCGCCACCGGCACATCTTCGATGATCAACTGCGACCCTTCCAGCAACGTGCCGCGCGCGGCCACATCGTAGCTGAACAACAGCGCCTCTTTCGACACCCCCGATAGCACGCCCAGGCGCAAAAACACCTGCGTGACGCGCCCCGCGCCCGCCTGTCGCGCCGCCAACTCGGCCGACTCAACCAGGCTGGAGGCGATCGCCAGTTCATGCATGGGGTGAATTGTAGGGGACGTTCATTAAGCGCAACCCGCCCATCCGGCCAGATCGAACGGCCAGGGCCGCCGGGCAGTTCTGTTCACTACAATGCAGCACGATGTCCGGAAGCGAGCGCGAGCGCCGCCGATTGGTCGTGCGTGGCATTGTGCAGGGCGTGGGCTTTCGTCCGTTCGTGCACGGGTTGGCCACGCGCTACAACCTGGGCGGCTTCGTCGGCAACGACAGCCACGGCGTGTTCATCGAGATCGAAGGCGCTCCCGACGCGCTCGATGCCTTCACCCGTGAATTGCAGGTGACCCCCCCGCCGCTGGCGCTGATCGAGGCAGTCACCTGCCAGGCGATGGCGCCGGCCGGCGAAACGACCTTCACCATCGTGGCCAGCGCGCACCGGGCCGGCGCAAGCACCGCTATCTCGCCCGATGTATGCATCTGCGATGACTGCCTGCGCGAATTGTTCGACCCGTCCGACCGCCGCTACCGCTACCCGTTCATCAACTGCACCAACTGCGGCCCGCGCTTCACCATCATTCGAGATATTCCCTACGACCGGCCACAAACCACGATGGCGGCGTTCGCCATGTGCCCACATTGCGAGGCAGAGTATCACGATCCGGCGAACCGCCGCTTTCACGCGCAGCCCAACGCCTGCCCGGCCTGCGGCCCGCGCGTTTGGCTGGAGCGCACCGGGCAGCCGACGGTGTGGGACGACCCGGCGATCTGCGCCGCGCAAGACGCGCTACGAGCCGGCCGCATCGTCGCCGTGCGCGGCATTGGCGGATTCCACCTGGCCTGCGACGCCACCAACGATGCAGCACTGCAGACGCTGCGCCGGCGCAAAGGCCGTGTGGATAAGCCTTTTGCGCTGATGGTGCGCGACCTGGACGCCGCTCGCGCGCTGGCCGAGCTGAGCGACGCCGAGGCAGCATTGCTGACGAGCAAGGCGCGGCCGATCGTGCTGCTGCGCCGCCGGCCGGATGCGCCACTGAGCGAGCTGGTCGCCCCCGGCAACGCCTATGTCGGCCTGATGCTGCCCTACTCGCCGCTGCACTACTTGCTGCTGGATGGCCTGGAGCAGCCGCTGGTGATGACGAGCGGCAACCTGACCGACGAGCCGATCTGCAAAGACAACGATGAAGCGAGGGCGCGCCTGGCCGAGCTGGCCGATGCCTTTCTGCTCCACAACCGCGAGATTTACATTCACTGCGACGACTCGGTGATGCGCGTCTTCGAGGGCGCGCCGCTGCCCATCCGTCGTTCGCGCGGCTACGCGCCCTTTCCGGTGCGCCTGCCGAAGGCCGCGCCGATGCTGCTTGCGGTCGGCGGCGAGTTGAAGGCTACCTTCTGCGTCACGCGCGAATCTCACGCCTACCTCAGCCAGCACATCGGCGACATGGAGAGCTTGCAGACGCTGCAGGCCTATGAGCGCGCTGTGGATCACTTCATCCACCTGTTCCGCATCCGGCCGGAAGCCATTGTGTGCGACTTGCATCCGGGCTATCTCACCACCCGGTGGGCGGAGCGCTTCGCCGGCGAGCGCAACCTGCCTTTACTCAAGGCACAACATCACCATGCACACATCGCCGCATGCCTGGTCGAGCATGGCTACGCTCCGGATGAATTTGTGATCGGGATCAGCTTCGATGGCACCGGCTACGGCAGCGACGGCGCAATCTGGGGCGGCGAGGTGCTGATCGCTAACTGCCGGACGTTCAGGCGAGCGGCGCACCTGAAGTATGTCCCATTGCCCGGCGGCGATGCCGGCATCAAGCGTCCCTATCGCGTCGCGCTGGCGCATCTGTGGTCTGCCGGCCTCCCCTGGGACGACGACTTGCCCTGCGTGGCGGCATGCTCGCCGGTCGAACGACGCATCTTGCAGCAGCAACTGGAGCGCGCCGTTCACTGTCCACCTACCAGCAGCATGGGCCGGCTGTTCGACGCCATCGCCGCGCTCATCGGCGTGCGCCAGACGATCACCTACGAAGCGCAAGCCGCTATCGAGCTGGAAGCGCGCTGCGACGAGGCCGAAGGGGGACGCTATCCCTGGACGATCGAAACAGCAACTGATGACGATGGGCTGGTGCTCGATCCAGCGCCGATGTTGCGCGCGATCGTGGGCGACCTGCGCGCCGGCGTGCGCCCGGGAGCGATTGCGTCGAAGGTGCACAACACCATTGCCGAGCTGATCGTCGAGGTCAGCGCCCACCTGCGCGACCGAACCGGCCTGGCGACTGTGGCGCTGAGCGGTGGCGTATTCCAAAACGCGACGTTGCTCCGGCGCACGTTGATCGGGCTGCGCGCCGCCGGCTTTCGCGCCCTGACGCACCAGGCCGTGCCGCCCAACGATGGCGGCCTGGCCCTGGGGCAGGCCGCTATTGGCGCGTTCACCTTAATATAATCGCACCCAACGCACTCATACGACGCCCTCAAAATTCTCAAACCGACTGCTACATTGCGCAGCAATGGACTTGAAACGTTCTCTTTTTGTCTTGACAGCGCTCCTGGTCTCAGCATGCGGCTTCGCTGCTGTCCCGGCCACGCCTACGCCGGTGCCCGAGCCACCGGCGCCGGCTGCACCCACCTACATCGTGCAACGCGGGTTGGTGGTGCGGCAAATCGAATTCAGCGCCCAATCGCAACCGGTGGAATCGCAGGCACTCTCGTTCGTCACCGAAGGCAAGGTGCAAAAGGTGTTCAAGAAGGCCGGCGACGAGGTCAAACAGGGAGAGGTGATCGCCGAGCTGGACGTGAGCGATATCCGCAACCAGTTGCGGCAGGCGCAGATCGAGCTGCGCACCGCGCAGGCGATCCTCTCGAACACGCTGGAGGGGTTCACGCGAACGCTGCAACTGGCGCAGCTCGACGTGGCCCAGGCGCAGCTCAAGCTCGATGCGGCCATCGCGCGCAGCCGGCAACCGGGCATTTCGCTTGCCGAAAAGCAAGCCCGCGAAGCGGAGGCCAAGTTCCTGGAGATAGACCTGCAACGCGCCGAACTCAGGCTGGCCGACGTGAACGCGTCGCTCGATCCGGTGCTGGTTAAGAACGTCGAAACCAGCCGCATCAACGTCGAGGCGCTGGAGGAGAAACTCGGCCGCGCCACGCTGGTTGCGCCGTTCGACGGCGTGCTGACCGAGCTGGCCGTCACGGTCGGCATGCTGTCCACGCCGCTGGAGAAGGTGGCGGTGGTCTCGAAGCCAGGTCGCATCGAGCTGGTGGCCGAACTATCCTCCGAGTTATCCAGGGAATTGAGCGTGGGCCAACCGGTCACCGTGCGCCTGGCCAACAACCCCGACGTCACCTTCGGCGGCGTGATCCGACGCGTGCCGGCCGAGGGCGGCTTGCGCACCGACCGGCTGGTGCGCATCCAGGTGGACGCCGGCGTGAAGTTGGAGAGCGGCGTCAAGGCCATTGTCACCGCGATGACCGGCCGGCGCGACAACGTGCTGTGGATCCCAACCTCGACCGTGCGCACCTACCGCGGCCGCCAGTTCGTCGTCGTGCAAAACCCGGACGGCACGCAGCGGCGCGCCGACGTGAAGTTGGGGCTGGCGGCGACCGACCGGGTGGAGATCCTGGATGGCCTGAACGAAGGCGACGTAGTGGTTGCCCCCTGATGGTCAGCGCGTTCTTCCACTTCGTCGCCCAGCGCCTGCGCAGCCAGATCGGGCTGGTGGCCTGTTTGTCGCTCGGCGTGATCCTGTCGGTGGCGCTGGCGGCAGCCATCCCGGTCTTCGTCACAGCGGTGCAATTGCGCGTGCTGCGCAACGAGCTGCTCAACCTGAACACTGCCGTCGGCCGGACCGGCAGCGCCAACTATCTGCCGTTCGCCCTGCAATTCAGCTTCGCCACCACCAACGAGAACAGCCTGTCGCGCGACGCCTACCGGAAGTTGGACGCGTTCATGCGTGAGCGCATCGAGCCGCGCACGATCCTGCCCATCATCGAGACGGCCACCTTCGCCCAGACACCGCCGTGGCGTTTGCTGCCGCTGCCCGGCAGCCCAACGGCCCGGAAGTACGACGGCGGCCGCGCCACCGGCCGCACGCTGGCCCAGCCCACGGTGGACAGCATGAGCAACTTTTCGCGGCACGCCGTGATCGAGGAGGGCGAGCCGCTCCTCAACGACGGGGCGCTTGTCGCATCCGCGGCCGGCGACCCCGATGGCGCGCCGGTGCCCGTGCTGATTTCGCGCGCGTTTGCCGAACGCTACGGCGCGCAGGCCGGCGATACTTTCTTGCTCTCAATGACGCAAACCCGGGCCGGGCCAGGCGGCTTCGGCAGCCCGGCTCAGGAGACGATCGAGGTGCAGGTGCCAGTGCGCATCACCGGCGTGTGGTTGCCGAAAGACCCGCGCGCGGACTACTGGGGGTTATCGCCGGACACCCTGAAGGATTCGCTCATCGTCACGCCGAAGGACTTTGACGAACGCATCGCCCCCTTGCTGAACACCGCCGTCCGCTCCGCGCGCTGGCAATACATCCTCGATGTCTCCAGGCTAAGTGCGGACAGCGTGGCGCCGTTCACCGCGCGCGCACGTCAGCTCCAGCGCGAGGTCTTTCGGGAGAACCGCAACGTGATCCTGGTGGCCGCGCTGCTCGACGCGCTCGATCGCTACCTGGTCACCTCGCGCGAGCTGTTGTTGCTGCTGGTGATCTTCAGCGTGCCGGTGTTCGCCATCGTGTTCTACTTCGTGGTGCTGGTGGCGGGCATGGTGGTGCGGCAACAGGAAAGCGAGATCACCACGCTGCGCAGCCGGGGCGCGTCCATCGCCTACATCCTCGGCCTGTACGTAGCGCAGTCGCTCGCCATCATCGCGATCGCCTTGCTGATCGGCATCCCGCTGGGCTACGGGCTGGCGAGCGTGATGGCCGGCACACTCACCTTCCTGCAGTTCGGGCCGCCGCAACCGGTGGAGTTCTCACTGTTCAACGCCGAGGGCCAGTTCGCCGGCCTGCCACAGTCCTTTCGCTTCGCATTGATCGCGGCCGGCCTCAGCATCGCGGGTGTGCTCGCGCCGGCAATCGGCGCCGCCCGCCAAAACGTCGTGTCGCAATATGCCGACCGCGGCCGCAACACGCAGCAACCGTTGTGGCAACGCCTGTATCTGGATGTGTTGCTGCTGATCCCGGCGCTGTATGGCTATTACCAGTTGCGCGGACAAGGCAGCATCGTGCTGCCCGGCGCAGACGCGTCCGGCAGCCGCGACCCCCTGAGCGATCCGGTGCGTTTTTTGTTGCCGGTGCTGCTGCTCACAGCGCTTGGCTTGCTGGTGGTGCGGCTGTTCCCCATGCTGATGGCGGCGCTGAGCAAAATCACCGAACGCAGCGCGCCGACGCCGGTAGTGCTGGCCTGGCGTGAGCTGGCGCGCTCGCCCAAAGAGACCAGCGGCCCACTGGTGCTGCTCATCCTCACTATGGGCATCGCAGTATATGGCGCTTCGATCGCCAAGACGCTCGACGAGCACCTGCGCACCACGACGCTGCTGCGCGTGGGCGCCGACATCCGGCTGGTCGAAACCGGCGAATCGAGCAAGATTACCCTGGCGCCCGGCGAACTGGCCCAGGGCAAGCAAATCAGCGACCCGAACGAGCCGGAATACTGGACCTTCCTGCCACCGGAAGGTCATCTCGACATTCCCGGCGTAACCGCCTTCGCCCGCGCCGCGCAGCTCCCGGCCTATGCGCGCGAATACGGCAGCTTCGGCATCAAGCAGGTGCTGCTGGGCGTGGATCGGCGCGCCTTTCAAGCCGTGGCGGCCAGGGCGTACCGCGACGAGCTGAGCACACAATCGTTCGGCGCGCTGATGAACCTGCTGGCGAACTCGCGCGACAGCGCCCTGGTCAGCCGTGACTTTCTCAAGCAGCACAACCTGGAGGCGGGTGACCCGCTCGTGCTCATCGTCAACCCAGGGCGCGAGAGCGCGACCATCACTTACACCATCCGCGGCGGGTTCGACTACTTCCCAATCATCACGCAGGGCAAAGACGACCCGATCGCCTACGTCGTCAACCTGGAGTACACCTTCGAGCAACTCGGCAAAGACATGCCGTATGACGTGTTGCTAACAACGAAGCCTGGCGTAAGCGGCTACGAGGTCGCGCGCGAGGCGATCGCGCGCGAGTACATCGTCAAAGATGTCTACGACGCGCAGGCAGCCATCCGCGAGGCGCAAGCCCAGCCCGCCCGCCAGGGGTTATTCGGCGTGTTGACGACCGGCTTCCTGGCAGCCACGCTGCTCACCGCCATCGGCTTCGTGCTGTATGCGCTGGTCTCGTTCCGCCGCCGGGCGATCGAGCTGGGCGTGCTGCGCACCATCGGCCTGTCCGAGGGCCAGATGGCGACCTATCTCATCCTTACCCAGGCGATGCTGGTGCTGCTGGGCGCGTTGGCGGGCAGCTTGCTGGGCGCGCTGGCCAGCTACCTGTTCATCCCCTTCCTGCAAGTGGGCGGCTCGCTGGTCAACCAGGTGCCGCCCTTCATCGTGCGCGTGGCGTGGGGCGACCTGGTGCTGATGTATCTCGCCGTCGCCGCCGCGCTGGCCGTGGCGCTGGGCGGCACGCTGTTGTTGCTGCGCCGCCTGAAGGTGTTCGAGGCGATCAAGTTGGGGATGGTGACGTGACGCCGGCCGACGACAGGGCCAGCAAGTCGCGCTCGATGGCCTGCAAGCGCTCCTCGGTAAGCACGTCGGGCAACATGCGCGCCGCGGCCTCCAACGAGATATCCTGCCGACCGAGCTGCGGCCGGCGCAGCGCATCTTCGTCCACCTGCCGGAGCAACACGGCCCTGGCCGCGTCGTCGGCCAGCAGGTCGCGCAACGAACTGCCGCGATCCAGCCGGCCGGCGACGTGGCGCACCTTGGCCATAGCCTGGGTCAGAGTCAACCCGGTGGACGCAAAGTCGTAGCTACCGGAGCCGATCTCGACTACGGCTGCGCCGTTCTTCAGGCCGACCACCTGCACCCCCGGCGCCCGCTTCAGCCGCCGACCGGACTCGGTTACCTGCGACAATCGAGTCGCCGGAATGTGCAGCGTGGCCCGGACATTGGGCGGCACAGTCACCTGGAGCCGGAAGCCGTCGTCGGTCAACGTCCACGCCACGGCCAGCTTGCCGTAGGGCGAATCGAGGGCAGCACGCACGTGATCGAGTCCACCGCCCGGTTGCGGCCGGATCAGCACATGCTTGTAACCGGCCCAATCAGGATCCACCTCGATGCCGGCGACTACGCGGTACAACCACTCGCCAATCGCGCCATAGGCATAGTGGTTGAAGGAGTTCATGCCCGCATCCTGGAAACTGCCATCGGGCTTGATGCCATCCCAACGCTCCCAGATGGTGGTCGCGCCTTTCTTCACCGGGTATAGCCACGAGGGATAGCTCTCCTGATTGAGCAACTCGTAGGCCAGGTCGGTATAGCCGAAGCGAGTGAGCACGTGGCACAGATACGGCGTGCCGACGAAGCCGGTCGTCAGATGGTAATCAGCCTTGCGCACCTCGTCGGCCAGGCGGCGGGCAGCCAGCGGGCGCAGTTTCTCCGGCAACAGGTCGAAGTGCAGGGCCAGCACGTAGGCGGTTTGGGTGCCGGGGCCGACGCGCCCGTTGGGTGAGACGAACTCGGCGTTGAAAGCGGCTTTTATCTTGTCGAACAATTCGCCGTAGGCGCGGGCATCGTCCGCCTTACCCAGGATGCGCGCGACCCGCTGCATGAGGTTGGCACAATGGGCGAAGAAAGCAGTGGCGATCAACTCGACGTTGGTCACCGGCGATGGGAGCAGCGCGTTCGGGCCGCGGTAATCCAGCCAGTCGCCGAAATGAAAGCCGCTCGTCCACAGGTAGCGATCGCCGGCTTGCCGACGCATGAAGTCCACCCAGCCGGCCATGCTTTCGTACTGCGTCGCCAGGATATCGCGGTCGCCGTAGCACAGGTAGATCGTCCACGGGCAGATCACGGCGGCATCGCCCCACCCTGCCGAGCCGCTGGCCAAACCCAGACTGCCGCGACCGAGCACATCCGGTATGACGAACGGCACGCTCCCGTTGGGATGCTGGTCGGTCGCCAGGTCGCGCAGCCACTTGGAGAAGAACGCGGCGACGTCGCGATTGAAACACGCGGTGCGGATGAACACCTGGGCATCGCCGGTCCAGCCCAACCGTTCGTCGCGCTGCGGACAGTCGGTCGGCACGTCCACGAAGTTGCCTTTCTGCCCCCAAACGATGTTGTGCTGCAACTGGTTGACCAGCGGGTTGTTACATTCGAACTCGCCGATGGGCGGGATGTCCGAATGCACGACCACGCCGGTCAGGTCGCCCGCGGTCGGCATCCCGGGCCAGCCTTCGATTTGCACGTAGCGGAAGCCCATGAAAGTGAAGCGCGGCTCGTATACCTCTTCGCCTTCACCCTTGAGCGTGTATTGCACCATCTGCCTGGCCGAGCGCAGGTTGGCCGTATATAGGTTGCCTTCCTGGTCGAGCACCTCCGCATGGCGCAGGGTGATGGTGGTTCCCGCCGGCCCGCGCACCTTAAGCCGCACCCACCCCACCATGTTCTGGCCGAAATCGGCGATGGTCTCGCCCTTCGGCGAAGTGAAAATGCGAGTGGGCATGAGCTGCTCTTGCCGGCGCACGAACGGGCCAACCTGGGCGACGAGGATATCTCGGGGATGATCGAGGATGCGCACGGGTTGCCAGGCGAGGTCGTCGAAGCCGGGCGCAGCCCAGCCGGGTTGCTCCAGCCGCGCATCGTAGACCTCGCCGTGATAGATGTCGGCCATGCGAATCGGGCCCGTGCCTGCGCGCCAACGCGCATCGCTGCAAATAGTTTCGGTGCGGCCGTCGGCGTAGGTCACGTGCAGCTGCAACAGCAGCACCAGGCGATCGCCGTACAGGTTGCGCCGGCCTTCAAAACCCAGGTAGCCGCGGTACCAGCCATCGGCGAGGATGGCGCCAATGACGTTGGTGCCTTCACTCAGCCATTCGGTCACGTCGTAGGTCTGGTATTGCAACCGCTTGTGGTAAGTCGTCCAGCCCGGCGTGAGCACGCCATCGCCCACCCGCCGGCCGTTGAGGTGCAGCTCATACAGCCCGAGGCTGGTGGCGTAGAGGCGCGCCTGGCGCACCGGACCATCCAGCACGAACTCGCGGCGCAACAGCGGGCACGGCCGCTCCAGATCCGACGCGTCGTCCCAGTCCGGCGTGATCCAGGCCGCCTGCCAATCGCCAACATCGAGCAGGCCCATCTCCCACCAGGCGACCGCGCTCCAGCCCGACGGGCGGTCGGCCTCGTCCCAGACGCACACGCGCCAGTAACAGCGCTGGCCGGAATGCAAGTCCGGGCCGGCGTAGGGCACATGCACCGATTGGTCAGACGGGATTTTGCCGGTGTCCCAGATCACGCTGCGCTCACAATCGGCGTCGGTCGCGACGACGATGCGGTAGGCAGATTGCGACACGCCGCGCGCGGATTCGTCGGCGCGCAGCTTCCAACTGAGCCGCGGGCGACGCGCGCCCAGGCCCAGGGGGTTCTCGAAGTACTCACAGGTCAGGTGATGGGGAGGAAGCATGTGTCAAACGATCACTTGTCTCTGGCTGCGTTGCGCTCGCGTTTGCGGGCGACGCGCGTTTCGATGAAGGTATAGAGCCAGGTAATCCCACCGATCACCACGATGACGGCGAGACAGCCCAGCGCATATACCACGACGTGGGCGGGGAGGGCGATTTCCATAGTTCAAGGCCGGCGAACGAGAATGCGATAGGGGCCAATGACATCCGTCGTGCGGTAGTGCCGGGCGATGTAATCGTCCAGCAACGTGACGCCGGTGCTCAAGGCGCTGTCGTTCGGCTCCTGTGCACCCTCGAACATGTTGGTGAGCACCACGTAACGCACCTTGTGGCGCTCCAGGTCGGCCACCATCTCCTGCTGCACCGGCAGCGTGTTGGTCAGGCCGGGATGCAGTTCATGATAGCGGGTCGCGCTGGGACGCTGGGCCAGGAAGTAGAACATCGCATCGTTGGCGAACACGCGATCGTGGCGCGACAGGCCGACGTAGATCCGCTCGTCCGGCGCAGTGAGCCTCTGCAGGGTGACCACTGCCATGGTCTGCTGTGCGCTCGTCCGGCCCGGCAACCCAATCGGCAGCATCATTCGCTGATCGCGTTCGGCAGCCGGCCGCGACTCGATCACACCGATGTAATGAGCGATGGGGTTGACGGCCGTGGCCACCGTCAACACCAGGCCGATCGAGGCAACGATGACCGACAAACCGCGCGCGGCCGGCGCACAGCCACGCAACAATACGGGCAGCAACACGACCGCCCCCAGGAAGAAGTGCACGGTGTGAATGGTGTCCGACCGCACGCGGGCCTGGTTGAACCCGAACAGGCCAAACAAGGCCACCATCGCTACGCCCCAGGCCTGAGGCACGGCGGCGCGGTCATGCCGCGCGCGCAAGATGGCTACGACGACCGCAAGCGGATATACCAGGAAGGGAGCGTAGAACTGCAGGTTATCCACCGACCCGTCCAGCTTAGGATATGGCAGATCACGCACCTTGGGAAACTCGGTGAGCGGGAAGATGAACAATTGCTGGGCCAGCGCAACCGGCGAAGCACTCGCGGCGAAGAAAGCGAGCGCCGGAGCCACCAACGCCAGCGCCCCTACGACGAAGGGCAATGTCATTCGCATGATGGCGAAAATTCGCTCGGCAACCGGCCGCCCGGCCGGCGTGCGCATGGCAAACGCGAACGGCCAGCCGATCACCATCTGCGCAGCGGCGCAGTAGATGGCCATGTCGTGGCGGAACAACGCTGCCACGCCCAACGCCAGGCCGCCCATCAGGAACCAACGCCGATCGGGCGCGAGAGGTCGCCCACCGGGATCACGCGAGCCGCTCGCGATGCCGGACGTCAATCCTCGCAGCAGCGCATAGATGCTGAACAGGCTGAAGAGCAAACCGGCGAAGATGGGATAGCCGAAGAAACCATAGTAAGCCACCCAAAGCGCGCCGATCAACCAGGCAATCAACGCCGCGCCGCGCGTCGTCAACCATCCGGCCAGCGCAAACATCGCCAGCGCCAGCAGGGCGCGAATGACCACGTCCCACCAGCGCTCCACAGCGATCTGCACGCCAAATAAGCGAAACAGCCCGGCCAGGGCGTAAAGCTGGCCCGGGCTGTATTGCGTCCAAAAATCACGATAGGGAATTTCGCAATGCATCACCCGCGTCGCACCGTAGACGATGATGCCTTCGTCGTATATGTTCAGCGGCGCAATCATCGTCGGATACAGGTGCAGCATCGCCACAACGACCATCGCAGCGTATAGGGCGACATGGATGAGCGGCGCGAGTGCGAAGCGCGCCTTCAGGCCAGGGATGCAAACCGACTCGGTCAAGGGAGATGGGTTCGAACGCATGCCGGCGCGCGCTGCTCCTCCGTCGGCGACTGCAGCAGGCGAAACGAAGAACGATCGGCGCCGCGAGCCATTGTTCAGATGCCTTGCAGCTCTAGCTCTTCGGCGCGATGACAACTGACCAGGCGTGCGCTATCCAGCGCCCGAAGCCGCGGCACCTCCGCCTTACATCTTTCGACCGCATACTTACAGCGGGGATGGAACACGCAACCAGAGGGCAGGTTGGCCAGATCGGGCACTTCGCCAGCAGAAACCACGCGCTTTGAGCGCACACGACTCGACGTGCGCGGCACGGACGACAACAGCGCTTCGGTATAGGGATGCTTGGGCGCTTTCAGGATGTCGTTCTTCGCACCGACCTCGACGAGCTTGCCGGCATACATCACGGCGATGCGATCGCACATGTAACGCACGACGTTCATGGCGTGCGAGATAAACAGGTAGGTGAGCTGGTACTGCGCCTGCAAATCCTTCAACAGGTTGAGGATCTGCGCCTGGATCGAAACATCGAGCGCGGATACCGGCTCATCAGCCACGACGAGCTTAGGCCTGACGACCAACGCCCTGGCAATGCCGATGCGCTGGCGCTGACCGCCGCTGAAGCTGTGAGGATAGCGGCGCAGGTGCTCGACGCGCAAGCCGACCTGCTGGATGACCTCGCGCACGCGCTCCTCCATCTCCTTGCCCGAAGCGATGCCGTTCACGAACAGCGGCTCCCCCACCGTCTCCAGCACCGTCATGCGCGGGTTGAGCGAAGCGTAGGGGTCTTGAAAGATCATCTGCGCATTGCGCCGCAACAGACGCATCTCGCTGCCGCTCAGGTCCATGACCGGCACGGCCTGGCCATCCACCTGCAATGTCACATCGCCGCCGGTCGGTTCGTACAGCCGGAGCAGCGTCCGGCCCAACGTGGTCTTGCCGCTGCCGCTCTCGCCTACGATGCCCAGGGTTTCGCCAGCCGCCACCGACAAGCTCACGCCATCCACCGCCTTCACATAGCCGACGGTGCGCTTGAGGAATCCCTTTTGCACCGGGAAGTATTTCTTCAGGTCCGTGATTTCAAGCAGGGCTTGTCCTGATTGTGCGGTCACGCTTTTCACTCCATCCTTTGCAGGTCGGTCAGGTCGTCAGGTCGTCAAGTCGGTAAGGTCATCGAGTCGTCAAGTCGGTCAGGTCATCGAGTCGTCAAGTCGGTCAGGTCATCGAGTCATCAAGTCGTCAAGTCAGTCAAGCAAGTCAGGGTTGATACAAGAAGCAGCTCACCTGGTGGCTCGGCGACACGCGGAACATGGGCGGACGCTGAGTATCGCACAGGCCGCGAATGCGATGTTCGCATCGCGAAAAGAACGGGCACCCTTTGTGCTCGGCGTAAGGGCTGGGCAGCGTGCCGCTGATCGGCATCAATCTTTCCTGATCCCCTTCAATGCGCGGGATAGAACGCCACAAGGCTTGGGTATAAGGATGCAGCGGTCGCGCGAAGAGCTCGTCGGTCGTCGCCCGTTCCATCACCATGCCGAGATACATCACGATGATCTCGTCGGCCATCTCCCCGACCACCGCCAAGTCGTGGCTGATATACATCAAAGCCATGCCGAACTCTTCCTGCAGCGACTTGAGCAATTCGAGGATCTGCGCCTCAATCGTCACGTCGAGCGCCGTGGTCGGTTCGTCGGCGATCAACAACTTCGGGTTGCACGATAGCGCCATGGCGATCATCGCGCGCTGGCGCATACCGCCGCTGAGTTGGTGTGGGTAAGCGTCCACCAACCGTCGCGGCTGCGGAATACCTACTCGACCCAACATGTCAATCGTGCGTTCGCGCGCCTCGCGCTTCGAGAGATGTGGCAGGTGCAGCAGAATGGCTTCGATGATTTGATTGCCGATGGTGAAGAGCGGGCTGAACGAAGTCATCGGCTCTTGAAAGACCATCGCGATCTCTTTCCAGCGGATGCTGCGCATCTTCTCGCCGCTCGCATCCAGCTCCAGGATGCGAACCGTCTCGGGAGCGCGGCCGTCGTTGGCATCACGCAAGTGCAGCAACACCTCGCCGCGGACAATCCTGGCCGGCGGGGTGGGTAAGATGCGCATGATCGTCTGCGCGGTAACCGATTTGCCGCAGCCGCTCTCGCCGATCACGCCGAGCGACTTGCCTTGTCGAATTTCGAAGTCCACGCCGTTGAGCGCGCGCGCCACGCCTTCGTAGAGGTGAAAGTGCACGTGCAGATCGCGCACCTCGATCAACAAGTCATCTCTGCCGACATTGCCGGCATGAGCCTCGGCAGTAAAAGTAGTCGCCACGGCATCGCTCGTCATGCATCACCTCTCATCGCGTGTAGGGGTCGGCTGCATCGCGCAGCCCATCGCCGACGAAGTTGAACAATAGCCCCGTCGCAATCACAAAGATAGCCGGGATGAGCAACCACTGTTGCTGAGCCACCGCCACCAGGTTCTGCGCGTCCTGAAGCAACACGCCCCAACTGACGGCCGGAGGCTGCATGCCCAGCCCAATGAAGCTCAGAGCGGTCTCGCCGAGGATGGCGAGCGGGATGGAGGCGGTGATCGAAACGATCAGGTGACTGGTGAACCCGGGCAGCAGGTGCTTGGCGATGATGCGCGACTGGCTGGCGCCGGCCGCTTGAGCAGCCAGGGCGTAGTCCTCCTCGCGCAATTGCAACAGCTTGCCGCGCACCACGCGCGCCAGGCCGGTCCAGCCGACGATGGACAGCAGGACGGTGATGGCAAAGAACGTCTTCTCGGTCGGCCAGTCGCGCGGCAAGGCGGCCGCCAACGCAATCCACAACGGCAACGTCGGAATGGACTGCAAGAAGTCAATCAAACGCTGCACGATCTCATCCACGATGCCGCCGAAGAAGCCCGATACGCCGCCAAGCGTGACACCGATGATGAAGGTGAGGAAGACGCCGACCAGGCCGATGGACAGCGACACGCGCGAACCATAGATTGTCCGCGAGAACAGATCGCGGCCCAGCCGGTCGGTGCCGAACAGGAAGATCGGCGCATTGTCCAGGCCGGTCCCGAACAGGTGAATGTCGGATTCGATCAACCCCCACAACTTATACGGCTCACCGCGCACGAAGAATCGGATGTAGACGGGATTGCTCGTGTCGGGGACGAAGACAAATTTGAAGGTTTTCGGGTCGGCTTTGCGGGTGGTCGGATAGATGAACGGTCGCGAGAGCTGGCCATCGCGCATAAAATAGATCGTGGTCGGCGGCTGCTGCTGCTGGCCCTGGAAGCGCGTCTGCGCGAGGTAGGGAGCGAAGAAATCGGCGAACAGGGCGATGATGTACAACACCACCAGCCCGACCGTCGCGATCACCGCCAGCTTGTGCTTCTTGAAACGCCACCAGATCAAATCCCACTGCGTGGCGTAGTAGAACTTGTCGTCTACCTCGACTTCCGCCGCCGGTGGCTCAACGGGAATCGGCTCGGTCAAAGGCGCGGCCTGGCCGGGCGCAGCCAAGCCAAGCGTGCCCAGGCGGGCGGAATCCTCAATGGTCGGCCGGCTGTCTTGAACACTCACTTCTTCAGACCTCCGAATCGAATGCGCGGATCGAGCGCAGCCAGGGCGATGTCGGACAGCAGCGTGCCGATGACGGTGAGGGTGCTGAGGATGAGCACAATGCCCCCGGCCAGGTACATGTCTTGCGCCTGCACCGCGCGCAGCAACACCGGCCCGGTGGTGGGCAGGCTCAGGACGATCGAGATCAGCACCTCGCCGCCGACGAGCGCTGGCAACACGAAGCCAACTGTGCTAACTAGCGGGTTAATTGCCATGCGCACCGGATACTTCATCAGCAGTTGGCGCTCCTTCAACCCCTTGGCGCGCGCGGTGATGACGTATTGCTTCTTGAGTTCATCGAGCAAGTTGGCGCGGATGACGCGGATGGTGACGCCGGTGCTGGTGAGGCCGACCACGAACAGCGGCAGTATCAAATGCTTCAACAGG
>JAIMBB010000075.1 GCA_023511655.1 Anaerolineae bacterium
TTCACGAATAGGGGCAAGAACCTCTCGCAGGCTGCTTGCTTGAGTCTAGCCCAGACCTGCGAGAAGGCGGCTGTTGCGGCCCTACTTGCGCGGGCGACCACATAGGGTCGCCCCTACAACAGGCGGCGATGAGTGATGTAGGGGCGGCCCTGCGTGGCCGCCCGCCCATACGCGCCAAACGCAGGCAGGTACACAGGCCTGCCCCTACAAGAAAATGCCCCCGTGCGTGAACGCACCCATCGCAAGCTGCTTCTCTCAGGGAGCCGGGCGGGCGAGTTTGTAGGCGATTCCGCGCTGCTGCAGCGCGGCGATGAAATCGGCCGGTGCGTTCGCGTCGGTGATCAACAGCGTGATGTCTTCCAGGCGCGCATAGTTGGCCAGCACGCCGTGGCCGAGCTTGGATGAGTCGGTGAGCACGTAGCGCTCGTTGGCGGCGCGCATCATGGCCTGCTTGAGCTGCGCATCCAGCGGGTTGGGCGTGCTGTAGCCGTCGCTCAGCGTGACGCCGGTTGCCCCCAGGAAAGCTTTGTCGGCGTGAAAGCTGGCCAGCGTGTTTACGGCCACTGGCCCGATCAGCGCCAGGCTGTGTTCGCGCACCTGCCCACCCACCAGGATCAGATCCCAGCCGGCGTGGGCCAGCTCGAGCGCGATCGGCACCGAACTGGTGATCACGGTGAGATGGCGGAATTGGCCGCGCATGACCCTGGCCAGGGCCAGCGTGGTGCTGCCCGCGTCGAGGATGAGCGCATCGCCTTCGCGGATGTGCTCGAGCGCGGCGCAGGCGATGGCGTGCTTCTCCGCCGCGTGCAACTCCAGCTTTTCGAGGAACGATGGGTTGAACCGGCTTTTGTGCACCAGCACGGCGCCGCCGTGCGTTCGTTGCAGCAGCCCGCGCGCTTCCAGCTCGGTCAGGTCTTTGCGGATGGTGACTTCGCTCACGTCGAAGCGCTGGGCCAGCTCTTCCACGCGCACGCGGTGCTCCACCTCCAGCAAAGCGACGATCTCGCGGCGTCGTTCTTCGGACATCGACTCTCAGTTCGCGGCCTGGATTTCCTGCACGCGCACCGCCCGGCCTTCGCGCCAACTGCGCGTGGCGGCGATGGCCAGCCGCAACGTCTCCAGCGCGTCTTCCGGCCCGGGGTCGGGGCGACGACCCGCCTGCAACGCTTCGAAGAATGCTGCCATTTCCAGGCGGTAAGCCGCTTCGAAGCGATCCGGGAAGCTCTCGAAGTGATCGCCCTCGAAGCCGAACTCGCGCGAGAAAATCAAGGGCGTCTTTTGATGGGCTTCGACCACCAGCTTGCCCTGCGCGCCGGCGATTTCGGTGCGGATGTCGTAGCCCCACGCCGAGCGGCGCGATGTCTCGACCACGCCCAACGCGCCGTTTTCGAAGCGCAGCAGGGTGACCGCGGTGTCCACGTCGCCGGCCTGCGCGAATCGCTCGTCAATCAGCGTCGCGCCCCAGGCCTGCACCTCGGCTACCTCGCCCACCAGGTAGCGCGCCAGGTCGAGGTCGTGCACGGCCATGTCGAGGAAGATGCCACCGCTGCGTTCGATGAATTTGAGCGGCGGCGGGTAGGTATCGCGGCTGAGGGCCCGGAAAGTTTCGATGCGGCCCAGCGCGCCGGCTTCGATCTTGCGTTTGGCCGCGGCGTAGCCGGGGTCGAAGCGCCGCATGAAGCCGATCTGCACCGGCACGCCCCTGGCGTTCACCAGTGCGACGATGCGACGCATCCGCTCCAGGTCGAGCGCGATCGGCTTTTCGCACCAGATGGCTTTGCCGGCGTTGGCCGCGATTTCGATCAGATGTGCGTGCGTGGGGGTGGGGGTGACGATCACCACGGCGTCCACTGCCGGATCGGTGATGGCGGCTTCGACATCGTCGGTAGCGCGCTCGGCGCGAGCGACGGCCTGGCCTTGTTTAGCGGCCTCCAACTTTGCATCGGCCACGATCACCACGCGCACATCGGGGATGGCGCTGAGGTTGCGCAGATGGGTAATGCCCATGCGCCCCACGCCGATGAATGCGACGCCGAAAGTGCTCATGGTTGCCCCTCACTCATCCAGTGGGAGGTGGAAACCGGCACAGCTTCGCTGACTTTGACCGGCCGGCCTTCCTGCCATGATCGTTTTGCTGCGATGGCGATTGCCAATGCTGCCCAGCCGTCGTGCCCGCTCACTTCCACTGCCGTGTCTTCGACGATGGCCCGCACGAATGCCTCGATCTCGCGCTGGTAGCTTTCCACATAGCGCTGCATGAAGAAATTCAGCGGCAGATCGCGGTAAACCGCGTGGCCGGTGCTCAGCACGGTGTTGTTGGGGTAGTTGTTGAGCACGCTGACCGCGCCGCGGCTGCCGAAGATCTCGGCACGCTGGTCATAGCCATACGCAGCGCGCCGGCTGTTGTCTATGGTGCCGAATACGCCATTGGCAAAACGCAACAGGATCACCGCGGTATCCACATCGCCGGCTTCGCCGATAGCCAGATCCACGCGCACTGTGCCCAGGGCGTGCACCTCCTCCACCTCGCTGCCGATTAGATAGCGCGCCATGTCGAAGTCGTGAATGCTCATGTCGAGGAAGAGGCCGCCGGACACTTTGACGTACTCAATCGGCGGCGGGGCTGGATCGCGGCTGACGAGGTGCAGGATGTGTGGCTCACCAATCTCGCCACTTTCCACCGCACGGCGCGCCCGCACGAAGTTGGCATCGAAGCGGCGGTTGAACCCTATTTGCAGCTTGACCCCTGCGCGCTCAACAGCTCTCAGCGCGTGGGCGGTTGCATCCAGGTCGAGCGCGATCGGCTTTTCACAGAAGATGTGTTTGCCGGCGCGCGCGGCGGCCTTGATGAGTGGCGCGTGTGTGTCGGTGGATGAGCAGATCATCACCGCCTCGATCCCCGGGTCATCCAGCAACTCATACGGATCGTCCATCGCTCTGGGCACGCGATGCTGGTCGGCGCAGGCTTGCGCAGCAGCCCGGTTTACATCGGCCACGGCAACGAGCGTCGCCGTGGTCACGCGCTGCGCAATCGTTGCAGCGTGCACTTGCCCGATGCGGCCAGCGCCGATCAAGCCCAGGCGTAAAACGTCCCTCATCGTGCATTCACCCACGCCGAACGGGCGGGGCGATGCGCAATACGCCTGGCGTACTGCGCATCGCCCGTTCGGGCATTGTGGGTCGGGTCGGTGTGGCTACTTGTACTTGTCCGCGTTGTCCTTGGTGACGAGTTCAGTGCCGGTATCAATGTTTTCGGGGATGGTCTCGCCCTTGATGAGCTTGATGGCGTTCTCGACGCCCAGCGCGCCCATGTTGTAGGGGTTCTGGGCGACGGTAGCCTCCATCTCGCCGGCCAGGATGGCCGCGGCAGCGTCGGGGTTGGCGTCGAAGCCGACGACGATGACTTTATCGTTGATGCCGGCGTTCTTGAGCGCCTCGACCGCGCCAAGGGCCATGTTGTCGTTGGAGGCGAACAGGCCCTGGATGTCGGGGTTCTTGGTGAGGATGTCCTCCATGACCGAGGTGGCCTTGGCGCGATCCCACTCGGCGGAGAGCTCGGCGACGATGTTCATGCCGCACTCGGTGAGGCCGGACTTGGCGCCGTCGGCGCGCGCCTTGCCGGTGGACTGGGTGATGATGCCCTGCAGGATGGCGACCTTGCTGCCCTGGGGGAGGTTCTTGCAGAGGTAGTCCACGCCGAGCTTGGCGCCGAGCTCGTTATTGGTGCCGATGAAGGTGGCGCCGGGGAGGTCGCCCTTGGTGTCTACGAAGAGCACCTTGACGCCCTGAGCCTGGGCTTTCTCGAGGACGGGGCGTAAGGCGGCGGGGTCGGTAGGTGCGATGGCGATGGCGCTGACGCCCTTGGCGAGCTGGTCTTCGACTTGGGCGATCTGAGCCTGCACGTCGCTCTCGGCTGGCGGGGCGAGGACGAGGACCTGGACGCCGAGCTCCTTGCCCTTCTCCAGCGCGCCCTTCTCGACGGCGGCCCAGAAGGGGTTGCCGCCGCCGGGGCCTTTCATCGAGACGAGGATCTTCATGTCCTTCATCTCCACGGCTGCCGGGGCTGCCGGCGCCTGGGTAGCGGGTTGCGCAGCCGGCATCGGCGCCGGCGCGGCGCAAGCCGACAAGGCCAAAGCAGCGGCTGCTGATAGACCAACGAACAACGGAATTCTTCTCATGGTTCTGCCTCCTTCTAGGGATTCAGTTGATTTTGTGATCCGAGGCGATCCGCCCCGGCTGACACCGACTTGTTGACGACCGGTGGTTAATGACCAGTGGCTGACATGATTGACATGATTGACATGGTTGACATGATTGACATGGCTGACGATTGGGGACCAACTCACTCGTTCGTGCTCCCGACGCGCCGCCGAATCACGTCCAGGAATACCGCCAGGATGATGACGACGCCGATCAACACCTGCTGCCAGAACACCTGCACGTCGTTCAGGTTCAGGATGTTGCGCAGCAGCCCGATGACGAGCACGCCGGCCAGCACACCCAGCACCGAGCCGCGCCCGCCGAAGAAGCTGGCTCCGCCGATGATCACGGCTGAGATCGCGTCGAGCTCCGCGCCGATGCCGGCGTTGGGGAAGCCGGAGTTGGTGCGCCCGGCGACCAGCAGGCCGGCCAGCCCGGCCATGGCCCCACACAGCACGTATGCCAGCACCAGGGTGCGATCTACGTTAATGCCGCTCACGCGCGCGGCTTGTGGGTTGCCGCCGATGGCGTAGATGTGTCGGCCGGTGCGCGTGTATTGCAGGAACACAAAGAAGCCCAGATACAGCACTGCTACGATGATTAGGCTGACCGGGATCTGGATGCTGCCGATGGGTATATTGCCGGCGCCCCAGAAGCGCACCACCTCCGGCAGGCCGCTCACCGGCACGCCGCCCGATACCAGGTTGCCCAGCCCGCGCGCAATGTTCAGCGTGCCGAGCGTGACGATGAACGGATGGGGCAGCCGCAGCTTGGTCAGTCCAAGTCCGTTAAATAACCCAGCGGCCATGCCAATCAGGATCGGCAGCGGGATGAGCAACAAAGGCGGGAAGCCCTCGCGGGCCAGCACTGCTGTGGTCATCATCGCCAAAGCCAGCACCGAGCCTACCGACAGGTCAATGCCGGCCGTCAGGATGACCACGAACATGCCAATAGCCAGGACGGCGTTGGCGGCGTTTTGCCCCGGCAGGTTCGACAGGTTGCGCCATGTCAGGAAGACTTCCGGCTGCGTGAGCGCGCCGATCAGGATCATCGCCAGCACTACGAACAGAATGCCGAAACGGTCAACGTAAGGGATCAAACGCACGCGCAAGCTGCGCTCGCGCGCGGTGATTTGTGCGTCGGGGGTCGTCGTGGCCATCTCAGTCCGATCAGTTCAAATCGAATATCTTGGCGGCTTGTGCTGCCGGGGACTTATTGCCCATGATCCAGCCGATCACCTCGTTGCGGCTGGTCTCGGCCAGCGGTGCTTCGGCAAAGTTGCGGCCGTGGAACAGCGCCATCACGCGGTCGCACACGTAGAAGATGTCGTCCAGCCGATGGCTGATCAGGATGACGCCGATGCCGTGATGCTTGAGGTCCTTGATCAGGTCGAGTACCTTGCGCACTTCCTTGACGGCCAGCGCAGCCGTCGGCTCGTCCATGATGATGACCCTGGCATCGAAAGCCGTGGCGCGGGCGATGGCTACGGCCTGGCGCTGGCCGCCGGATAGCTCCTCGACTCGCTGTTTAACGCTCTTGACCTCGATTCTGAGCTTGTCGAGATGTTCTTTGGCCCGGCGCAGGCTTTCGGCGTTGTTCACCAGCTTGAACGGCCCGAATCGGCGCAGCCACTCGCGGCCGAGGAAAATGTTTTCGTCAATGCGCATGTTGCCGGCCAGCGCCAGGTCTTGATACACCATCTCGATGCCGCGGTCGCGCGCGTCGCGCGGGCTGGAGAAGTGCACCGGCTGGCCTTCCACCAGCAACTGGCCTGCGCTGGGCGGATACAGGCCAGCCAGGATCTTCATCAGCGTGGACTTGCCGGCGCCGTTGTCGCCCACCACTCCCAGCACCTCACCGCGGTATAGCTTAAGGTACACATCCTCCAGCGCCGTTACCGCGCCGAAGTACTTGCAGATGCCGCGCGCTTCGATCAACGGCGCCTGCTCCGTCCCCTGTGGATTCTCAGCTTGCGTCATGTGCCTGCTCCTCTCCAGTTTCAAATTCCCAGGCGCGCGAGGAAGTCGCGGTTGCGTCGTGCGCTTTCTCGAGGCGCACCCATCCCGGGCAGAACATCCTGCTCGACGGTGACATAGCCGCGGTAGTGATTCGCCTTCAGCCAGGCCACCACGCGGTCGAATGGCACACATCCCTGTCCTAATTCACAGAACACCCCATGTCGCACCGAGGTGTGGTAGTCCCAGCCCTCGCCCGCAGCGCGCGCGGCGATCTGCGGCGAGCAATCCTTGAGGTGCACATACCATGTCCGCGGCCAGAACATCTGCAGCCCGCGCATCACTTCCCCGGCTTCCGGATGTCCACTGCCGAAGGCGTAGTGGCCGGTGTCGAAGACCAGCCCGACGACATGCGGGTCGGTGAGCGCCAGCAGGCGCGCGATCTCGGCGGGCGTCTCCACGAAGCCGGCGCAGTGGTGATGAAATACGGCGCGCAGGCCGGTGCGTTGGGTTACCGCCCGCGCGATGCGATTGACGCCCTCGGCAAAGACCTCCCACTGAGCATGGCTCAACATCATGTCGGGCGAGGCGCGCCCGGCGTTGCGCGTGCGAACCGGGTTGCTGGCGTTGTCATCGCTCAGCACGAGGAAGGGCGGGAAATCGGGGGCGGCGACGTCCGCCAGCAGGCGGGCAGTGCGCAGCGCGCGGGCCTCGCCCTCGGCGTGCGCGTCCGAGTCGGCGAAGCGCACAGGCACGAATGCGCCGGTCATGGTCAGCCCGCGCCTGATCAATTCGGCGCGCAGCGCGCCCGGCTCGGTGGGCATGAAGCCCCAATCGCCTAGCTCGGTGCCGGTGTAGCCGGTGTCGGCCAGTTCGTCCAGCATCTGCGCGAACGAGACGCGGGCAGCCTGTGAGCCTTCAAATTCCAGTGTGCCCCACGAGCAGGGCGCATTGCCGACGCGAATCGCGCTCTGACTCTCGCTCATCCTTCTCAACCTTGCCTGGCTTGCCTCAACTTTCCGGTTGCGATGAGTTAACCGCAAAAAATCGAGGGCCGCTAAAAAGTCCGCTCGGTCGCGCGCATGCGTTCCCATTCCTGGCGCGCGACCTGCACGTCCGGCATCTCGCTGACTTCGGCCACCGGCACGTCCCACCAGCCGTAGCCGGGCACGCTCTCGTAGCGATCTACCTGCACATACACCACGGTGGTCACCTCGGTATGCTTGGCTGCCTGGTAGGCCCGCACGAATTCATCGTAGGTCTGGGCTTTGAACACAGCCGCGCCCAGGCTGCGCGCATTGGCGGCCAGATCCACCGGCAACTCCTCCACGTCGTCCTTCAGCTCGTCGCCGGGCAGCCGGCCGTTGACGGGATAGACATAGCGGGTGCCGAAGCCCCCTTGTCCAAGTGAGCGGCTGAGTCCGCCGATGCTCTTGAAGCCGTGGTTGTCCACCAGCACGATGATCAACTTGTAGCCCTCTTGAACCGAGGTGACGATCTCCTGCGCCATCATCAGGTAGCTGCCGTCGCCCACCAGCACGGTCACTTCGCGTTCGGGGGCGGCCATCTTCACGCCCAGGCCGCCGGCGATCTCGTAACCCATGGTGCTGTAGCCATACTCCAGGTGATAGTTCTTGGGATGGCGCGCGCGCCACAGCTTGTGCAGATCGCCCGGCATGCTGCCGGCGGCGTTGATCATCACGCCGTCGGGGTCGCTCAGTGCGTTGACCGCGCCGATGATCTCGCCCTGGCTGGGCAGGGGGGTGTGACGGACGTCGTAGATGCGCTGTACTTCGCGCTCCCAGTCGTCGTGGCGTTGTCGTGCCCGCGCTTCGTATTCTGGCGAGACGCGCCAGCCCTCCAACATCGGCAGCAGCTCCTCCAGCGCGGCGCGAGCATCGCCCACCGCGGCGATGGCCGAATGCTTGTGCGCGTCGAAGTCGGCGACGTTGATGTTGACGAATGCGACATCCGGGTTTTGAAAAGCCGTCTTGCTCATGGTGGTGAAGTCGCTGTAGCGCGTGCCGATGCCGATCACCAGGTCGGCGTCGCGGGCGAACTCGTTGGCCGCGAATGTGCCGGTCACGCCGATGGCGCCCAGGTTGAGGGGGTGGTCGAAAGACAGGCTGCCTTTGCCAGCCATCGTCTCGCCGACGGGGATGCCGGCGGCATCCACCAGCCGGCGCAGCGCCTCGTCGGCCTCGGAGTAAATCACGCCGCCGCCGGCGACGATCAGCGGCCGCTTGCTGCGGCGGATGGCCTCCGCGGCGCGGCGCAATGCCTGCGCGTCGGGACGATTGCGCGGCACGTGCCAGACGCGGTCGCGGAAGAAGTGCGCCGGGTAGTCGAAAGCCTCGGTCTGCACGTCCTGCGGCAGGGCCAGGGTGACAGCGCCGGTCTCAGCCGGGCTGGTCAATACGCGCATGGCCTCCGGCAGCGCAGCCAGGAGCTGGTCGGGCCGGTTGATGCGGTCCCAGTATCGGCTGACCGGCTTAAAGCAGTCGTTCACCGAGATATCTTGTGAGTGCTCGCTTTCGAGCTGCTGCAGCACCGGGGCCACGTTGCGGCGGGCGAAGATGTCGCCGGGCAACAGCAGCACCGGCAGCCGGTTGATCGTCGCGGCAGCCGCGCCAGTGACCATGTTGGTCGCGCCGGGGCCGATGGACGAGGTGCACACCAGCGTTTGCAGCCGGTTCTTCATCTTGGCGTAGGCAGCCGCCGTGTGTACCATGGCTTGCTCGTTGCGGCACAGGTAATAGCGGAAGTCGAGGTTCTGCTGCAAAGCCTGGGCCACGCCGGCGATGTTGCCGTGGCCGAAGATGCCGAAGCAGCCGGCAAAGAACAGTTGCACGTGCCCATCGCGCTCGACGAACTGGTGCCTGAGAAACTTGATTAGCGCCTGGGCAGTGGTCAGTCGAAGAGTGGTCATCTTGGCCCTCCTGTGGGTTAGCCCGCTTTGCGCGCTGTTACGCAACGCAATGCGCGATACGTCACAATCCTCCTCTGCCGTTCACAAACGCCATCACCTCATCCAGCGTAGGCATGAAGTTGGCGCAGCCATGTTTGGTGACCAGGATGGCGCCGCAGGCGTTGGCCAGCCGCGCGCTCTTGTACCAGCCCCAACCGTTGACGTAGCCGTAAAGGAAGCCGGCTGCGAAGGCGTCGCCGGCGCCGAGGATGTTCACCACCTCCACCGGGAAGGCAGCCGCATCCACGGTCGTCCCATTGCGCAGGTAAACGCGCGAGCCTTGCAAACCTCGCTTGCGCACCACGGCCTGCACGCCCCTGGCCAGCATGGCATGGATGGCGGCCTCGACATCGCCCTGCACGCGGGCATCGCTCACCTGCGAATGGGCTACCGACACGCGTCCGGTTTCGGCCAACATTGCAGCGTTCAGCTCGTCGTCGGTGCCGATCACGATGTCTACCGCGTGCAGAATTGAGCGGATGGTCACGCCGAAGGCGCGCGGGTCGTGCCACTGGTCGGGCCGAAAGTCCACATCGAGCACCACTTGCACGCCGCTGCGCCGCGCCAGTTCGGCGGCAAAGAGCGTGGCGCTGCGGCATGGGTCTTTGTATAGGTTCGTCCCGGCGAACTGGAAGACCCTGGCCGCAGCGATGGGCGCTGCCATCACGTCGTCAATGGTCAGCTCCATGTCGGCGCAGTTGTCGCGGTAGTAGATGAGCGGAAAGCGATCCGGCGGCTCGATGCCCAACAGCACCGCACTGGTGCGATGCCCGGGCTTGCGCGTGATGAAGCGCGTCTCCACGCCTTCCCTGTCGAGGAAGCGCAGGATGAAATCGCCCACCAAGTCCTGGCCGACAGCCGTGAGGAGAGCGCTCCTGAGGCCCAGGCGTCGCGCGCCGACGCTGATGTTGGTGGGAGAGCCGCCAACGAACGCCGCGAAGCGCGTGATCTCCACGAACGGCGCACCGATGTCGTCGCTATACAGGTCAATAGACGAGCGGCCCATGTGAAAGGTATCGTAGGCGGTCGTCATGGCGTGTCAATCGGCGATCGGGTAGAGCGGCACGCGGGGATCCTTGGCGCGGTACGTCTGCTTCACCCAGGCAAAGCGCGGGTCTTCGGAATTTGCCAGCGACTGCGCGCTGCCGGCCAGCACGTTCAAATAGTAGGTCGTGTAACCCGGTGGGCTGGCGACGGGGTGGTATCCCTCCGGCACCAGCACAGTGTCGTTCTCGCGCGCCATCACCAGCGCATCAATTGGCATCCCGGCGCGGTGCAGCGGCGATTCGGGATCGGTGTAGATGCGCTGATAGGCGTATCCCTCCGGACGGTCAAACTTGTAGAAATACACCTCTTCCAGATCGGCCTCGATGACGTTGCCGCTCGCGTCCACCTTGTGCACGTCGTGTTTGTGCGGCGGATAGGTGCTCCAGTTGCCGCCCGGCGTATAGACCTCGACCACGACCAGGCGTTGGCAATCGAAGCCGGGAGGGATGATGTTGTTGATCTGACGTGTGCAGTGGTCGCCGCCGCGGATTTCGGTGATGATGTCTGACGGCTCGATCAGGCGCGGGGGGGGATCGCGATCGGCCGGCGCCCACGCCAGCGCAAATTCAGCATCGGTCTGTGCGCCGATGGTGAAGCGCGTTCGGCGCGGGAGATATAGCGCGTGAGGCAGCCCGGCAAACACAGACGCGCGCCTGCCAACATGGTGCCATTCTCCGACGTTCGACGTGACGCTGACGGCGCCGGAGAGCATCACCAGCGCCAGCTCACAATTGCCGCTGTCCGTCGTATGCGATTGTCCTGCAGCCAGGCATCGCACTTCGAAGTTGATGAATTTCCAGCCGGCCTGCTCCGGCGTCACGCGCGTGACCAGACCCGGTTCGGGAAATTGCCGTGGATGAACGATCAGGTTCGCGGAGTCGTATCGCACGACGCACTGCCTCTTCTCGGATGTGTGCGACTATTGTGCATAGTTTCGTTTCGAAATCAAGTGGCCGGTGCTGACTTTCGAATCGTTTTTATTGCGGACGTAAGTGAAAGCAATTACGCTTCGATTTCTGCACGTCCAGTCATGCCAGGCAGGATTGGGGCCTCGGTTGGGTCAAGTGTGATGAGCACGGTGAACAACGCCGTGCTCCCTTGTGCCCCGGCCGATTGCGGCACAATGGCCGTGACGGTGCCGCCGAAGGTCTGGTCGAACGCCTTGAGCCGAATGGTGGCCCGGCTGCCGATCCGGATGGCCGCTAGGTCGCGCTCGGAGAGGTTGGTGGTTTCGAATACCATTCCGTCCAGCTTCACCAGTGTGAAGGCCACGCCTTTAGGGACGATGCCGACGGCGACGTTGACTTCTTGCACCACACAGGTGCACGGCGATCGAACGATGGCTTCTCGCAGGTTCTCCTGGGCGCGTTCGAGCGCCGACCGCGCCTGGTTCAATTGCGCTTCGTACACTTGCTGCTGTTCTTCGCTGAGGCCGGATTCGAGGGCCTGCAGGCGCGCGCGCGCCGAGATCACGTTGGCGTTCGCCTGGGTAAGTTGCTCCTGCGTCACCGGCTGCAGCGTCCTCTGGTAATTGGCATATGCTGCGCGCTCGCTCTCGTACGCGCTGCCATAGGCAGCTTCCTGCGCCTGACATGCGGGGGTGTTCGTGCCGGCCGGCGTGCCGCATGCCACGTCGCGGTTCACCTGCGCTGCCAGATACGCCTCACGCGCGGCCACCCAGCTCAGGCGCGCCTGTTCGATCTCGCTCTGCGTTGGTCCCTGGCGGACGAGCGCATAGTTGGCTCGCGCCGCGGCCAGGGCGGCGCGGGCGCTTTCGATGTCTTCAGGGCGGGCCGGCGCTCGAGCCTGCGCGATCTGTGCCTCAACCAGCGCCAGTTGCAGCTCGGCATCGGCGACTGCGTCGCGCAGCGCGCCATCGTCCAGCGTGGCGAGCACGTCGCCTGCCTTCACCGCCTGACCAGGTTCGACGTTGACGGTCAAGACCTTGGCGCTGACATCAGCCGCTAGGGCGATGGGCGGCGTGGTCGTCTTCAGCACGCCGTCGGCGGAGATCGTCGTGCGCGCCGCGACGAGGCGTGTGGGCACAGCCGGCGCGGTGGCAGGTTGCTGCTGAGGAGACATCTGGCTCGCCGATCCCACAGCGGGTGAAGGAGAGTTGTCGGCCGAACACCCTGCGAGCATGAGGGGAATGACCGACGCCGTGAGCAAGCGGTAAAGTCGGAAGCGCATGGTGGTCAACGGGTATCGGATCGTAATTTCCTGGGTCGGATACGCATGAGCGGGCACAAAGTTGCACCTGGGGGGCGATGTCAAAGAGAATTTCGGCAGGTGCACTTCGTTGGGAAGCCAGGCGCTATAGGCATGGATTTTGCTCCGCACCCTTTGCCTGCCGACGGCGCCCGGGTGTCTTCGAAACCCCGAACCATGAATGCGCCTGTGCCGGAGGGTGCATTTTCTTGTAGGGCAGGCCTGTGTGCCTGCCCGCATTCGACGCATGCGCAGACGGGGTGGCAGCGCAGGGCCGCTCCTACGGCATATACCGTCGCCCGCGCACTACTGAATGAGGTGTATACTCGCGGCCGTTGTTAGCGTCAAGTATCACCAGCCTCTTGTCAGACTCGGCAGCGGCAAGCCGATGTTACCGGCCAAGCGACGTTGTTAGCGTCAAGTATCACCAGCCTCTTGTCAGACGCCGGCCGCTCTGGCTAGCCGGCACCTCTCCTGCTATCTGCATTCTGCCCTGCAGCAATTCTAAAGTCGTCTGTTCTGAGTCTTTCTTTTGAGATGTCTCGCGTATTACCTGGAACCTCTCTTGAGCCCATCAAGCATGTGTTGATTGGGCGGCCGCTGCGCACCGAGGAGGCGCCTCACCAGGCCGTCAGCAACCCGGTCGGGCTGGCTGTTTTTGCCTCCGACGCGCTGTCGTCCACGGCCTATGCGACGCAGGAGATTTTGGTGGTGTTGGCTTCCGCATTTGCGGTGGCCGGGGTGGGGGTCTTTCGCCTCTCCATTCCCATCGCGATGGCAATCGCCGCCGTCCTGACCGTGTTGATCGTCTCGTACCGGCAGACGATCAAGGCTTACAACGGCGCGAGCTGTGGCGCGTATGTCGTCTCACGCGACAACCTCGGCGTGTTGCCTTCGCAGATCGCCGGCGCGGCGCTGCTGGTGGATTACGTGCTCACCGTGGCGGTGAGCATCTCCAGTGGCGTGGATCAGGTTGCATCGGCCATCCCGGTCTTGCGCGGCCGTGAGGTGTTGGTTGCGCTGGCGGCTGTGCTGGGCATGACCATCATCAACCTGCGCGGCGTGAAGGAGTCCGGGCGCATCTTTGCCGTGCCGACGTACTTCTTCGTGGGGATGACTTTGTTCACGCTGGCGACCGGCGCCTTCAAATTCTTCACCGGCCAGTTGACGCCGGTCGAGAACGTCCACATGGTGGCCCATACCGCCGAGCCGCTCGGCTGGTTCCTCATCCTGTATGCGTTCAGCAGCGGCTGCACGGCGCTGACCGGCATTGAGGCGATCTCTGATGGCGTGCAGAACTTCAAAGAGCCGCGCGGCAGAAACGCCGCTAAGACGATAGGGGTGATGGGGCTGCTGCTCGGCACCCTCTTCCTGGGCATTACCCTGCTGGCAAACCAGGTGCAGGCAGTTCCCTCCGAGGAGGAAACCATCATCTCGCAGATCGCGCGTTCGGCGTTTGGCTCCGGCGTCTTCTACGGGCTGCAGATTGCCGCCACCACCATCATCCTGATCATGGCAGCGAACACAGCCTACGCCGACTTTCCGCGCATCGCCGCGTTCGTGGCCAGCGACAGCTTCTTGCCCCGCCAGCTTGCCATTCGCGGCAGCCGGCTGGTGTATTCGGGCGGCATCGTCACGTTGGCGATCGCGGCCAGCCTGCTAATCATCGTCTTCAACGCCCGCACCACGGCGCTCATCCCGCTGTACGCCATTGGCGTGTTCATGTGCTTCACTTTGTCTCAGGCCGGCATGGTGCGCCGCTGGCTCGAAGTTTCCAGGCTCAAGCCGGGCGAATCGGTGAAGATGGGGCAAAGCATCGCTCCCTACGACGCCCACTGGCGGCGAAACCTGTTGATCAATGGGCTGGGGGCGGTGCTCGCGTTCGTGGTGATGGTGATCTTTGCGGTGACCAAGTTCACCCATGGCGCGTGGATCACCCTTTTCGTCATCCCTGCCATGGTGTTTGTGTTCTCCCGCGTGCACCTGCACTATCGCAACGTGGCGCGCATCCTGAGCCTGAGCAAAGAGCGGGTCAAGCCGACGCCTCACCCGGTTAAGACGATCGTGCTGGTGGACGACGTGCACCGCGGCACGGTGCGGGTGGTGGACTTTGCCAAGTCGCTGGGGAATAAGTGGACGCCGGTGCACGTGGATTACAACGATCGCAAGACTCACGTTGTGCAGCAAAAGTGGCGTGAGCGCATCGGCGAGGGGGAGCTGGTGATCCTGCCCTCGCCCTATCGCCGCCTGGTGGAGCCGATTGTGGATTACGTGCAGAAGGAACTGGACGCCAACCCCAATGCGTTCGTCCACGTCATCATGGGCCAACTGGTGATGGACACGCCATGGGCGCGCGCGCTGCACTCGAACAATTCGCTGGGCATCATGTCGCGATTGCAGTCCATGGATCGCGTCATCGTCACTGACGTGCCCTACCAACTGCACGCCGAGGACGTAGAGTTGTATCCGGAGAACGAGCCGGAGGACTACGAACAGGTCAAGCAGCGCGAGCAGCAGCAGCGCGAAGCCGAGACGATCGAGTCGGCGATCGGCTGATCGGCAGCGTAGCCGCGATGCGCGCCATCGAGGCATCTGCATGGAAAAGCGCCACTCAACTGCGCTTCAGCTTCTGCAATCGCTCGCGGGCCTGCTCCAGCGTCTCCTGTTTTTTGCAGAAGGCAAAGCGCACGATGCTCCGGCTCAGCTCTGGCCGGCTGAAGAAAGGCGAGCCGGGCACGCATGCCACGCCGATGTCCCTGGCCATGCGCAGCCCGAACGTGATGTCGTCCTCATCGCTGATGGCGCTGAAGTCGGCCATGATGTAGTACGCGCCCTGCGGCACGACTGGCTTGAACCCGACCTCGCGCAGCATCTCCAAGGCGAGCGCTCGGCGCTGCGCATAGTCCTGGCGCAAGCGCAGGTAATAGTCGTCGCCCAGCGCCATCATGGTCACGCCGGCGATTTGCAAAGGCGTGGCTGCGCACACGCTCATGAAGTCGTGCGCTTTGCGCACGCCGATCATCAGATCTTCAGGAGCGACCGCGTAGCCCAACCGCCAGCCGGTTACGCTGAACGTTTTGCTCATGCCGCTGATGGTGATGGTGCGCTCGGCCATGCCCGGTAGCGTGGCAATCGGAATGTGCTGCGCGCCGTCGTAGGTGATGAACTCGTAGATCTCGTCGGTAACGGCGATCACGTCGTGCTCGATGCACAGGTCGGCGATCAGTTGTAACTCTTCGCGGGTGAAGACCTTGCCGGTGGGGTTGTGTGGCGAGTTGACGATGATGACCTTGGTGCGCTCGTTGAATGCGCGGCGCAACTCGTCCGGGTCGAACTCCCAGCGGCCATCGGCCGATGGCCGCAAGGAGACGAAGCGCGGCGTGCTCTGCGTGATGAAGCAGTTCGGGATGTAACTCTCGTAATACGGCTCGAAGAAGATCACCTCGTCGCCGGGGTTGACCACGCCGAGCATGGCGGCGATCATGCACTCGGTCGCTCCGCAGCACACCACAACCTCTGTGTCCGGGTTCACCTCCATCCCGTAGCGTCGGCGGTAGTGATCGGCGATTGCGTCGCGCAATGGCTTCAGCCCCCAGGTGACCGAATACTGGTTCCAGTCATCGAGGATCGCCTGAGTCGCGGCGTCTTTGAGGACCTGGGGAGCGGCGAAGTCCGGATAGCCCTGCGACAGGTTGATGGCGCCGACGTCCAGGGCGATGCGCGTCATTTCACGGATGATGGATTCGGGGAAGTGTTGGGTGCGGATGGAAGTGCGCATGGTGTGGCGTTCGTTAGCGTGGAATGAGCACGGTGATCGGGCGAGTCGCTATCATCGCGCCGATTGTACTCATGGCAGTGTCACGTCTTTCGTCGCATGGCTCGCACATCCGTGCCGATTTTGTGCACCGGCGATTCCAGCACGATGGACGTGGTGATGCTTTTGGTGAACGGCCGCAGGCGGCTGATTAACGCGTCCAGGTGGGCGATGGATGACACCTCGATGCGCAGGATATAGCTGTCGCTGCCGGTGAGCATGTGGCATTCGCGCACCTCCGGCAGCTCGCGCACCAGGTTGACGATGCGCTCACACGGCTCGCAGTCGCTCACGCGAATAAACGCCTTGATTTCCAATCCCAGCTTGGCCGCATCCACATGAGCGTGGTAGCCGGTGATGATGCCGGCTTCTTCCATGCGGCGCATGCGCTCGGCTACCGCCGGTGCGGTCAGCCCCACGTGCTTCCCCAGGTCGGCGAACGACATGCGGGCGTTCTCCTGCAGCAGCCGTAGCAGCTCTAACCCGGTTTTATCTAGCAGCTTTTCAGGATCGAAAGGCATCGCGCGCACTTGATTTTAGTTCGCAAGTGATCGGCGGGAAAAACTTGCGTTTCCATCTTCACCTGCCTGCCCGGAGTTTCTACACTGTCGTCAATTGCAAACCCTGTGGGCGAGCATGCCCAGGTTGCAGTGCGGCTTGTCGGGCGGGGCGATGCGCGCCTGGCATCCGAACGAGAGGAGAGAAGCAAATGGCGGTTGATCCCCTTGATTTTCAAGCGATTGACTACGTGGAGTTCTACGTCTCCAATGCGCGACAGGCGGCGCATTTTTATCGCACCGTCTTCGGCTTTCGACCGGTGGCTTACGCCGGCCTGGAGACGGGCGTGCGTGACCATGCATCCTGGTTGTTGACCGGCGGCACGGTCAGCTTCGTGCTCACCTCGCCGCTCGATCCGGCCAGCCGGCCGGACATCAGCCAGCACATCGCCAAACACGGCGACGGCGTGAAGGACATCGCGCTGCGCGTGCGCGACGCGAAAGCGGCCCATGACGAAGCCGTGAAGCGCGGCGCCAGGAGCATACTGCCGCCGCTGGCGGTCGAGGACGAGTGTGGCAGATTCGTCAAGGCCACCATCGCAACCTATGGCGACACGGTGCACAGCTTCATCGAACGTGAGGACTACCGCGGCTTCATGCCCGGTTTCAAGCCGATTGAAAATCCGCCGCCGACACCGGATACCGGCCTGGTGGCTATTGATCATATCGTCGGCAACGTCGAGCAGGGCAAGATGAATGAGTGGGTGAAGTTCTATGCCGATGTGCTCGGTTTCACCCAACTGGTGCACTTCGACGACAAGGACATCAGTACCGAGTACTCGGCCTTGATGAGCAAGGTGATGCAGAACGGCAGCGGGCGGATCAAGTTCCCCATCAATGAGCCGGCCGAAGGCAAGCGCCGCAGCCAGATCGAGGAATACCTGACGCACTACGGCGGCCCCGGCGTGCAGCACATCGCCCTGGCAACCAAAGACATCATGGCCAGCGTAGACGCCTTGCGCGCTGCCGGCGTCAACTTCCTGCGCGTGCCAGAGACGTATTACGAAGATCTGCCTGGCCGCGTTGGCCGAATCGAGGAGGACATCCGCGAGCTGGCCAGGCGCGGCATCCTGGTGGATCGCGATGACGAGGGCTATCTGCTACAGATCTTCAGCCAGCCGATGCAAGATCGCCCGACGCTGTTCTTCGAGATCATCCAGCGGCGCGGCAGCCGTGGGTTTGGCAAAGGCAATTTCAAAGCGCTGTTCGAGGCGCTCGAGCGCGAGCAGGCGCGGCGAGGGAATCTGTGAGGTGGCGGCGGTGTCGGTCGGTAGTGTCGCTAGTGTCGGCAGTGTCGATGGTGTCGGTAGTGTCGCTGGTGTCACCGACACCAACGACACCACCGACACCCTCCCACGGAGGTCAGCCATGACTCAAATTTCCACTGTCCCCTTGCGATCCGTCCCAGTGATGCCGAGTTACACTGAGCAGGATCACGAGACTTGGGCGACGCTGTATCGCGAGCAGATGAAGCGCGTGCCGGACTATGCGTGCGAACTCTTCCTGCGTGGTTTGCCCAGGTTGCAATTCGATCCCGACCGCTTGCCCGACCCGCAGGTGATCAGCGAGCGCCTGTATCGCGAGACCCGCTGGACCCTGGGCGATGCGCAAAACGAGTACTTGAACGCCGTCGAGTGGTTCGAACACCTGCGCGAGCGGCGCTTCCCGGTCACCAACTACATCCGCAAGCCGGAGGAGTTGGAGTTCACCCCGCTCCCCGATGTCTTTCACGACTACTTCGGCCATCTCGCCTATTTCACCGATCCTTACTTCGCCGACCTGGCGCAGGCATTCGCTCCGTTGTTCTTCGCTGGCGACGAGCGTCAACAACTCGAAATCTCCCGCCTGTGGTGGTACACCACCGAGTTCGGCCTGATCCGCGAGCACGGCAAACTCAAGGCTTTCGGGGCCGGCCTGATCTCGTCCATTGCTGAGATGCAGAAGGCATTTGCGCCGGATACGCCGCGCGTGCCTTTCGACATCCGCCAGGCAGCCGGGCTGGACTCGGCCAAGTATCACATGCACAGCCTGTACTTCGTGTTCGACGATGTGCAGCAGATCTACGACATCATTCGCGACTACGGCGTGGACGTGCTGAGGATGTACGAGCTGTTCGT
>JAIMBB010000076.1 GCA_023511655.1 Anaerolineae bacterium
GACCCTATGTGGTCGCCCGCGCAAGTAGGGCAGCAACAGCCGCCTTCCCGCAGGTCTGGGCTAGACTCAAGCAAGCAGCCTGCGGGAGGTTCCTGCCCCTATTCGTGAACGCACCCGGCAACTGGGCGAATGCGCCATGCGCCTGACAACAGGCTGTGGTGACGGTCCAGCGACCCTCTTTTGCGAGCATCCCCGCGCCGGTGGATGAGGCCTCTGCTACACTGAGGGCGATGAGCGACGACCCGCGCTGGCTGGAGCTGAGCATCGAAACCGACGCCGAGCTGGCCGAGGCGATCAGCGAAGCGATCTTCCCCTATGTCGAGGGCGGCGTGGCGCTGGAGCAGCTCAATCGCCGGCTGCCCGACGGCACGGCCGCAGATCGCTGGGAGGATGAGCAGGCCGATGGACCGGTTGTCGTGCGCGCCTATCTCCCTGACGATGAGACGCTCAAAGAGCGGCGACATCGAATCGAGCAGGCGCTCTTCTACCTGAATATGATCCGGCCTGTGCCGCAACCGACCTATCGCACGGTCGCCCGGTCCGATTGGGCCGATGCGTGGCGGGCCTCCTTCAGGCCGTTGCGCCTCGGCAAGCGAATCATCGTTCGTCCGTCCTGGATAGACGAAGCCTTTTCTACCGGCGATGACATCGTGATTACCCTCGATCCAGGCATGGCCTTCGGCACCGGCCTGCACCCCACCACGCAGCTATGCGCCATGGCGCTGGAGGACTATGTTAGGCCAGGGATGCGCGTACTCGATGTGGGCAGCGGTTCGGGAATTCTGTCCATCCTGGCCGCCAAACTCGGCGCGCGCGAAGTGCTTGGGGTGGATACGGACGACGAGGCGGTACGCGTCGGGCGCGACAACGTGATCAGCAACGGAGTAGCAGATCGTGTGACGATCGCGTCTGGATCCCACGAAGCTGCCGCCGGCGGCTATGACCTGGTCGTGGCGAACATCCTGGCCGGCGTGATCGTGCGCATGCTATCCGAAGGGCTGGCTGCCCGTGCGCCGCTGTTCATTCTCTCCGGCATCCTGGAAGGCCAGGCAACGGACGTGGCGCATGCGGCCCGATCCACGGGGCTAACCGTCCTTGAGACGAGGGCGATAGATGACTGGGTATGCCTGGTCTGTGCCAGGACGGACGAGAGGAGGACGTAACACTTGCAACGCAACGCCCGTTGCGCCGCAATGGGGGCGGGGGCGTCAGGCAGGCACGTTCTCACGGCCGGTGGTGCGCAAGCGATAGGCAATGCGCCCACGCGTCAGGTCATAAGGCGAAAGTTCCACGCGCACGCGATCGCCGAGAAGGATGCGAATGTAGTTCTTGCGCATCTTCCCGGAGAGCGTGGTCAGCACCTGATGGCCGTTGTCCAGTTTCACCCTGAACATGGTGCCCGGCAATGCCTCAATCACCTCGCCTTCGACTTGAATCACGTCCTCTTTTTGCTTCTGCTCTCGATCTTTCTTGGCCATTCAACCTCCTGTCACCAACAGAGGCGAAGCATTTGCATCGCGCCTTCGCCAACGGAGACCACGTCGCAAAGCTTCGCCTCTGCCGAAAACCTTAAAACCAACGGTTGAAATTATAGGCTCTTGTAAAATCCTAGTCAATCAACTTTTTGCCATCATCAGATGTCTTTCCCCAAGCATCGCTATGGACATCACATCTCGTTCACCCGGCGCCCGCGTCGCCCTGTATTTGCAAGATGCGCATCCCATTCGCGAAGGGATGGGCTACGCGCAATATGCCGAACAGCGCGGATTCGAGGCCGTCTGGCAAGCTGAATCACGTCTGGTGCGCGACGCGATCGTGCCGATGGCCGCCTTCGCCGCCGTCACCGAGCGCATCAAGATCGGCAGCGGCGTGATCAACAACTGGACGCGCAACATTGGGCTGCTGGCTGCCACATTGCTGACGCTGGACGACCTGGCGCCGAACCGAATTATCTGCGGCATCGGGGCATGGTGGGACCCGCTGGCGAAGAACGTCGGCATCGAACGGCGCAAACCACTGACCGCCATGCGCGAAACGGTGGAAGTGCTGCGTCGTCTGTTGCGCATGGAGCGCGTGACTTTCCACGGCGAATTTCACCACGTGGAGGGCATCGAGCTAGACGTGGTGCACGGCCGGCGCGAGCCGCGCAACGTGCCGATCTACATCGGCGCGACTGGCGATCAGATGATGGAGCTGACGGGTGAGATCGCCGACGGCGTAGTGCTGAACTACTGCGTGCCGCCGGAGTACAACGATCGGGCAATGGAGCTGCTCGACAAAGGGGCTAAGAAAGTCGGCCGCCGGGTAGAAGACCTCGACCGTCCGCAACTGGTGGTGTGCGCAGTGAACCACGATCGCCAGAAAGCGATCGAAGACGCCAAGGAACTCCTCACCCAGTACCTGGCCCAGCAACCGCACATCGCCAAGGCCAGCGGGGTGAGCGAGGAGATCGTGAAGAAGGTGCAGTCCATCCTGGGCTGGCCGGCCACCAAAGAACAGGTGCATGAAGCGATGCAGTTCGTGCCGGACGACTTTGTGCTCAAGATCTCGGCCACTGGCACGCCAGAAGAAGCGCGCGCCAAAGTGCAGGAGTACATCAGGCGCGGGTGCACCTGCCCGATCCTGTATCCGATGAGCGACGCCAAATTGATGATTGACACGTTCGCACAGATATGATCAAAGTCGTCACCGATTCCACCTCCGACGTTCCGCCCGCCATCGCCGGGCGCCTGGGCATCACAGTCCTGCCGATGATCGTCGAGGTGGACGGCACGGCTTATCAAGACGGGGTCAACCTCTCCCGCCAACAGTTCTACGAAGCGCTACCGACCTACGCCACGTTCCCCAAGACGGCAGCCGGCTCGCCGGGTCTGTTTGCCGATGCTTACCGGGCCGCCCGCGCCGATGGTGCCAGCGGTGTTGTCTCGGTGCACATCGCCCGGACGGTGAGCGGCGTGTGCAACGCGGCCGAGCTGGCCGCCGCCGACGTCGCCAACGAGGGCATTACCGTGCGCGTGGTGGATTCCGGCTCGATGACGATGGGCCTGGGCTGGCTGGTCATCGCTGCGGCCGAGATGGCACAACGCGGCGCGTCGCTGGACGAGATCACCGCGGAGCTGGAAGCGTTGAAGCCGCGCATCCGCATCCTGGCCATGGCCGACACGTTGAAATACCTGCGCAAAAGTGGGCGTGTGTCCTCAATCACGGCCGGCCTTGGCGAGCTGCTGCAAATCAAGCTGTTGATCGAACTCAAACAGGGGGCGGTCAACCAGTTGGATCGCGTGCGCACGCGTGGGCGAGGCATCGAGCGGCTGATCGAGGGGGTGCGCCAGACCGCCGGCAAGCCCCAACGCTTCACCATCCTCCACACCGGCGGCACGTCGGCAGAAGACCTGGAACGCCTGCGCCGGGAATTGCAACCGCTAGCGCCCATCGAACCGGCCGAGCCGGTGCTCATCACGCCGGTCATCGGCGCCCATTTCGGGCCTGGGGGGCTTGGCGTGGTGATCGTGAACGAGTAGCCGGCGCGTATAATCTCGACGCGCGCGGTACGTAATTCGCAAAGCGCATACGCAACTCTGCACTTGTAACGCGCGGCAGATGGCCATGCCAAACCAAGCGACCGAAAAGCTCCTCAAGATCCTCAAGCTCGAAGCCCAAACCGGCTACCATGATCGGGCAGTCACGCGCGGCCTGCAGTCGTTTGCAGCAGCCTGGCTGGCCGACGCCGCGCGCAACGATATTGATCCCGATTGGGCTGAGAGCGTGGCGCAGGAAATGCGGGAATACAGCGCCCTGACCGATGAAGCCCGCCGCCGCGCCGCGCTGGACGCGCTGGTCATCCGCCTGCGCTCACCCGTGTTGCGCAGCACGTCGTCTCAGGCGCGGTCGAAGGATGCAGCCGCGCAACCGGCTCGCCGGCCCGGCGAACCAGCCATCAAATTCGCAACGGAGCATCAGACCTACAACACGCTCGAGATGCCGCCGGTCGAAATCGCGCCGATGGTCACGGCGCCATCGCAGACGACCCCTTCCGCCACCCCGCGCGTCGAGCCGCCACCATCGTCGCGATCCAGGTCGGCGCCCCGCCCGCCCCGACCACACGAAGCCGGCCTGGGCCTGGATGCGCCGGTGACCAAGATCAGCGGCATCGGCGAATTCAACGCCCAGAAGTTCGCCCGTCTCGGCATCCATACCCTCCGCGACCTGCTGTATTACTTCCCGATGCGCTACGACGACTACAGCGCCCTGAAGACGATTAATCAGCTCTTCTACGGCGAGCAGGTCACCATCGTCGGGCGCGTGGCATCGGTGCGCAAACACCGCACCCGGAACAACCTGACGATTGTGCGCGCGGTGATCGAAGATGCCTCGGGCATGATCGAGTGCTCGTGGTTCACGAGCGAGCGCTACGTGGACAACCTGATGAAGCAGTTCGCCATCGGGCGCGAGATGGTCATCAGCGGCAAGGTGACCGAGTATCTAGGCCGGCTGACCTTTCAGAACCCCACCTACGAGCCGGCCGAACGCGAGTGGATTACCGGCGGCAACATCGTGCCGGTGTATCGCTTGACGGAAGGTCTGCAACCCTTGCTGATGCGCCGGGTGATGAAGCGGGTGGTGGACTACTGGCCGTCGCGCGTGCCGGAACACTTGCCGGAGTCGGTGCGCAGCGAACTGAAGCTCATGCCGATTGCCGAGGCGCTGCGCGAGATTCACTTCCCGCGCACGATGTCGCTCCAGGAAAGCGCCCGGCGCCGGCTGGCCTTTGACGAATTGTTTACGCTCCAACTGGCGGTGTTACGCCAACGCCAAATGTGGCGCCAGGAGCCGGCGCAGCCTCTGCAGGCCGACCCGGCCCTGCTCGACCGGCTGGTCGCCGCGCTGCCCTATCGGCTCACCGGCGCTCAGCAACGCGCCCTGGAGGCCATCGTCAAAGACCTGAGCCGGCCAAACGCCATGCACCGGCTGTTGCAAGGCGATGTTGGCTCCGGCAAGACCGTGGTCGCGGCATTGAGCATGGCGCTGGCAGCGAGCCAGGGCGTGCAATCGGCGATGATGGCGCCGACCGAAATCCTGGCCGAACAGCATTACAAGACGATCGAGCAACTGTTTGGCGCCTTCGCTGCACACGGGGCCATCGCTCCCATCAACCTGGCGCTGCTGACCGGCAGCACCAAAGCCAGCGAGAAGCGCGCCATCTACGATGGCCTGGCCGATGGCAGCATCCAGGTGGTCATCGGCACCCACGCGTTGATTCAGGAAGGCGTATCGTTCAGGAATCTGGGGCTGGCGGTGGTGGACGAACAGCATCGCTTTGGCGTGTTGCAGCGCACAGCGCTCCGGCAGAAGGGGGGCACGCTGAACCCGCACACGCTGGTGATGACGGCTACCCCCATCCCCCGCACACTGGCCTTGACCCTATACGGCGACCTGGACAACACCATCCTGGACGAAATGCCACCGGGCCGTCAACCGATCGAGACATACTGGTTCGCTCCCCCCGAACGCGAGCGCGCCTACCGCTTCGTGCAACACCAGGTGGAACAGGGCCGGCAGGCCTTCATCATCTGCCCCCTGGTTGAGGAGTCGGAGAAGATCGAGGCCAAAGCGGCCGTGGAAGAATACGAACGATTGCAGCGCGAGGTGTTCCCCACCCTCAAGCTGGGTTTGTTGCACGGCAAGATGAGGCCATCCGAAAAGGAGGAAGCCATGCGCGCCTTCGCCCAGGGCGAGACACACATCCTCGTCTCCACGTCGGTCGTCGAGGTAGGCATAGACGTGCCAAATGCGACGGTGATGTTGATCGAGGGCGCGAACCGCTTCGGCCTGTCACAACTGCATCAGTTTCGCGGGCGCGTGGGCCGGGGTCAACACAAGTCGTATTGTCTGCTGATCGCCGACAGCAGCTCAGCAATCAGTGACCAACGCCTGCAAGCGATCGTCAACACACAGGATGGCTTCAAACTGGCCGAGATTGACCTGGAAATCCGCGGGCCGGGCGAGTTCTTCGGCACCCGGCAGAGCGGCGATCCGGAGTTGAAGCTGGTCGGCGTAGGCGACCGCGACCTGCTAGACGCGGCGCGCACACAAGCGGAGAAGCTGCTGGAGCACGATCCGGAATTGGCCGGCCACCCCTTGCTGGCCGAGAAAGTATCCGCCTTCTGGAAGCATCGCGAAGTGAGCGACGCGAGTTGATCGCGCCGATTGCAGCGGTCGTCCCTTGCTGCTGCGATGCGAGAAGCCCAGGCCAAACACGAACGCCGACACACGAAGCCCTGGATACCACGCCAAAATCATGACCATTGCTCTCTACCCCGGCACCTTCGACCCCTTCCACAACGGGCACCTCGACATCGCCCAGCGGGCGTTGGCATTGTTCGACCAACTGGTCATCGGAGTGTATGACCAGCCCGACAAGAAGCTGCTGTTCTCGCACGAAGAGCGCATCGCGCTGGTGCGCGAGGTGTTGCGCGATATCGGCGTGGACGGGCGGACGCACGTGGCCGGCTACAGCGGACTGACCGTGAACTTCGCACGACAGGTGGGCGCCAGCGTGCTCATCCGCGGCCTGCGCAACAGCGTGGATTTCAACTTCGAGCTGCAACAGGCACAAACCAATCACTGGTTGGCCGAGGACATTGAGGTGGTCTGTCTGTTCGCCAACGCGCCAAACCACTTTCTGAGCGCGACGTTGATTCGGCAGATTGCCACGCTGGGCGGCGACGTCACGGCGCTGGTGCCGGCTTGCGTGGCGCGTGCGTTAAGAAGGCTTAAATAAATCGTGATTCTCCAATATACTTATCGCCATGGACATTCAACACCTGCTTGGCAGACTGGAAGCCATCCTGCTGGAGGCCCGGCGCGTGCCCGGTACCAAAATGAAGTTGGTGGACGCCGATCGGTGCTTTCAGTTGATTGACCAGATGGTGTTGGCCATTCCCGAAGAGATCAAGAAAGCGCAGCGCATCCAGCAGGAACACGACCGGATTATCGCGCAAGCCAAAGAGGAAGCCGAACGCATCAAGGAGATGGCGCGCGAGGAAGCCAGTCGGCTGGCCGACGACACGGCCATCATCGCCATCGCCCAGAATCGCGCGCAGGCCATCGAGGAACGCGCCCGCCGCGAAGTGGACCGCATGCGCTCCGAAGCGGATGCTTACGCCCTCGAAACGCTGATTCGCCTGCGCGAAGAACTCGACCACACCATGGCCGTCGTCTCCAACGGCATCGCCAAGCTGGAGCGTGACCGTGCCGAGCGGATGAAGGCCAACGCCGAGGTGCCCTCAGCCGAGGCGCAACCCGCCCAAGAATCGCAGGCCCAGGCCAGCAGCTAGCCTGGCACTCAAGAGCGATGTTCTACCTCACCGCATGGTGGATCGCGCCGGCCACGTGACCGCCCGCGCCGAGCAGATCGGCGCAGCGCTGATCGTCGCCGCATCGTTCGTCCTCTTCAGCCTGTATAGCCTGCTCACACCTCTGTTCGAAGCGTCGGATGAGCTGTGGCACTATCCCATGGTGCAGCATCTGGCGACGGGCGGCGGCTTGCCGATCCAGCGCGCCGATCAGACCGACGCCGACGCCCCATGGCGACAGGAAGGCAGCCAACCCCCGCTGTATTATTGGATCGCCGCTGCCCTCAGCGCGCCGTTCGATTCATCCAACTGGCGCGAGATCCGCCGCATCAATCCCCACGGCGACATGGGCGTGCCGACGCGCGACGGCAACGCCAACGCCATCCTGCATACCCCCGCCGAGGCGTGGCCGTGGACGCGCGCCTCGCTGGCCGTGCGCGCAGCGCGTCTCGCTTCGATCTTGATGAGCACGGCGACGGTGTTCTTCTCCTACCTCGTGGCGCGCGAACTCTTCACCGACGACAGACGACCGACGGCTGACGACCAACATTCCTCAATCTCCAATTCTCAATTCTCGATTCTGCGTCTCGCGCCTCCCATCCTCGTCGCCTGCACGCCGATGTTCGCCTTCATCAGCGGCGCCATCAACAACGACAATGCCGCCGTCCTGTTCAGCACCATTGGGATCTGGTGGGCGCTGCGGATCATGCGCACGGGCGACCTGACTGCTCGCAGCGCGGCCATCGCCGGCGCAATTGCCGGTCTAGGCGCGTTAAGCAAGAGCAGCGCCCTGGGGTTGGTCGGGCTGTTCGGGGTTGCGGCTCTGCTTACAAGAACCAAGCGCCAAGAAGCAGGAGCCAAAGGGCTTGGTTCTTGGCTCTCGGGTCTTGGTTCTTTCGTCATCGTCATGCTCACAGTCACGCTGCTGATCAGCGGTTGGTGGTTTGTCCGCAACCTGATGCTGTATGGCGACCTGCTGGGCTGGAACGCCTTCCTCGATGTAGTCGGACGACGCGATCAGCCGGCCTCGCCGGCGCAACTGTGGAGCGAACGCGAGGGCTTCGTGTGGGCCTACTGGGGCGTGTTCGGCGCGATGAACGTGATCATGCCGCCGTGGATTTACGATGCGCTGAATGTCCTGGCAGGGTTGGCCCTTTTGGGTCTCGCATCACGTCTTGCGTACGCGGTCTTTAATAGACAACCCATCACGCAAAATGGCATGCGCAATGCTTCGCTTTGCCTCTTCTGGGTGCTGCTCGTCTTCGTCGCCCTGCTGCGCTGGACCTCGCTCACGCCGGCTTCGCAGGGACGATTGATGTTCCCCTGCATCGCCGTGATCTCGGCGGCGCTGGCCTACGGCTGGTGGCGCCTGCATCGCTACCTGCTGATCGGCGGATGTGCATTCATCGCGGCCCTGGCGATCATCGCGCCGTTTGCCTTCATCGCGCCGGCCTATGCCCAACCGCCCGACCGCTGGACACAACGCCTGACGCTGCCGATGAACGCCACCTTCGGCAACGCGGTACAGCTCGTCGAAGCCGGCGTCGCCGACCAAGGCGGCCTTCGCCCAGGCGACGAAGCGACGCTCCAATTGAACTGGCAACTGACCCAACCGGTGACGCGCAACTACAGCGTCTTCGTCCACCTGATTGACGAGCACGACGTGATCGTGGCGCAGCGCGATATGTACCCCGGCCAGGGCAGCCTGGCGCTGAGCGAGCAGCCCGCCGGCCGGCGATGGAGCGACCATTACACATTGCGGCTCTCGCCACTCACGCCGGCGCCGAAGCGATTGCGCTGGGCCGTCGGCCTGTACGACCTCGCCACCGGCGAGCGGTTGACGCTGGCCGACGGCGGCGACCGCGCCATTTTCGGTTCGGTGGCGCTGACTCCGCGAACGTCCACCGAACCGCTGCTTCGCTACGCCAACGGGTTAGCGCTGCTGGCCTATGCGCTCGATCCGCCCATCCTTGCGCCCGACGGGTTACTTACCGTCACCACGCGCTGGCAAGCCTTGCACACGTTGCCTGCCGACCTGAACGTGTCGCTGCAAGTGCTGGACGAGGGCGCCAACAAGATTGCCCAACAGGACCTTGGCCAATCGCTTACGCAGTGGTACGCCGGCCAGGAAGTCACGCTGACCCACACGTTGGCCGTGGACGCCAGAGCGACGCCGGGCGTCTATCGCCTGCTGCTGGTTTGGTATGCGCCGGATGACTTCGCGCGCCTGCCCGCCTACGATGCGCAGGGACAATTCGCCGGCGATCAAGTCGAGCTGACGAGGCTTCGCGTGCGCTAAGCCTCATCCCGAACCTATGACTTCGGTCATAGTGGGCGATCTATCCTCTCACATTGCTTCGATCTATCGCCTGGCACTTTCCTTCCCTGGCTTCCACGTCCTATCCTCTGCACGGATGAGCGTTTAGGAGGTTGCGATGGCAACTTGGGCAATTCAAACGTGGGACGTAAGCGCATACTATGGCAAAGGCCAGCGGCGCGTCGAGGCGCTGAAGGATGTGAGCCTGCAGGTGCGCCAGGGAGAGATCTTCGGCCTGCTGGGGCCCAACGGCGCGGGCAAGACCACGCTGTTGTCGTGCATCGAAGGGCTGCATCGCCCCGACCGCGGCAGCATCTGCGTGGCGGGGGTTGACGTATTGCGCAATCCAACACAGGCCAAGCGCAGGCTGGGTGTGCAACTCCAACGCGCAGCGCTCATCGAGGGATTGACGGCGGTCGAACTCGTCGAGGTCTACGCTGCGCTCTACGATGTCTACCCGGCGCGCCATGCCATCATGGCGTTGCTGAACCGGTTTGGCCTGGCCGACCAAGCCCACAAGCGCGCCAAGCAGATGTCGGGCGGCCAGCAGCAGCGCCTGGCGCTGGCGATCGCGCTGGTCACCGACCCGCAGATCGTTCTACTGGACGAGCCGACCGAAGGGCTGGATCCGCACGCGCGCCGCGCGCTGTGGGCGATGATCCGCACGATCCGGGACGAGAGCCGCACCGTCGTCATCACCACGCATCGCATGGACGAAGCCGAGTCGCTGTGCGGGCAGGTAGCGATCATGGACGCAGGCCGCGTCGTCGCCTGCGATGCGCCTGGCCAAATGATCGCAGCGATGGACGCGCGGCCGGTGTTACGCGCAGCAGTCGAACTGTCGGCAGAGGCCGCGCAGCCGCTCGACGGCGCCGTGCGGGTGCGCCGCTCGGGCGAGTACCTCGAAGTGGAGACGACCGATCCTATGGCAACGCTGCAGTCGCTCTACGCGCTGGCAGCTCGGCACGGACGCGCCGTGCGCGACATTACCGTCCGCCAGCCCAGCCTCGAAGACGTATATCTCAGGTTGACGGGGCGGACGCTTGGTTGATTGGTGTCAATGGTGTCAGTGGTGTCAATGGTGTCAATGATGTCGAGTGGCCGACCCCAACGACACTAACGACACCAACATTCCTATGAAACGCTTCTTCATCCTCTGCAAAAGCCTCGCGCTGGCATATGTGCGCGAGCCGATGGTCGTGTTCTGGAACCTGATCTTCCCGGTATTCTTGCTGGTCATCTACCGCTTTGTGTTCGGCAACACGAATGTGGGTGGTGATAACTTCATACAGTGGGTGGTGCCGGGTGTGGTGGTGTTGAACGTGCTGTCGTTCGGTATGCTCGGCAGCTCGGCGTTCATGTTGCAGATGCGCGAGGCCGGCGTGTTGCGCCGTCTGCAAGCCACGCCGGCGCCGACATCCGCTCTATTCGGCGCGTTCATGTCCGTGAACGTGTTGATGTGTCTGGCGCAGACGGCGCTGGTGATCGTCTTCGCGGCAGCAGCCTTCGGCTGGGCGACTTCGCTTAAAGGCCTCCTGCTGAGCGCGCCGATGATCTTGATCGCAGTGATCGTGGCTGTGGCCGTGGGCCAGTGCATCAGCAGCTTGTCGCCGCGCCTGAGCATCGCGATGGCCGTCGGGCAACTGCTCTACTTCGTGCAACTGTTCGTCGCCGGGCTGGTGATCCCGATGGACATGATGCCCGACTGGCTCCAGAAAGCCGGGCGCCTCTTGCCAGCATATGCTATCGGCGAGCTGGTGCGGGCGCCGCTGCTCAGTGGCGAGTTGGGCGCGGAAGCGATGCGCAATCTGGCACTGGCGGCAGGCTATGGCCTGGCGGCGGGCTTCATCGCTACGCGCTTCTTTCGCTGGCAAAGCCGGGCATGAACTCAGTTACAAGCGAACATTACACGTGTCGCAGTTGCGAGACCCGGTTTCTGCAAGCGGCCCTGCGTCGCAACAGTGACAAGCGTACACTGGTAGCGTCGTGAGATCGCTCTTCCGCAGGCTCCACCAAAAGCTGAACGTCGGCGAGGATGCGTCCGATTTGCCGGTGCCCGGCCGCATCTATGCGCCCTACGTGTGGTTTTGGCACGTCGTCACGATTCTGATCTACGCGGCGTTCATCGTGGGCACGATCGGACAACAACGACATACGCTGGACTGGCGCGTCGGCTTTGTCGTGTTGTTGCTGTTGTTTCAGCTCGGCGTGTATCTGCGACTCTACGTGACCAACACGCGCTGGCCAGTGCCGCTCTGGCAGCACGCTCTTTACTTCGGCGGCGGGATCGCAGCGTGGGTCGTCCAGGTGCAGCTCTTTCCGCACTTTAGCAGCCTGATCTTCATGTTCTTCGGCCAGGCTCTCGGACTGCTGCCCCCGCTGTCCGCCATCGTCACCGTCACGGCAATCACATCGCTGGTCATCTTGCAAAACTCCAGGTGGCGCCTGCAGGACATCGAGACGGATGCGCTGGTGGGCGCCGGCAGCATATGGCTTTTCGCTGTTGGCTTTTACCTGGTGCTGTACTACGTCATGCGCACAAGCAGCGAGCGCGGCCGACTGATCGCCAAGCTGGAAGCAGCCCACCGCGAGCTGGAGCGCAGCCGGGAGCGCGATGTGGAGCTGGCCGTGCTGCGCGAGCGAGAGCGCATTGCGCGCGACGTGCACGACAGCTTAGGCCACGCGCTCGTCGCTCTGAATGTGCAGTTGGAAGCGACGCAGCGCCTATATCGCGTGGACCCGCAAAGCGCCGGCGAGCAGATGGAGGCCATGAAGGCGCTGGTGCGCGAAAACATGGCGACGTTGCGCCGCACCATCGCCGGACTGCGCGCGCCGGTGTTGGGCAATCGGCCGTTGCGTCAGGCACTGCACGAACACTGCCTAACCGTCAGCCGGCGCACAGGCATGACGGTCTCGTGTCGCGTGGACGAGGCTGCCGATCACCTACCGCTGACACTGGCGGAGACGATCTGGGCAGTAGCGCAGGAGGCGTTGACCAACGTCGAGAAACATGCTCATGCTGGACAAGCCGAGGTCGAGCTCACAGTTGCCGAAGCGGAAGTGTGTCTGCGCGTACGGGATGACGGCATCGGCCTGCCCGACGATGCCTGTAAGCGGCCGGAGCACTATGGACTGCGCGGGATGCGCGAACGCGTTGAAGGGCTGGGCGGCGTGCTATCGTTGCACACAGGCCACAATTCGGCCGGAAGCGGGACGGTCGTGCAGGCGACACTGCCCCTTGTTCGCGCCGACGTTCGGAGTTGACGCATGGACGACATCACCCTCCTACTGATCGAAGACCAGACGCTGATGCGGCAGGGCCTGAGGACGCTCCTCAATCTTGAGGATGGCTTGCGCGTCATCGGCGAAGCCGGCGATGGCGAAGAAGGCGTGCGCCAGGCATTGCGCTTGCGGCCGGATGTGATCCTGATGGATGTGCAGATGCCAAGGATGAACGGCGTGGAGGCCACGCGCGCCCTCATCTCGGCCTGGCCGGAGGCAAAGGTGATCGTGCTCACCACCTTCAATTTTGACGACTACGTTTTTCGTAGCGTACGCGCCGGCGCGATGGGCTACCTGCTGAAGGACGCGCCGGCCGAGGCGCTGATCCAGACCATCCGGCGCGTGCACGACGGCGAGGTCTTCATCCAGCCGGAGCTTGCTTCGCGCGCGTTGCGCGAGCTGGCATCGGGTATGGAGACGCGGCGTAGCCCATCCAGGTCACAAACAGATGCGCCTCAGCCGTTCGACCTATCCGACCGTGAGCGCGAAGTGCTGGTCTTGCTGGCGCAGGGATTGAGCAACCGCGAGATCGCCGAGCGGCTGTTCATCACCGAGGGCACGGTGAAGAACCACGTCTCGGCCATCCTGGCCAAGCTGCAGGCCGAAAACCGCACGCAGGCCGCCGACATCGCGCGCCGTCGCGGTCTTACGCCGCCTTGAGCCGAATCGGTGTATAACCTGACCCATGCGGCCTGTGGGCGACGTCCTTGTAGGAAACGCCCTCCGCAACGTTCCGAACGCTGCGCATCTTGAGGCCGCTTTTGGCTGCCGGCCGGGCAGAACAACCCGATTCTGCGCGCCGCTCCGAGGAGGAATACGACTATGAACTCCAACCCCTATGAAATGAGCCAGGCGCCCGCGTCGCCCACCGTCGTCGCGGATCCTGCCGTCGAACGTGCGTTCATCACCAGAGTATACGGATGGATGGCAATCGCCCTTGGCATCACCGGCCTGGTGGCTACAGCGACCGCGTCCGATCCAGCGCTGATGGCTTGGATCTTCAACACTCCGCTCGCCCTGCTGGGCATCGTCGCCGTCCAACTGATCATCGTGGTCGTGTTGAGCGCCGCGGTCGGCCGGCTGAACACCGGCGTCGCCACCGGACTGTTCATCGCCTATGCCGCGCTCACCGGCTTCACGTTCTCCACGCTGTTCTACGTATACACCGCCGAATCCATCGGCAGCGTGTTCTTCATCACGGCCGGCACGTTTGCCCTGGTCAGCGCCTATGGCTTCGTCACCAAAACCGACCTCACACGGGTGGGCAACCTGGCATTCATGGGACTGATCGGCATCATCCTCGCCTCGCTAATCAACCTGTTTTTGCGCAGCGAAGTCATTTACTGGATCGCGACATATGCCGGCGTGCTGGTGTTCATCGCTCTGATCGCCTCCAACACACAGCGCATCAAGCGCATGGCCTATGGCCTGGGCGAAGACGGCGAGCTGCGCAGCAAAGCGTCGGTGGTGGGTGCGTTGTCGCTCTACCTGAGCTTCATCAACCTGTTCGTGATGCTCCTGCGCATCTTCGGCAATCGAAGGTAGCGGACAGAGAGTGCATCTGCGCGTGGGGCCGGACCATCGGCCTGTCGGCTCGGCACCTCAGGTGCCGCCGGCGCTGGCCAGCATCTTCGCGAATTGTTCGAGCGTGGCGCGGCCGTGCACGCGCAGCCGACGCCAGGTTATGGCGTTGGCCAGCGTGTGAGTCGCGCCGTGCTCGGTGGTCACCGCGGCCCACGTCTGCACCGAACGCAGCATGCGGATCACGGCCTGGTCGTAGCGGCCAGAAGGGTAGCAGAAGAAGCGCGGTCGCTTGCCGGTGTGCGCCGTGATCTGCTCGATCGGCCCCAGGATCTCCCACACCAGAAACTGAAAGTCGCGGTTGCGCAGATCGCGATGTGTGCGGGCGTGCGATTCGATGTCCATCCCCGCCGCCGACATTTCTTTCACCATCTCCCAGGTCAAATGGTTGGGGTTGCCGAAGTTGATGAAATCGGTGGTGATGAAGAACGTGCCGCGCATGCCGTATTTCTTCAGCAGCGGAAAGGCGTGCTCGTAGTGATCGCGATAGCCATCGTCGAAGGTAAGCACCACGGGCCTGGGCGGCAACGACCGACCCAGCGTCAAGTGCGCATACAGCTCATATAGGCTGATAGTGGTATAGCCGTTCGACGCCAGGTGCTGAAGCTGTCGTTCGAAGTCCTGCGGCGTCACCGACAGGTCAATGCGATAGCGATCGGCGCCGGGTGGCGGTGTGGAGATGTAGTGATACATCAGGATCGGCACCCTGGCCGAGATGGGCACCCGCACCGGCGTCGGTGTGGGAGGGACGACCGGGACAGTTGGATAGGGAGAAGCGGTCGGCGAGGGTTGATCTTCCGGCGGCAGCCTGGCGTCGGCAATGGCGACGCGACCTCGACCTGGTTCGGCTGACAGCACAAACGCCAACGACAAAACTGCGATGAGCGCGACGCGGGCGAGATGAGACATGATGAGGTTGATTGCGTAATTGTAATAGGTCGCAAGGCTAAGCAGGATCACAACTCAGGTTATCTTGACGCAAACGAATGCTCCCTTCGCGACTGCGCTGGGGCAGCAATCGGCGCTATCATTCCTGCTCATGAGACCGGCAAACACGATCGCAACGGCCACGCTCGCTATCGTCGCGATGATCACGCTCATCGCATGCGCGCCCACATCCAGCTCCGAAGCGCCGGCCTTCACCCCGCTCCCCTATGCCGACGACTTCAGTGACCCGAATAGCGGCTGGGAAACGTTGTCCGACCTGAATGCCGACGTGAAATACGATGCCGGCGCGCTGCGCATCGTGGTCAAGCTAGAGAACCTGACGCAGTGGAGCGCAGCCGGCAGGCGCTTCAAGGACGCCATCTTCGAGGTGGATGCCCGGCCGAACGGCGGACCGACCGACAACGGCTTCGGCGTGCTCTTTCGCATGCAAGACCGCAAGAATTTCTACCACTTCGAGATTTCGTCGGATGGCTACTGGCGCGCCGGCTACGTCCAGGATGGCGATTGGAACAACTGGGACGACTGGCAACCGCACCCGGCCATCCGCCCCGGCGGCGAGACGAACCGGATCAAAGTGGTGATGCAGGGCGACAAGTTGTCGTTCTTCGTGAATGACCAACTCGTCTCCTCGCGCGAAGATGGGACGTTTACCAGCGGCGACATCGGCGTATTCGCCCTCACGCTGATTGATGCGCCCGGCACCGACGTGTCGTTCGACAACGTGCGCGTGAGCGAGGTGAAGTGAGCGACGACCGCCAGGGCAAAGACCATGTTGACTGAGACCGTGCGCGCCGATTGGATTCACGGCCAGGCCTTCTTGCTGAGCGACCATCACGGCTTCCCCATCGTCATGACACAGCCAAACGGCGTAAGCGGCGCCGATCTGCTGCCGCTCAGCCTGATCGGCTGCGCCGCATCGAGCATCCTCGCCATCGTGCAAAAGCAACGCCAGCGCGTGACCGGCTTCCAGGTGACAGCGGACAGCGAACGTGACCCAGCGCCGCCCTGGCGATTCCGGCGCATCCGCATCCGATATCGGTTCACCGGCCATGACCTGGACTCCGAGCGGATCGGACGGGCGATCGAGTTGACCGAGAGCAAGTACTGCGGCGTCTACGCCACCTTGCGCGATGCTGTAGAGATCGTCAGCGCATTCGAGGTGGTGAACGAGTAGTCGAGACAGGCGCGTCATTGCTGCATGGACAACCTCAGAGCCGATTTTGCCTCCTTGCTGAGACGCCTTGCCCGGCGCACCCAGGCCGAGGAGCAATCCGATGACTGGCGGGTATTCGTGCGCCGGCTGAGCGACCAGCACGACCGGCTTCGCGCCCTGCTCTTCTCGCTCTACGGCCGCCGCGACGACTTCGAACAGCGCTTCGAAGACATCCTTGCTACAGCGGCCCGGGCGTGGCTGGCGCGAGCGCCTGAGCTGAAATCGCTCGACGCCGAACGGGAAGCGAACCCGCGCTGGTTTCAATCGGTCTCCATGCTCGGTGGCATTGCCTACGTAGATCTCTTCGCCGGCGACCTGGAAGGGGTACGCGCCAGGATTCCCTATTTCAAAGAGTTGGGGCTGACCTATCTGCACCTGATGCCGCTGTTCAAATGCCCTGAGCGCAACAGCGACGGCGGCTATGCCGTCAGCAGCTACCGCGAGGTCAATCCGGCGCTAGGGACGATGGATCAACTGCGCGCGCTGGCCGGCGAGTTGCGCCGCGCAGGCATCAGCCTGTGCCTGGACTTTATCTTCAATCACACCTCCGATGAGCACGCGTGGGCGCGCCGAGCCATCGCCGGTGACCCGAAGTACCGCGCCTTCTACCGCATCTTGCCCCGCCACGAGGCCGATCGCTACGACCGCAACCTGCGCGAGATCTTTCCGGACCAACATCCCGGCGCGTTCTCGCCGCTCTCGCGCTGGACAGGCGCGCCGGGCGACGACGCTCACCCCGACGCCGAGTGGGTGTGGACGACGTTCAACTCGTTCCAGTGGGATCTGAACTACGCCAACCCGGAAGTGTTCAACGCCATGGCCGAGGAGATGCTGTTCATCGCCAACGTCGGCGCGGACGTGCTGCGCATGGATGCCGTCGCCTTCATCTGGAAGCAACTCGGCACGAACTGCGAAAACCTGCCTGAAGCGCACCTGATCATCCAGGCGTTTAACGCCGTGGCGCGCATCGCTGCGCCGTCGCTGCTGTTCAAATCCGAAGCCATCGTCCACCCCGACGAGGTGGCGAAATACATCCGCCCCGACGAATGTCAGCTCAGCTACAACCCGTTGCTGATGGCGCTGCTGTGGAACACGCTGGCCACGCGCGAGGTGAACTTGCTGGCGCAGGCCATCCAGACGCGCAGCCGCATTCACGCCGATTGCGCCTGGGTGAACTACGTGCGCTGCCACGACGACATCGGCTGGACGTTCAGCGACGAGGATGCCTGGCAACTCGGCATCAAAGGCTTTGACCATCGCCAGTTCCTGAATGCGTTCTACACCGGACGCTTCCCTGGCAGCTTCGCGCGCGGCCTGCCCTTTCAGGAGAATCCCAGGACGGGCGATTGCCGAATCTCTGGTACGTGTGCGTCGCTGGCCGGCCTGGAGAGCGGGCTGACATTGGGCGACGAGGTGCTGATCGAGTTGTCCATCCGACGCATCCTACTCATCCACGGCATCATCCTGAGCTACGGTGGCATTCCGTTGATCTATCTGGGTGACGAGATCGGGCTTTTGAACGATTACGCGTTCCGCGACGACCCGGCCAGGGCCGGCGATAGCCGCTGGGTACATCGGCCGCAGTTCGATTGGTCAGCTGCTGCGCTCCGCGGCGATCGGCGCAGCGTGCCGGGCCGCATCCATGCCGGGCTGAAGCACATGACTGAGATCCGTCGAGGTCAACCAGCGCTGGCGACGTTGCCTGCGCACGCCGAGACGGGCAACGCTCACGTGCTGGGCTTCGTGCATTACCATGCCGCCGGCCCGCTGCTGGTGCTGGCCAACTTCAGCGAGCACGCGCAACAGGTGCCCGCGGAGGTTTTGCACCGACAAGGCCTGGCATGGCCCGCGCGCGACCTGATCGGCAACACGCACGTCGGGTTGAACGAGGGCGTGACGCTGGCGCCGTACCAACTCATGTGGCTGCGACCGGGTTGAGGCACGGGTGCGTTCACGCACAGGGGCAAATGCGCGGCCGGCAGCCGATCATTCACGCGCCAGCACATACGTCGGCCGAGGCTTCCGTTCCGCGCAGCTCCCGCTGGAGCGGAGACC
>JAIMBB010000077.1 GCA_023511655.1 Anaerolineae bacterium
GCGGCCACGCAGGGCCGCCCCTACATCACACCCCGCCGCCCGTTGTAGGGGCGACCCTATGTGGTCGCCCGCGCAACCAGGGCTTTTGCGCAGGTCTTGGCTGGACTCAAGCAAGCAACCTGCGGGAGATTCTTGCCCCTATTCGTGAACGCACCCGCGCCTGGCGCCCTCGCGCCGGTCGCCACTACAATCGCCGGCATGTCCGACACGGCCTACCTGATGATCAGCGGCGCGGTCACCGCCTACCGCGCTGCCGAGTTCGTGGCGGCGCTTGGCGAGCGCTTTGCGCGTGTTATCACCGTGCAGACGCCCAACGCCATGCGCCTGATCAGCCCTCATGACCTGCGCCGCATCCCCAACAACCACCTGGTCGAATCGTATTTCGACGCGCGCATTCTGCCGCGCCCGACGCCGGGGCCGGTGCTTTTCGCGCCGTGCAACTTCAACTCGCTCAACAAGCTGGCGCATGGCATCGCCGACAACCTGGCGCTGTCCATCACCGCCGAGATGATCGGCTTTGGTCAGCCGGTGACGCTGGCGCTATCGTTGAACGAACCCCTGTTCGCGCATCCGGCCGTTCGGCAGTCCATCGCCACGCTGGGGAGCTGGGAGGTGCGCGTGGTCGAGCCTCAAGACCTGGGCGAGGGCCTGATGATGGCGCCGACTGAGGCGGTGATGCGCGCCTTCGACGGCCTGGGCTGAGTCGCTCAGGGGGTCGGCGCGTCCGGCTCAACGAGTTCGCGCGCCTTCAGCTCGGCCCAAAATGCCGGCGGGATGGGCGCGTTCAGGGCGGCCAGGTTGTCGTCCACCTCGTCTGGGCGCGCCATGCCGACGATTAATGTGCGCACGGCCGGGTGCGCCGCGGCGAACTGCATGGCCGCCGCGCGCAGCGGCACGCCATGCCTGGCGCACACGCGCTCGATCATGCGCGTCAACCGCAGGATCGGCTCGGGCGCGACGGCGTATTGGTAGCGCGCGCCGGGTCGCGCGCCGGTGGCCAGGATGCCGCCGTTGAACACGCCGGCGGCGAAAATGGCGATGCCCCTGGCCACAGCGGCCGGAAAAGCCTCGCGCAGCGGAGCCTGCTCCAGCAGCGTGTAGCGGCCGGCCAGGATGGCGCAATCGAGCGGCATGTGCTGCGCATAGTCGGTCAGGAAATCCGTCTGGTTCAAGCCGGCGCCGATGGCGCGAATCACCCCTTGCGCTTTCAGCTCGATCAGCGTCGGGTAGGCCTCGTCCATGATCTCGGCGCGGTAGTCGCCGCTCTCCGGATCGTGCACGTGCGCGATGTCTATGCTGTCCACCCCCAGGCGCTTCAGACTGCCCTCGATGCTGCGCAGCACCGCCTGGCGGGAATAGCTGCGCTCGCCGACGCCCTGCACGCCCAGGTGATCGGGATCGGGCAGCCACCCGACTTTCGTGCTGATCAGGAAGCGGTCGCGGGGCACGCCGCGCAACGCGCGTCCCACGCGCACTTCGGATTGGCCGTTGGCGTAGAACGGCGCGGTATCCAGCAGGGTGATGCCCCGCTCGAGCGCGCGCTGAACCGTGGCGACGGCGTCGGCTTCGCTCACGCCGTAACCGAACGTGCGCTCCATCGAGCCGAGCGGCGCACAGCCAAGGGCGAGCGGGGGAGTGGAGAAGGGCAGTGGCATAGTCGTTGTTCGCGTTACGCAGCGACAGGATCGCGCCTAGCGTAGCCGCTCATGCCGGCCTTGTCAAAGCGAGAGGCGCACCCGCGCCGCCGCCCGTTTGTGCACGCGCAGTTGTGCGACGGCGTGATGCAGGGGCGGCCCTGCGCCGCCGCCCGTTTGTGCACGCGCGGTCGTGCGACGGCGCGATGCAGGGGCGGCCCTGCGCCGCCGGTGCGCGGGGGCGTGGGTATCACCACAAAGCACGCCGAGCCTGTCGAGGCGTGCGGCTCAGTCGAAGGCGGCATGCTTCGACAGGCTCAGCATGCCTTACCGGCGGCGGCTGCGCGGGCTGCTGCCAGTTGCTCGTCCAGCTCCCTCAGCCGCGGCGCGTCCGGCTCCAGGCGGCGCGCCGTCTCAATCGCCGCCGCCGCCTCGTCCAAGCGCCCCAGCTCGATCAGCGTGCCGGCGCGGTTGCGATGCCACATGGCGAAGTCCGGCTGCAGGGCGATGGCGCGCTCGAAGGCGGCCAGCGCGCCGGGCTTGTCGCCCGCTTCGTCGCGCGCGTTGCCGAGCGTGTTCCAGGCGCTGGCCAGCTCGGCCCGCACGTCGGCGACGCTCAATCCGGGCACAGGCGGCGCCGCTTCCAGCGCAGCCAGCAGCGCCTCGCCCGCCTCGACTGCGGCCTGCCACAGGGCGACGTCCCGCTCGTCGGCCTGCGCCGCTTGCAGCGCAGCCGCGAACGCGGCCAGCGGCCCTTGCACGGATGGCGGGATCATCTGCGACCAGGCCCTCGCCAGCGCCTGTTCAGCGAGCTGCACGCCTTGCGCGAACCCCATGCCCGCCCAGATCTGCCGGGCTTCGGATAGGCACTCGACGGCGCGTTCGAGCTGGTCTGCATGCAGCAGCCACAGCCCGTAAAAGTACAGGCCGCGCGCGGTGCTGTAAGCGTCGCCGATAGCTCGGTAGATGGCGATGGCCTGCTCGAACAGCCCGGGCTCACCCTGCAACCCTCCTATGGCCAGATAAACGTTGGCTTCGCCGAGACGGTCGCCGACGGCTTTGAACAGGTCAAGGGCTTTGGCGTAGCTCTCGAGTGCGGCGTTGGTTTCCGTACGGAACCGTTGCACGTCGCCGATGGCTTTGAGCACGTTGGCTTCGCCGAGACGGTCGCCGACGGCGCGGCAGGCAGCCAGGCCATCGCTGGTCACGCTGATCGCGTCGTCCAGCCTGTAGGCGCGCAGCAGAATCTGCGGCAGGTAGCTGGCGATGATGCCAACCGGCGATGCAGTTTCATCTGCGCGCTTTTCGCGCGCCGGGCGGGTCGTGCGCAGGCAGGCGCGCAGGTTGTCCTCGTGCAGTTGGAAGAGCGCATACGCCGCGCGCGCGCCCTCGCGCCCCACCTGTTCGTAGATCGCCCCACTGAGCTGCGCCATGTGGTCGGCCACGCGCAGGGCGAAGTCGCGGCGGTCGTCGGCGCTCAACCTGCTTTCGGCGAAGGCGGCCACGAACGGGAAGGCGATGTGGCGCGGGCCGAAGGCGCCCGGCTCGCGCTCGATCAGCGAGCGCCCGACCAGCTCGTCCATCAGCGCCGGCCACCCCTCGCCCCAGATCGCATCCAGGTTGGCAGCCAGCGCGCCGCCGGGCAGCAGGCCCATCACGCCGAACAGCCGCGCCGCCGGCGGGTTGCGCCTGTGCAATGCGTCGAACGAGGCGCCCAGCGAGCGGGCCACGCTCATCGTCTCGTCGCGCTCGTCCTCCGGCACGCCCTGCACGGCCAGCGCTTCGACCGGCCGCGCCTCGATCAGCGCGCTCACCTCGGCCAGCGTCTTGTCGCCCAGCAGCGGCGCGGCCAGCGAGATGGCGAACGGGTTGCCGGCCAGCACCCCCAGCATGGGATGCCGCGCCAGCGCGTCCAGGGTGGTGATGCCGCCGGCGCCCAGCTCGGCGATCAGCCGGTCGGGGTCGGGCGCCAGCGCCAGCAGCAACCGCGCCGCGCTGATCGGGTCGAGCGGGGGCGGCTTGATCACCCGCTCGGCCACGCCGGGCAGGCCGCCGCCCAGCGCCTGGCGCGAGGTGACCAGCAGCCTGACGCCGGCGCAGCCCGTCAGCAAATCACGCACGAAACGGCGGAACTGCGGGGCGAACGCGGCGTTCAGCGCGTCCTCGGCGTTGTCCAGCACGAACAGGCAGCGCCGCTCGCGCAGGGCGGCGAACAGTTGCCGGTCCTCCTTGATCTCGGCCAGGCCGAGCGCGCTGGCCATGTCGGCGCGCAACTGCTCGGTCGAGACGGCGTTGCGCAGCGAGATGAACAAGACGCCGTCGCGGAAGCGGCGCCGCTCGCGCAGGTAGTGCGCCGCCGCCACGGCCAGCGACGACTTGCCGATGCCGGGCGCGCCGCGCAGCGTGACCAGCCGCGAGCGCAACACCTCGGCGATCACCTGCTGCAACGTGGCGTTGCGTCCGATCAGCCGCTCGGGTGGCGCAGGCAGATTGCCGGGCGGCAGGGGCGGGGTGGCGTCGCGCCATGACCCGGCCGGCGCGTCGTCGAAGACGGTCCGCTCGTGGTCCGCGCCTGCAGGCAACAGCACGAACTTGTCTGCGTCGGCCCGCACATCGGGCAGCGCAGCCACGTAAGCCTGTCCGATCTCGAAGGCCTGCCGCACGGTCTTGCCGGCCAGCAGGGCCAGGTAGAAGTGGCGGGCGAACTCGCGCGCGGCGACATCCAGCACAGCGGTCTCCACGCGCACGGCCACGACGTGCGGCACGCCGGCCTCGACGAAGGCTTGGCCCGCCCGGCGCGAGTGGCAGGCGCTGACGAAGGCAAAGCGGATGGCCGGTTCGCCGCCCGCGCTCAACAGCTCGAACAATCGGCTAACCGTGATCGGGTTGAGGCCGGCTTCGTCATCCTCGAAGGCCAGGAAGTCGGGGTGGCCGTGGCCGGAGTAGTGCAGGGCGCGGCAGCCCAGCGTGACGACGCGGCGGAAGTCGCCGGCGTTGCACGGCGCAAACTCGACGACGACGGCGCGCCCGGCCTCTTTGAAAACGTCGCACAGGCATTCGCGCTCGGCGGCGAAGTCGAGGCGGTCAATCGGTTCGGCCTCGGCTGCGCCGTCGCGGCGATAGGCCAGCGGCTCGGCGTAGAGGATGGCCAGGCGCGGGAGCGAACGGGCAGCGGCTTCGTCCGCCGGAAGGGCTGCGTCCAGCTCGTCCCACGGCGCGTCGGGGCGCAGTTCCCTGCAGCGGCGGATCAGTTCGGGCAGCGCGTCGCGCCGCTCGAAATACCGCACGATCTGGGCCGCCCAGTAGTCTTTGCCCGCGCCCATGCCGGGCACGTCCTCCGGGTCCACGTGCAGGTCCAGGCACAGCAATTCCAGCTCGTTGCGGCTGAAATGGGCGACCAGGAAGGCCCGCAGCCGGACGGCCAGCGATGTGGACGATGGCGATGCAGCGCTGTTCATGGATCAGTCCCCCAGATGCGGGGATTGTAAGGCAGAATAGAAGACGTTTGTAGGGGCGGCCCTGCGCCGCCGCCCGTTTGTGCACGCGCGGTCATGCGGCGGTGCGATGTAGGGGCGGCCCTGTGTGGCCGCCCGTTTGTGCACGCGCGATCACGCGGTGGCGTGATGTAGGGGCGGCCCTGTGTGGCCGCCCGTTTGTGCGTGCGCGATCACGCGGCGGCGTGATGTAGGGGCGGCCCTGTGTGGCCGCCCGTTTGTGCGTGCGCGGTCATGCGGCGGTGCGATGTAGGGGCGGCCCTGCGCCGCCGCCCGTTTGTGCACGCGCGGTCATGCGGCGGCGTGATGTAGGGGCGGCCCTGTGTGGCCGCCCGTTTGTGCGTGCGCGATCATGTGGGCAACTACATACGGTCGCCTCTACAACGGGCGGCCAAATCGCGTTTCGATCCATTCGGGATCCGGATTGTCAATATCATCGGCCCAATGGCGAGGGTTAAGTTCGATATACCGACGGATACATTCCAGTGATCGTGCGTTCCGCACCACATGTTCCCAATAGTTGCGCTGCCAGAAATATTTCTTGAAACGCGGCCAGTTAAAATGTTTCACGCTGCGAATATATTCATTCGTCGTCATCGTCTTGAACCAGCCGACGATTTCACCGAGGGTAATCGCGTTGTCTGGCTCACGCGGGTCGGTGCCTTGAATGTGCAGAATGCCGTGAAAGTGATTAGGCATGACGACGTGCGCATCCAACAGGATGATCGGAAATTTGTTCGATAACTCCGCCCACCAGCGTTCGACCATTTCGCCGGCTGGGTTGAGGTGTAGAACTTCTTCCCTGATCTCACCGAGCAGACACAATCGGTCGTGAATGCAGATGGTGATGAAATATGCGCCGGGCGACGCATAGTCGTATTGTTGCATTCGCATGGTGTGGCGTTTGGGTTGGTCCACAGCACGGATTCTACGTTGGGGATGTCGGAGTCACGCGGGCGACCACATAGGGTCGCCCCTACAACGGCTGGCGACGTGATTGTGCGGGCGACCACGCAGGGTCGCCCCTACAACGGCTGGCGACGTGGTTATGCGGGCGACCACATAGGGTCGCCCCTACAACGGCTGGCGACGTGGTCGTGCGGGCGACCACGTAGGGTCGCCCCTACAACGGCCGGCGGCGTGGTTGTGCGGGCGACCACGCAGGGTCGCCCCTACAACGGCCGGCGGCGTGGTCGTGCGGGCGACCACATAGGGTCGCCCCTACAACGGCCGGCGGCGTGGTCGCGCGGGCGACCACGCAGGGTCGCCCCTACAACGGCTGGCGACGTGGTCGTGCGGGCGACCACGTAGGGTCGCCCCTACAACGGCTGGCGACGTGGTTGTGCGGGCGACCACATAGGGTCGCCCCTACAACGGCCGGCGGCGTGGTCGTGCGGGCGACCACGCAGGGTCGCCTACAATGCTCGGTTGCGAGCCTGAGGGGATAATTACAGCGCTTTCGCCCTTGGGCAGGGCCATTGCAAAAACTCGGAACTTTCAGAAAAGGAGCAGATAACAATGAACTACCACCTCACACCTTCGGGCAACAAACTCGTCACGGTGATTCCAGGCGATGGCATTGGCCCGGAGTGTGTTGACGCGGCCGTGCGCATCATCGAGGCGACCGGCGCGCCGATCGAATGGGAAGTGCGCCATGCCGGCGCGAGCGTGTTCAAGCAGGGCATCGCCTCCGGCGTGCCGCAGGACACCATCGAGTCCATCTCCAAGACGCGCGTGGTGTTAAAGGGGCCGCTGGAGACGCCGGTCGGATACGGCGAGAAGAGCGCCAACGTCACCTTGCGCAAGCTCTTCGAGACGTTCGCCAACATCCGCCCGGTGCGCGAACTGCCCGGCGTCAAGACGCGCTACAGCGGCAGCGGGGTTGACCTGGTGGTCGTGCGCGAGAACGTCGAAGACCTGTATGCCGGCATCGAGCACATGCAAACCCCCGGCGTGGCCCAGTGCCTCAAGCTGATCTCGGCCAAGGGCAGCGAGAAGATCGTGCGCCTGGCGTTCGAGCTGGCGCGCGCCGAGGGCCGCAAGAGCGTGGCCTGCGCCACCAAGTCCAACATCATGAAGCTGACCGAGGGCACGCTGAAGCGCACGTTCGAAGCCATCGCGCCGGAGTACCCCGACATCGAGGCATGGCACATCATCATTGACAACTGCGCTCACCAGCTGGTCAAGAACCCGGCGCAGTTCGACGTGATCGTGACCACCAACATGAACGGCGACATCATCAGCGACCTGACCTCGGCGCTGATCGGCGGGCTGGGGTTCGCCGGCTCGGCCAACATCGGCAACCAGGTGGCCATCTTCGAGGCAGTGCATGGCTCTGCGCCCAAGTACGCCGGCAAGAACGTCATCAACCCAACCGCGGTCATCATGTCGGCCATCATGATGCTGCGCCATCTGGGCGAGTTCGAAGCAGCTTCGGCCATCGAGCACGCGGTGCTGGTCACGCTCGAATCCGGGGTGCTCACCCGCGACGTGGTCGGTGATGCGGCGGCCGTCTCGACCACGGCCTACACCGACGCCATCATCGCCAACCTGGGCAAGAAATCGGTCAACTGGACGGTGCGCGATTACAAGCCGATCCGGCTGCCGCAGGTGTCCAACCAGCCGGTGTCTGTCACGCCGAAATCGCGTCGGGTGGTGGGTGCCGATGTATTCGTCGAGTGGCCGGGCGATGCCGAGTCGCTGGGCAGGCGCCTCGAGTCGGTCGCAGAGGGTTCTCCCCTGCGCTTGAAGATGGTCTCGAACCGCGGCACGAAAGTCTATCCATCGGTCGGCGCGATCACGGACTGCGTTGATCACTGGCGCTGCCGGTTCGTGCTGCGCGATGAGAGCCAGACGGCAGATCTGGCCGATGCCGATCTGTTCGCGCTGTTGCAGCGCATCGCTGCCGGCCATCGCTGGATGCACGTCGAGAAACTGCAGGAGTTTGACGGCCAGCCGGGATACACCAAGGCCCAGGGCGAGGATTAGGCTGCAGCAGCGCCCATACAGGAACTGAGACCGAGCGATCAGGCCGCGCCTGGGCGACCGATCGCTCGCTCGTTGCTTTAAGTCCGATATTTGCCGTTGATCGTCACGTAGTCATGCGATAGATCGCACGTCCACACGGTGGCGCTGGCGTTGCCCAGCCCCAAGTCGAGCCGCACGGTGATCTCGCGCGGCTTCATCGCGGCAGTCGCCTCTGCCTCGGCGTAGCGCGTGGGCGTGCCCCTGGCGAACACGTGCACGCCGCCGAACCACAGCGACAGTTTGTCGGGGTTCACATCTTCGCCGCTGTAGCCGGCGGCGGCGATGATGCGCCCCCAATTGGCGTCTTCGCCGTAGAAGGCTGTCTTCACCAGCGGCGAGCGGGCGATGGCCCGCCCGACGTTCTCGGCCATGCGCTCGTCGCGAGCGCCAGTGACCTCGATGGTGATGAACTTGGTGGCGCCTTCGCCATCGCGGACGATCTGCTTAGCCAGATCGGTGCAGATGCTGGTGAGGAGGATTTCAAACTCCAGCGGCGTGGGTTGCAGGCCGCTGGCGCCGTTGGCCAGCACCACCAGGGTATCGTTGGTGCTGGTATCGCCGTCCACGCTGATGCGGTTGAACGACTTGCGCGTGGCGTTGGCAAGAGCTTTCTTCAACACTTCGGGCGCGACAATTGCATCGGTCATCACCACGGCCAGCATGGTGGCCATGTTGGGGTGAATCATGCCGGCGCCTTTGGCGATGCCGGCCAGATGGGCCGTGCGCGTGCCGCCTTGCTTTTCGTCCGCGGCCACGGTGATGTCGTCGGCAGCCATCTTGGCCACCGTGTCGGTGGTCATGATGGCACGCGCGGCGTCGCCCAGCCCATCTTCCGATAGCGCCTGCACGGCCTGCGGGATGCCCGCGCGCAGCTTGTCCATGGGCAGCGGCACGCCGATCACGCCGGTGGACATGACGAACACGGATGACGGCGGACAGCCGAGGTGTTGCGCCACGAGCGCTGCGGTCTCGGCGCAATCCTTCAGACCTTGCTCGCCGGTGCAGGCGTTGGCGCAGCCGGCGTTGATCACCACGGCGCGCAGCTTGTGGCCTTCGGCCATCAGGCGCTGATCGTGGAGCACCGGCGCGGCTTTCACCTTGTTCTGCGTGAAGACGGCTGCAGCGACGCAGTCGCTCTCGCTGGCCAGCAGGGCCAGGTCCAGAGCGCCGTTTTTCTTGATGCCGGCGGCGATGCCAGACGCGCGGAAACCTTTAGGGAGCGTTGGGTTCAACATCAAGATCAACTCGTTATGTGGTTCGCCATGGCGTCTCGCGCCAGGCCCTATGTCAGAACGACTTCGCGGCCGCTGGCAGCCGAAGCCGCAATTGCTTCCAGGATGCGCACCACCTGCAGGGCTTGCTCCGGCAGCACCACCAGCGGCGCCTCGCCGCGCACGGCTTTGATGAATGCGTCCACAGCCTGGATCCAGGCTCGTTCGTTCGGATAGGGCGAGAGGTCCGGCTCGTCGGCGACGATCCTGCCCTCGTGGGCCCAATAGCGCTTGAGCGATGGCGAGTCGCTGAAGAAGTTGCTCCTGTCGAGGCCGCCTTGCGTGCCGTAGAGCGTCACGCGGTCTTCGGGCGGGCCGAACGCCGCCCACGTGACCAGCAGGCGAATCTGCGCGCCGTCCTTCAACGTCAGCACGGCAAAGGCGGTGTCGTCCACATCGAAGCGGCCGTCGGTGAAGCGGTCGGCTCCCCATCCTCCCAGGCCGATCTTCTGCTTGCCCAGCTCGCCGCTCAAGAAGCCCTTCACGGCAACGACTTCAGGGAAGTCGAGCAGATGCAGGATCAGGTCCAACAGGTGCACGCCGATGTCGTAGAGCGCGCCGCCGCCGGCCAGGTCCTTGTTGGTGAACCAGCTCCCGAAGCCGGGGATGCCTTGTTGGCGAATCCACTTGGACTCGGCCAGGTACACGCGCCCCAGGCATCCCGAGGCGACGATGTCGCGCATGGCGCGGGCGGTGCGGTCGAAGCGCATGTGCTGATTGACGCTGAGCAATCGTCCGTTCTTCTTCGCAGCGGCGATCATCGCCTCGGCCCACGCGCCGGAGGTCGTCATCGGCTTTTCGCACAGCACGTGCTTGCCGGCGTTCAGCGCGTCAATCGTCACCGACGCGTGCAAGGCATTGGGCAGGCCAACTGAAACAACTTCGATCTCCGGCTGAGCCAGCAACTGGCGATAGTCGGCAAAGGCTTTGGGGATGTTGAACTTGTGGGCAACTTCCTGTGCACGGGCGAAGTTCGAGTCGCAAACGGCCGCAATTTCGACACCTGCGGCTTGAAAGCCGGGGATGTGTCCCTGTTGCCCAATCGCGCCGGCGCCGATGACTCCGGCGCGCAGAGGATGCGTGCTCATAAAGCGTGATGCTCCTTCGATGGTCAAAATGCCGCGCTAGTTTAGCACCGCTTCGACGCGAGGTCGGAGCGCGCTCATCATGCTGCGCCCTTTGCCAGTGTGCAAGATCGGCCATCAGACATAGAATTCGCCCACCAAATCACCCATAGCTAGCGACCGTTGACCATGGCAACTTCAACTGAACATCTCAAGACGCGCAGCCGAGAGCTGGAAGGCATCGCTCGCGCCCCCCACCGCGCCTTCATGCGCGCGATGGGCCTGACCGATCAGGACCTGCGCCAGCCGCTGGTCGGCGTGGCACACACCTGGAACGAGGCGACCCCCTGCAACATGTCCATGAACTTCCTGGCCCAGGAAGCCAAGCGCGGCATCCGCGAGCTGGGCGGCACGCCGCGCGAGTTCGTCAGCATCGCCGTCAGCGACGGCATCGGCATGGGTCACGAGGGCATGAAGGCCTCGCTCACCAGCCGCGAGGTGATCGCTGACTCGATCGAGCTGATGATGCGCGCGCATTGCTACGATGCGCTGTATGGCATGGCCGGCTGCGATAAGAGCCTGCCGGGCACCTTGATGGCCATCGGGCGGTTGAATTTGCCCAGCATTTTCGTATACGGCGGCACGATCAAGCCCGGCAAATTCCGCGGCCGAGACGTGACCATCCAGACCGTGTATGAAGCCGTCGGGCAGCGCGAGGCCGGTCTGATCGGTGATCAAGACCTTTACGAGCTGGAGTGCGTCGCCTGTCCGGGCATCGGCTCGTGCGGTGGGCTGTTCACCGCCAACACCATGGCCAGCGTAAGCGAGGCGTTGGGCATGGCGCTGCCGGGCAACGCTTCGCCGCCGGCGGTGGACGAGGAACGCAAGGTCGTCGCCTACGAGAGCGGCAAGGCGCTGATGCGTTTGATGAAGCGTGGCATCCTGCCCAGCGACATCATGACCAAAGAGGCGTTCGAGAACGCGTTGGCCGTCGTGCTGGCCATGGGTGGTTCCACCAACGTGGCGCTGCACCTGCCGGCCATCGCGCATGAGCTGGGCATCAAGCTCACCTTCGACGACTTCACGCGCGTCACCTGCCGCACCCCGCACATCGCCGACATGACGCCGGGCGGCAAATACGTGATGGAGGACCTGCACCGCATCGGCGGCGTGCCGGTGGTGATGAAGACGCTGCTCGACGCCGGCTTGCTGCACGGCGATTGCATGACCGTCACCGGCAAGACCGTAGCCGAGAACCTCAAGAAGGTCAAAAACGCCGAGCAGCTCACCAGGCAGGACGTGGTGTATCCCGTCAGCAAGCCGTTGCGCGCCAGCGGTGGCATGGTGATCGTCAAGGGCAACCTGGCGCCCGAAGGCGGCGTGGTGAAGGTAGCCGGCGTGAAGAACCTGCGACACGTTGGGCCGGCGCGCGTGTTCGACGACGAGCAATCGTGCGCCGAGGCCGTGGCGCGCCGCGAGATCAAGCCCGGCGACGTCGTGGTAATCCGCTACGTCGGCCCCAAAGGTGCGCCCGGCATGCCGGAGATGCTCTCGGTCACGGCGGCGATCCGCGGTCAGGGGTTGGGCTACGACGTCGCGCTGCTCACCGATGGACGCTTCTCTGGCGCGACCACCGGTTTGATGGTCGGCCACATTGGTCCGGAGGCATTCGTGGGCGGGCCGATCGCCGTCTTGCGCGATGGCGACATCGTCGAGATTGACGCCACCGATCCGGCCAGGGGCAAACTCAACGTCAAGCTCAGCCGCGAGGAAATTGCCAGGCGTCTGAAGAAGTGGAAGCAGCCCAAGCCACATTACACCACCGGTGCGCTGGCCAAGTATGCCCGCCTGGTCGGCCGGGCCTGCGATGGTGCGGTGACCCACTAGAGCCGGCGGCCTAGAGCCGGCGGCCTAGAGCCGGCGGCTGGAAGTGCTGTTCTACATTCGACAAACGAAAGCCGCGCCGTGATCGTGACGGCTGAGGAACCGACGGGCATCAGGCGCGCCGGACCATGTGCGCCGGGGCGCACGTCCGCTGGTCAACGGGCGCGCCGAGTCCTGCTTGTTTGCAGCGGGCAGCCGATCAGCGCGGCTCGATCGTGAACTTGACTGCCGTGCGCTCCGAGCCGTCAATGTCCACTTCGCCGAACGAGGGAATGAGGACGACGTTGATACCGTCGAGCAACAAGTACCCGCGCGCGATCGCTGCCGCTTTGACGGCCTGGTTGACGGCCCCTGCGCCGATTGCCTGCACCTCTGCGCGGCCATGCTCGCGTACCACACCGGCAATCGCCCCCGCGACTGCCGTTGAACGAGATGTAGCGGATACCTTGATGAGTTCCATGTTTGCTTTCTCCTCCATTGCTGCCGTGGCTACCTTCATTCAAGCACGCAATCGTGGCGTATTTTCAAGGTCGAATATTAATAGGTTTTGAACAAGTGTTCACCAAATGCAAACGCTGTTTATAGCCGTTCAAGTTCTATGCGCTCAACGTTCGAACGACGTTTCGGGTGGGAGGTGAAACGTCACCTGTTGCCCTGGTTCGGGTCGAGTGAACTGAAGTAGTCGCGCACGTAGTCGCGCATCTCGGGCGGCACCTGGCCACTTTGCAGTGCTTCGTCGGCAGCTCGCGAGTAGTCGCCGTAGACCTGCTCGTAGGGCACGCTGCTGCCACCGCCTGGCGCTGTGGAGGCGCGCCCGCTGGGGTCCGGCGCGGCCTGGCTCTGCGCATCGGGCAGGACGACCGGCCGTCCATCGCTGCCGATGCGGCGCGGCGCATATACGGTATTGTCGGAGCCGAAGTCGTCGCTCTTGCGTGATTCGCTGGTGCTGCCCGAGCCCATCGAGGACATTGATCCGGTAGCCGATTGATTGCCGGCTTCTCCCTCACCTGCGCTTTGAGCCTGGCCCTGTTGGCCGGGCTGTCGTCCCTGTGCCCCGCCCTGAGCGTTCGCGCTGGTCTGATTTCGACCCTGGATTTGGTTTTGTGATGCTTGTTGGGCGATGGCCTGCCGGGCTGCCTCGGCTTTGGTTTGTGCGTCGTCCAGCGCTTGAGAAGCTTCGCCGGACTGCTGGGCCCGTTCGAGCGATTGCGCAGCCTGATTGAGCTGCTGTTGAGCAGCCTGGGTGTTCCCTTCGCGCATATTCTGGGCCGCTTCGCGCAATCTTTGAGCCAGCTCGGGATCGCTGTTCTGGACGCTGCGGGCGAGCTGGTCCAACTGATTGGCGGCGCGTTGCAGCTCTTCCTCGCTCAGCGGCTGGCCGGTCTCGCTCGCGTTCGTGAGATTGCGCATCTCGTTGGCCGCCCGGTCGAAGTCCTCATTCGCCAGCGCGTTGGCCAGCGAATTGGTCAACTCGTCGGGCGAGAGGCTCTGGCCTGCTTGCCTGAGGTCCTCGGCTCGTTGCTGCGCAGTTGGATCGTTCAAGGCGTCGAGTTGGGATTGCGCTTCGTTGATTGCAGCCAGGGCCTCCTCAGGGCTGATGTTGGGATCCTCTAGCTTGCGCCGGGCTTCGTCCAGTGCTTGGATAGCGGCCTGTTTCTGAGCGTCGCTCAACGACGATCCTTCGATCAGTTGCTTGGCCTGTTCCAGTTGCTCGATTTGCTGGGCGATCGTTTGCCGCAGCCGTTCGCGCTCGGCCAGCACCTGCTGCTGGGGGTTGGGTAGGAGCAGGGCGACGAGCAGAGCGATCAGAAAGATCAGTGCGACGACGGCATCGCGCCGGGAGAAGCGCAGCGGCATCAGTTTGTGCACATCCACGCTTTCGACGACGTGGCCGGCATCTCGGCGCTGAATGTTGCGGATCAGATCGTTCTTGACGGCGAGATTGCCTTCGCTGATCTCTAGCGCAGTGGAGGTGCGCTCTTGCAAGCCGAATTGCTGGTCGAAGATGCGCGCCCAAGCGATGGGCGAGGTGCGCGCATGGCGCAGCCAGGGATAGGCGAATGCGATGACGAGGCCGATGGCGGCCAGCGCAATGGACAGCCCGATCAGCGTCGCGGTATCCAGCAGCGGGAACACGCGCGAAGCGAGGGCGATGAGCAGCGCGATGCCCAAGCCACAAGCCAACCCGAAGAAGGTCAGGCTGATGCTGTGCTGAAGGCGCGCTCGTCGCGACCAGGCATGGATATTGGCTCTCAGTTCATCCATCGTTTCCGCCGGCGCGTGGTGGCGCTTGGGCGATGTCCTCTATCATCTCACATTCGATTTGTCGCCGGCTCCGCTCAACCACTCGATGAGCCGGCGCGCCCACACGAACGGGCGCTCCGGCCGCGCCCAAAGCAGGCTGATCACGCTCTTGATGACGTGGTTGTTGACCATCCAGTTCCGCACGCGCGCCGAGCCGCGGGCGAAGCAAAACAACGCCACCAGCGCGAATGGCCAGACCGGCATGATGGGGGTGACTGCGCCGACGCCGGCCAGGCCGAGCGCTCCGAACCCGACCAGCATCACCATCGCGCGCTGAACCGGATGCGCGATCGGTTCGACGTAGATCGGCCGATGATTGGCCGGGTCGGTGTGGTGTTTCAACTCGCGCATCGCTTCGGCGAACAGCCGCTCAATCGGGTTGGGTCGGCGAGAGGTGCGTCGCTGGGGCGCGCTCTGTGCACCTTGCTGTGGCCGAACCGCAGAATGCAGCTTGCCGAATGGACTGCTCAGCGAATCTCGCATGCGATCGTCAATCATCGTCTTTGTTCAAGGCTATATACGACTTCGAACGGGCATTTCAGGCTACATCACCCTAGCAAGCCTGGCTGAGAATCCGATGAGAGCGACAGCTCGCGGATGGCCATCCACGGTTGTGCATCGCGAAAGTCGTAGTACTTCGTCCGCAGCAAGGTCAGACGCGGTGCACAGGGTTCAACCGTCAGCACGGCGTTGTGCAGCCGAATCGAGCGGTAATACTGCGGCGATAGATCGCTTGCTGCTGCCGCGTGCCTCTGACTGGTGCGCCAGTGTGCGATGCCCTCCATGCTGCGCATCAGGACCAGGTTCGTCCAGTTGCCGTCGGCCAGTTTCATGGAGCTGTAGCTGAGCAGGTAGGGTTGGGTAACCATCTCCGTCACCAGCTCGAAATCCACAGTTTCCATTTCCTGCAATAAGCGCGAGTGAAGCTCCGGTCGCCGTTGGCCGCAGAAGCCGACGACCGCCAGCTCGCGCGCAGTCGAGAGCACCTGGTTGTCCTTGATGATGATCCGGTGTTGACGTCCATCGGCTTCGTTGGTGTGGATGATCTGATGGTGCTCAGCAGCGAAGGGAAGCTTGGTGTGCACCACTTCTATCAAACGCGTGAACATGTAACCCAGCGTAGCCAAATCCGTCTGGCTGTGCTGTGGGTCGGTGAAAGGGCGGTCGGGCACGATTTCCATCGGCCCTAAACGGATGAAATTGTCGAAGGCCATCTTGTGCTCCTAAAGTGAATCTCACACACGGGCGGCGATCAACGGCCGACGATCGGCCGCGTGTTTTGACCGCCTTTCCCGCTCGGGGAATAATTCCGTCCATGCAGAATCTATCGCTAGCAAGGCTCATCATCGTCGGCGCCGGCATCGTGGGCAGCAGCGCGGCTTACCATCTCACCCGGCTGGGTTGGCGGGACATCCTGATTTTGGACAAAGGCGATCTTTTTGAAAACCCCGGCTCGACCTCGCACGCGCCGGGAGGCGTGGTCGGATTGAGCCACTCCAGGCTGCTTACCCAGATGGCGCAGTATTCGAGCGATTTGTATCGCAGCCTGGCGCCGTTGTCGCCGGATCGCCACAGCTACAACGCAGTTGGCGGCCTGGAGATCGCCGTGTCGCAGCGGCGGCTGCACGACTTGAAGCGCTTGCACGCCGAGGGTAAGAGCTTTGGCGCCGAGTCGCATTTGCTCTCGCCGCGCGAGGCCGCCGACATGCTCCCGTTGCTCGACCACCGGCGCATCGCCGGCGCGTTGTTCGTGCCGAAGAGCGCCATCATTGCTGGCTCGCACGTGACCGGGGCGTTGCAACGGGACGCGGCGGCAACCGGCGGGGCAACGTTCGTCGGCCACACCGAGGTGACCGACATCGAGGTGAGTGACGGACGGGTGACTGCCGTGCGCACGAACAACCCGGCCATGCCGCGCGTCGCCTGCGAAGCCGTGTTGTTGTGCACCAACATCTGGGGGCCGCTGCTGTGCGAGCGCCTGGGCGTGCCGATCCCGCTGCTGGCTTTCGAGCATCAGTATGCCATCACCGCGCCGCTGGAGGCGCTGGCAACTTACGACCCGGCCAACAAAGACCACGAGATCGTCTTCCCAACCGCGCGCGAGCTGGATTCCTCGATCTACTTCCGCCAACACTGGAACTGCTACGGCGTGGGCAGCTACTGGCATGCGCCGCGGCCGGTTCACCCACGCGACGTCGGCGATAGCGCCCTGCGGCCCTTCACGCCGGAAGACTTCACGAACGCGTGGGCTCAGGTGACGACGCTGCTGCCGGCTCTGCGAGGCGCAACTTTGTCGAAGTCATTCAACGGCATGTTCGCCTTCCCGGTGGACGGCATGCCGATCGTGGGTGAAGCGCACATCCGTGGCCTGTGGACGGCCATCGGCTCGTGGATCACGCACGCCGGCGGGGTGGGCAAGTCCGTTGCTGAGTGGATGACCTATGGCGAGGGCGCCACCGAGTGGGACATGCGCCAGATGCATCTGCGGCGCTTTCATCCCTTCCAGGCCACGCGCGCTTACGTGGAGGTGATCTGCAACAAGAATTACGCCGAGCTATACGACATCGTCCATCCGCGCCAGCCGCCCTCCCGGCCGCGCAACGTCCGGCTGTCGCCGTTTCATTCGCGCTGGCAGGCGTTGGGCGCGACCTTCACGCCGTTCGCCGGGCTGGAATTGCCCAACTGGTGCGAGGAGAACAGCCAGTTGCTGGAAAGGTACGATGAACGTATCCCGACGCGCACGGGGTGGGTGGCCGAACACTGGTCTCGCATTCAGGGCGCGGAGCACCTGGCCACGCGCGAGGGCGTCGCGCTCTATGATTTGACCGGCCTCTCGATCTTCGAGGTGCGCGGGAGGGATGCGCTGGCGTTTGTGAACTGGCTGTGCAGCAACTGCATGGATGTCCCTCCCGGTCGCGTGGTTTACACCTGCTGGCTCACCCCGGCCGGCGGTGTGCGGCGCGATCTGGCAGTGGCCCGCCTGGGCGAAGATCGCTTCTGGATGTTCGTCGGCGAGGGCACGCGCCCGCAGGACTGGGCCTGGGTGGTGCAGCAGTGGGAACGCGCCTGTGCGGCTTCGCCGGAGCTGGCCAGGGTCACGTTGAGCGATCTCTCTGATGGCTATGCCGCGCTCGGTCTATGGGGGCCGCGCGCGCGCCATGTGTTGAGCAAGGTGGCGACCGGCGATTTGAGTAACCAGGCCTTCCCCTATTTCACCGGCCGGTGGATCGAGATCGGCTACGTACCTGTGTTGTCTTTGCGGCTGTCATACGTCGGCGAGCTGGGCTGGGAGCTGCACATGCCGGTGGATCAGGCATTGCAGGTGTGGGACGCCTTGTGGGAGGCCGGTCAGGCCGAAGGGATGATCGGCGCAGGCATGGGCGCTTTCGATTCTCTGCGCCTGGAGAAGGGCTATCGCTTGTGGGGGGCCGATGTCTACGCCGAGCACACGCCGTACGAGGCTGGCCTGGGGTGGACGGTCAAACTGGACAAACCTGCCTTCATCGGGCGCGAGGCGTGCCTGGCGCAGCAGGCAGCCGGCGCGCTGCGCCACAAGCTGTGTTGCCTGACGTTGGATGACCCAACGGCGGCCGTGATGGGGGCCGAGCCGATCTTTCTCCCCTCATCCGCCAACGGAGACGGCGACGGTCGCGCCATTGGCTATGTGACCAGCGCCAATTACGGCTATAGCGTCGGCAAATACATTGCCTATGGCTATCTGCCGGCGTCGCGCGCAGTCGTTGGGACGAAGGTGACCATCGAGTATTTCGGCGAACGACTGGCTGCCACCGTGAGCGACGATCCACAGTTCGACCCGGCGATGCAGCGGTTGAAAGCGTGATCGCAAGCGGGTGCGTTCACGAATAGGGGCAAGAACCTCTCGCAGGCTGCTTGCTTGAGTCTAGCCCAGACCTGCGAGAAGGCGG
>JAIMBB010000078.1 GCA_023511655.1 Anaerolineae bacterium
CTTGATTCGCGCATGGAACAGAGTCCGTTTTAGCGCCTAACGCGCTCAAAGCGCGTTAGGCGCTGAGCTATGCTCCGGTAGGGTAGGCAGTTACCTCATAAATGCGCAATCCTTCGCGCAGCCGGCGATCCCAAGCCGTGCACCGACCTTCGTAGTGTGGCAGTCGCAGGGAGATAGAGCAGGCGAAAGGGAGCCGGAGGCAGCATCGCCTTACAATTTCGGCACTGCACGAAAGCTCCAGGCGGATTGCCAGATTCGCCGGATCTTATGGCTAATCCAGACGATTCGCGTGATCGAAGTGGGAGGTTGAAAGATGATAAGGGATCGTTCGACCCGGGTGTCTCCCCGTGCATCGCGCTCTCATCACCGCGTTGTGGCCCTTGCGCCAACGTTGATCTTGAGTCTGATCCTTGTGGCGGCGCTGCTTGCAGCATGGCCCGTTTCGGCGTCGGCGGCCGATCCGATGCAAGTCTGCGTGCCCACCCTCCAGGCGGTGGGAAAGGTGCCTGTGCGCTTCGGTCCGGGTCCGCAGTACAGACCGCCGATCGGGACGCTCTTCCCCGGCGACCGGGCGCAGGTGACCGGTCGCTTGCGCAATAACTCGTGGTATCGCATCGCATTTGGCAACCAGGAAGGATGGGTGTTCCGCGCGTTCGTGCGGACGACGTGCATCAACAATGCGCCGATCGTGCCGCCTGCGCCGGTGAACGAGCCGCGCTTCCGCGCCGATGCCTTGGTCATCGCCCCCGGTCAATGCACCACGCTGCGTTGGAACATCAACAACGTGGCCGCGGTGTTCCTGATCGCCGACGGCGTGGCGCAGGGGGTGGCGGGCAATGACGCGCGCCAGGTCTGCCCCACCACCACCACGACCTACATCCTGCGGGTGCAGCGTCGCGACGGCTCGTTCTTCGACACGCCGCTGACGATTACTGTGGCAGCGGCGACGCCGATTGCCCAGCCCAACTTCCGGGCCGATAGCTACACGATCAACCCCGGCCAGTGCACCATTTTGCGCTGGAACGTGGAGAACGTGAACGCAGTGTTCTTCTGGGAGGGCAACGTCAGCCAGGGGGTGCCCGGCAATGATTCGCGCCGGGTGTGTCCGACGGTGACGACGAAGTACCGCTTGCAGGTGTTCCCGCGCACCGGCGGCTCGACGGATTACTTCGTCACGGTGGTGGTGACGGGCGTGCCCGCACCGGGGATCACCTTCACCGTGGATGGCGGCAGCATCACGCGCGGCCAGTGCACGAACCTGCGCTGGAACGTCACCGGGGCGTTCAACGCAGTGTTCTTGCTCGACACGTCGGCCAACACTACCACCCAGGTCGGTCCGAGCGCGGTCATCAGCGTGTGTCCGCAGGTCAGTGCGACTTACACGCTGCGCGTCATCGGCGTGGATGGCCGGCAGTTCGATCAATCGGTGAGCGTGAACGTGGCGCTATCGCCGACGCCGATGCCGTGACCGTCATTGCCGGGTGCGCAGGGCGGCAATCAGCTTCTCCTCGCCGACGATTTCCGCCAGCGCCGCGAGCGCATCCGGCTCCGGGTCGGCTTGCCAGAGCCATTCGAGCTTGAGCCAGAACCCTGGCAGCACGGATGAACGATAGACGTTGTTCGCATCAACCAATGCGGGTTGCAGACGCCCGTGAGCATCGCGCTGGAAGAAGCTGGCCCGCCGGCGGTTGGGGCAGGGATCAATGATCCAGTATTCCTGAACGCCGGCGTCCTGGTACTCGGCAAACTTGTCGTCGTAGTCGCGGGCGACGCTCTCTTCGGATACCACTTCAACCACGAGGTCAGCCGGGCCGTCGAGCACCTCGCGGCGGACGCGCTCCAGATGAGCAGTCGCGACGAACGTGAGATCAGGTTCGCGTATGTTGCCGCCCGGCACAGCGCGCATGGCATACGGCGCGCTGCGCACGATGCCCAGTCCAGAGATTTGGACGAAGATGCCCAGGAGGCGATTCAGAAAGTCCACGATCCGTTGGTGCTCGTTTGTGACGGCCATGATGGAAACCTCGCCATTCACCCATTCGGCGATGCCGAGATGTTCCCAGCGCAGAAATTCCTCCGCGCTCATCGGTTGGGGTGTTGCTGCGGGTGCCTGAGCGGTGGGCGCAAGCGATTCAGAGGTTGGCGTCATGATTTCTCACTGGACGAGATTATAGGCTGGGCTGGCGGCACGAGTGGGTGTATCCGCAAAAGGGGCGACTGTAGGGGCGGCCCTGCGCCGCTGCCCGTTTGCGCATGCGCGGTCGCGCGGGCGACCACACCATGCGGGCGACCACAGGGTCGCCCCTACTACAATCCCAACCTATGACCAAAACACTCACACCGACTCAGCCCCGCTTCGCCCTCTACATGCAGGACAAGCATCCCCTCGGCTACGAGCTGGAGATAGCTGAATACGCCGAGGCCAACGGCTTCTCCGAAATCTGGCAGGCCGACACACGCCTGGCCCGCGATTGCATCGTGATGATGAGCGCCTTCCTGACGCGCACGAAGAAGCTGCGCGTCGGCAGCGGCGTGCTGCCCATCTGGACGCGCAATCCGGCCGTGATCGCTGCGAGCTGGAGCACGATGTGGGAGCTGGGCAAGCAGGTGAGCGGCGATCCCGATGCGCCGTCGCGCGTCATGCTCGGCCTGGGGGCGTGGTGGGAGCCGATCGCCGGGCGCGTCGGCGTCAAGCGCGAGCGGCCGCTGCAGGCCATGCGCGAATATGTCGAAGCCATCCGCCAGCTCTTCACCATGGAAGAGGTCACGTATCAGGGTGAGTTCGTCAAGCTCGACCGCGTCAGGCTCGACGTGGTGTTCGGCGATACGCGCCCGCGCGACATCCCGATCTACATCGGCGCGACCGGCGACAAGATGCTGGAGCTGACCGGCGAGATCTGCGACGGCGTGGTGCTGAACTACGTCGTCAGCGTGGACTACATCCGGCGCGCGGTCGAGCTGGTGGCCAGGGGTGCAGCCAAAGCCGGCAAGACCATTGACCAGATTGACCGCCCGGAGCTGCTGGTGTGTTCGCTCAGCGACGATGACCCGCAGGCCGCCTACTTCGAGGCCAAGAAGCTGGTGGCGTACTACCTGGCCACCGAGCCGCACATCATGAAGGCCAGCGGCGTGCCCGACGACCTGATCGCCCGCGTGCAGAGCGTGATGAGCTGGCCGGCCACCGAGGCCGAATACATCGCCGCGGCCAGGGTCATCCCCGACGACGTGCCGCGCATGCTGATGGCCGTCGGCACCAGCGACGAGTGCGTGAGCAAGGTGCGCGAATACGTGGCCGCCGGCGTCACCTGCCCGATCCTCTACCCGCTGATGGACGACATCAAGCCGGTGGTGGATGCGTTTGCCAAGTTTTCGATGTAGCGCTACAGTCGCAGCCTGTGATTGCTCGAACGATGTGGATCGGCTAACTGGGCCGATCTGTGCACGCCACAGGACATCCGCATGACCTCAACGGCGCCGGGTGTTGTCGTTTACCCGTACTTGATGATGCTGTAGATTGGCCTGCCGGCGACGTAGAGGGAGTTCATGAAAAGATCTTTTCGCATCCAGCACGCTGTAGCGGCGGGCATGGCGATCACGCTCACCGCTTTCTCGGCCGCACGCAGCATGGCCCAGGAGCCGATGCCGCCGGAGACCCAGCCCAGCCTTGACACCGGGTTTGCGCCTCAGTCCACCGACGCCACTGCCGTCGCCAGCGCCTGGGTGACGCCGCTGGTGCTCGATTTCGGGCCGGTCGGCGTCGGCTTCACCAGCGCCGTGCAGACGGTTTCAATCACCAACACCGGCACGACCACGCTGACCAACTTCGCCGGCGGGGCGCCATCCGACACGCAGTTCGGCGCGTCGCAGAACTGCGCAGGCGGGGTGGCACCCGGCGCGAGCTGCAAGTATTCCTTCACCTTCAAGCCCACCGCAGCCGGCACGTTCACCACCACATCCAACTCCTCGACCAATGCCGGCAACATCGTCATCACCCTGCGTGGCACGGGCGTCGGAGCCGGCCTGCACGTGACGCCGCTGTCGCTGGATTTCCATCGTGTGGTCAGTGGGACGACCAGCCCCAATCAGGTCGTCACCATTCGCAATACCGGCGCGACCACGCTGACGAACTTTGCAGGCGGCGCGCCGTTCGACCCGCAATTTGGCGCGTCGCAGAATTGCGCCGGTGGCGTGGCGCCGGGCGCGAGCTGTCAATACACGTTCAACTTTGCGCCCAAGTCCACCGGCCCGATCTCGACCACCTCGAACTCATCCACCAACGCGGGGCCGTTCGTGATCGCGCTGCAAGGCGAAGGGCTGCCTGGTCCCTCTGTGCCTTTGAACGACAAATGGGTGACGCCGCTGTTCCTGGACTTCGGGCCGGTCGGCGTGGGGATTACCAGCCCGCCGCAGACCGTCACCATCACCAACACCGGCTCGACGACGTTGGGGAGCTTCGCGGGCGGCGCGCCGTTCGACACGCAGTTCAGCGCCACGCAGAACTGTGCTGCGGGCGTGGCGCCGGGCGCGAGCTGCCGGTATGTCTTCCGCTTCACGCCGACGGGAGTTGGCACGTTCACCACCACCTCGAACTCATCCACCAGCGCCGGCCCCTTCATCATCACCCTGCGCGGCACGGGGGTTGGCGCCAGCTTCTACGCCTCGCCGCTGTCGCTGGACTTCGGCTACGTGCCGGTGGGCAACACCAGCCCGCAACAGGCGGTCACCATCACCAACACCAGCCCCATCACACTGACCAACTTCGCCGGCGGTGCGCCGTTCGACACGCAGTTCGGCGCGTCGCAGAATTGCGCTGGCGGGGTGCCGCCCGGCGCGAGCTGCAAGTACTTCTTCACCTTCAAGCCGAATGCGCTCGGGCGATTTACCAGCAGTTCCAACACCAGCACCAACGGCGGGCCGCTGGTGATCCAACTGGCGGGTGGCGTGGCGCCGCCGACGATGACGATGGGCTTCACGCCGGCCGGCGTCGAGGTGGGCGGGGTCACGACGCTGCGCTATACCATCACCAACACCAACGCCGCGCTGGCGGCGACCGGCGTCGGGCTGAACAACGCGTTGCCGGCCGGGCTGAAGGTGGCTTCGCCGAGTGGGGCGACCGCCTCGCCGGAGTGCAATTCCCCCACCATTACCGCGGCGCCGGGCAGCGGCAGCATCGTCGTCGCCGACGGCGCAATCACTGGCGGCAAGGTGTGCGTGATCACGGTGCAGGTCAAGCCCGAGGCGGCGGGAGACCTGGTGAACGCAGTGGCGGTGAGTTCGGTGAACGGCGGCACGGGCAACACCGCCACGGCCACATTGACTGCTCGGTACAAAGTCAAGCTGCCGATCGCATTGCGTCAGTAGTGACGCACAACCACACAACCAGCGAGGAGGATTACCCTGTCACCCATCGAAGCTGTCATGATCGGCGCGGGCAACCGCGCGACGTGGTCCTATGGCCCGTATGCCCTGCAACATCCCGATGAGATTCAGTTCATCGCCGTGGCCGAGCCCGACGCGGAACGGCGCGCCCGCTTCGCCTCGTATCACGACATCCCGGCCGAGATGCAATTCGCCTCGTGGGAGGAGCTGGCCGCGCGGCCGCAACTGGCGCGCGCGGCGATCAACTGCACGCAGGACCGCACGCACTACGCCTCGACGTTGGCGCTGCTGCGCGCCGGCTACGACGTGTTGTTGGAGAAGCCCATCGCCCCGACGCGAGCCGAGTGCATCGCGCTGGTGGAGGAGGCCGAGCGGCTCGGCCGTCTGTTGCAGGTCTGCCACGTGCTGCGCTTCACCGCGTTCTTCACCGCGCTCTACGACATCGTGAACAGCGGGCGGCTGGGGCGCATCATCACGATTGACCATCGCGAGAACGTGAGCTACTGGCACATGTCGCACAGCTTCGTGCGCGGCAACTGGCGCAACGAGGCGCTTTCGGCGCCGATGATCCTGGCCAAGTGTTGCCACGACCTGGACATTCTGGTGTGGGTGATGCAGCAGCGGGTGAAGCGATTGAGTTCGTTCGGCGCGCTGACGCACTATCGGCTGGAGAGCGCGCCCGCCGGCGCGCCGGCGCGCTGCACCGACGGTTGTCCGGTCGAAGCGACCTGCCCGTGGTACGCGCCGCGCTTGTACGACGCCGACATCCATCGTCGCTCGCAGCTCGAGCCGTTCAAGGCGCATGGTTTCATGCTCACCGCCGCCGACATGTTCAACACGCTGCCGGAGGATCGCTGGGAGAAGCTCAAGACCAGCCCATACGGCCGCTGCGTGTATCACTGCGACAACGACGTGGTGGATCACCAGACGCTCAACCTGGAGTTCGAGGGCGGCGCGACGTGCACGTTCACCATGCACGGCCACAGCGACCGCGAGGGCCGCACCCTGCGCTGGGACGGGACGCGCGCCACGCTCTACGGTGATTTCAGCGAGGGCCGCCCTTTCTCGCTGCGCATCGTTGACCACGGCAGCTTGCAGGAGGAAGTGATCCACCCGACGGGCGAGGACGGCGGCCACGGCGGCGGCGACTTCGGCCTGATGCGCGACTTCGTCAAGGCGCTCAACGGCGAGCGAACCCGCCACCAGACCACAGCGCGCGTCTCGCTGGAGAGCCATCTGCTGGCCTTCGCCGCGGAGGAGGCGCGGGCGACGGGGCGCGTGGTGGAGATGTGACGGCAGGAAGCCTGGTTTCCTCAAGAAACCAGGCTGCTCACTCGCTTCGCCCCAGGTGAGCCTGGAGCAGGTCGCGCATCGCCTGGGCCTGGGGATGGGCGGGGAAGAGGGCCAGAAGGTCATCCAGGCGGCGAAGGGCCTCGCGCAGCGCGCCGACGGGAGCGCCGCCGGCGATGGCCTCCCGATACAGCCGTTCGGCCTCGTCCGCTGCGCCGGCGGCCAGGTGGTAGAGGGCCAGGTTGAGGGTGTTGTTCCACTCCTGAGGCTCCTTCTGATATGCCTCCTGGGCGCGGCGGACGGCCGCGGCGAGATCCGCCTCGGCCGGCCCGGCCTGGCCCATCTTTTGGTAGAGGAGTGCGCGATTGTAAAGGCGCCAGTCGGCCGGGTCGAGTTCGATGGCGCGGGTGAAATCGGCCACGGCCGGCTGGTATTGCCCCATCATGGGGTAGGTCTCGCCTGCAACTAGTGTGTCTGCCCACCTACAGCGGGCATCAACTCAATCCGGTCGAGAAAGTGTGGTGGCAGCTCAAACAATCCATCGCTGCCAACCGCAACTTTCTGTGTCTGGCTGATCTGGACGCCGCCATTCATTGCTGTTGTCGCACCTTTACGCCCGACATGCTTCTGGCGCTGACTAACTGTCAAGTCAATCGCGCTGCTCAGGCCGCCTTATCGTCCGCAGCGTGAATACGTCATTTCTTTTGGTGACTCACTTAGAGCTTGTTTGGGAAATCTAAAATAACGCCATGTTGATTAGACGCAAACCCTACCCGACAGATCTGACCGATGCGCAGTGGGAGGTGCTGAAGCCGCATCTGCCAGCGCCGAATAAACGCGGTGCACCTCGTACCGTCAATTTGCGTGAGATCATCAACGCGCTGCTGTATCTGGCCCGCACGGGCTGCCAATGGCGGATGTTGCCGCACGATCTGCCACCGTGGCAAACGGTGTATGAGTATTTCAAGAAGTGGCGCGACGACGGGACATGGGAGCGCCTCAATCGCGAACTGCGGATCAAGGTTCGTGAGCTGGAAGGCCGCGACGGCGAACCGAGTGCGGCGATTATGGACAGTCAGTCGGTGAAGACCACGGAGATGGGGGGCGAGCGTGGCTATGACGCGGGCAAGAAAGTGAATGGTCGCAAACGCCACACGCTGGTTGATACGCAGGGCTGGGTGCTGGCTGTGCTGGTGCTGTCGGCAGCCATTCAAGATCGCGATGGCGCCAAGCAACTGCTGGACAAAGTCAAGACATACTTCCCGCGGTTGGCGCTGATCTGGGCGGACGGCGCTTACGCGGGCACGCTGATCGAGTGGGTGAAGCAGAGGTGTGGCTGGCTGCTTGAGATCGTCAAACGCACCGACCAGGCCAAAGGCTTTGTGCCGCTGGCGCGCCGCTGGGTGGTCGAACGCACCTTCGGCTGGCTCAACCGTTCGCGCCGCTTGAGTAAGGACTATGAGCGCATGACCGCCTCCCGTGAAGCGTTCGTTTACCTGGCGATGATTCACTTGATGACCAAGCGTCTGACCCGACAGCAAACTTGTTTCGGCTAGCGCGCGGGAGTGCGCCGATTGCACTTGGGTAAGCAGCAAATGGCTCAAACATGATGGACTCAATCCCGTCTTCAGCCGGCGTATGGCTCTCATATTCGCTGCCAAAAGCTACCAGCGGCTATTTCGCAAACAAGCTCTTAGCGCAGATGACCGGCGAACGCCGTTATTACGACGTCGGCGTTGACATTTGGCGATGCCACGTTCGTGCCCTCCCATCACCGCAGGGCCCTTTCTTGGCCCATGCCATAGATACTGGAATGCGCGCACTACGCGGCTACGGCGGGGCCGCGGCAATGGATGGGCGTTGTATGGCATGGTTGATACGTTGGAGCTTCTTCCCAGAGATCACCCAGAGTGTGACTGGGCTCTGCACTATGCAGGCGTTGGCAAGCGAGATCGTCAAATTACAAGATAGCAGTGGTTTCTGGCGCACGTTACTTCATGATCGCGAAGCTTACCTTGAATCTTCAAACGGCATCGTTCTTCGGTGGCGCGTTCATGCGGGCAATGCGCCTCGGCTTGCTTGGCACCGAATTTGCCGCTGCTGCCGAGCGTGCATGGCGCGCCACGGTAAGTCGCATTGATGATGAAGGCAGCTTCTTTGGCGTTTCTGCTTGCACTTACGCCGGTGTCACACTCGACGATGTGATCAGCATGTACAAGACGCTTCCCACCGAAGTCAACGTGTGGGGCCAAGGCTCAGCACTGCGCATCGCGGCCGAACGCATTCGCTCCGGGTTGAGTTGATGGTGATTCGTGAGGCGTCTTCCATTTCGTGGACAGGATCTCCTCGTGACCAAAGCCTAATGGGAGTTAATTGATGGCAGGACCGCTCGAAGGACTCCGTGTGTTGGATGCTACGCAAATGCTGGCTGGGCCGATTTGTGGGATGCGCCTCGGCGACCTGGGTGCCGATGTGGTCAAGATTGAGCCGCCAGGCACGGGCGAATGGACTCGCACCCACGGCTTTGCCAATGCCGAGATCAACGGCCATACCACGGCCCAGTTGGGGTTGAACCGTAACAAGCGCAGCGTCACCATTAACCTAAAAAGCCCGGCTGGCCAGTCTGTGCTTCATGATCTAGTGCGCCACAGCGACGTATTCATTCAGAATTTTCGAGTGGGCACTGCGGAACGTCTGGGATGCGGCTATGAACAACTGCGTGTTATCAACCCGCGCTTGATCTATGGCCAGATATCGGGCTACGGTGAGGAAGGCCCTTATCGGGATCGTCCGGGCCAAGACCTGATCGTCCAAGGCTACAGTGGTTCGATGTTTTCAGTGGGCAGCAGTGAGTGGCCGCCTATACCCGGCGCACTTTGGGCAGCTGATGCAATGACCGGTTACCAGCTCGGGATGGGGATTTTGGCGGCGCTGCACGCGCGCGAGAAGACCGGCCTCGGTCAGAAAGTATCGGTGAACATGCTCGCCGTCGTCATGGACTGCCAGTCTCAAGAATTGGTCACCGCATTCAATCTGGGAATCCAACCAGTGCGATCTCGTGCGCCGTTCGCGCATGCTTGGGTCACTGCCCCCTATGGGACTTATCGCACGCGAGATGGCTGGATCAATCTGGCACAAGCGCCTGTACATGTCTTAGGTGAGGCGCTCAACAACGCGCGCCTGCAGCAAATGACAGAGTGGTCTGACGGCATGACCTACAGGGACGAGATCTACCAAATCGTGAGCGAGATCCTGCCTAGCAAGACGACTGCAGAATGGTTGGAAATCTTTGACCGATACAAGTTGTGGGCAGGGCCGGTCTACACCTATGCCGACCTGCAAAACGATCGTCATGTGCAAGCCACCGGCATGGTCATCTCGGTGGAGCATCCGGAAGCAGGCACACTGCGCATGCCAAATGTGCCAATAAGGATGTCGGAAACTCCGGCCAGCGTCCGTCTTCCGCCACCCCTTTTAGGACAACATACCGAAGAGGTACTGCGCGAGTGGCTTCATTACGATGATGAACGAATCCATGCGTTGCGAGAAGCCGGTGTGATTTGAACATCAAAGATGTGCGATTCGGCTAGCAATTGCGTATCTCCCTCCGCTAAAGTTGAAGTAAATTCCACTTGAGAAATGAACGAAGATCTGGATTTTCGGGTTGAAGGCCCTATTGCAACCATCACGCTCAACCGCCCGAACAAACTTAACACTGTGACCGCCGCGATGGGCAAGTTGCTATTCCAAATCGCGGCCGAAATTAACAGCAACGATGCCATTCGTGTAGTCATACTGACAGGCGCTGGCGAGCGAGCATTTTCTGCAGGCAGTGATATCGCCCTGCTGGGCGACTACGGTACAAACTGGCAATTGCGCAACCGTGCCGACTATTGCCGCGCGCTATGGTCCATCCGTAAACCCATCATTGCTGTCATACGCGGTTACTGCATCGGCGGCGGTTTGGAGATGGCACTCATGTCCGATGTGCGTTTTGCTGCGCCCAGCGCAAAATTTGGCGCAGGTGAAGTGAAGTTGGGTTGGAACGGCGGTGCAGGTAACACGCAACTGTTGCCGCGCATGGTTGGTTATGGCAATGCCCTTAAGATGCTGTTGACCGGCGATCTGATTGACGCAACGGAAGCCTATCGAATCGGGCTGGTCCAGGATGTCGTGCCCGAAGATGAGCTCGACACGTTTGCACGGACCTTTGCAGAGCGCGTCGCACAGAATGCGCCAATAGCAGTGCAGCTGATCAAGCACCTGGTGCGTATGGCTGAGAGCACCTCTCTTGAGATCGGCCTTGCCTACGAGAACGATCTCTTTGCCTACTGTTTTACAACCAAGGACAGCCAAGAAGGCATCGCCGCTTTCAAAGAGAAGCGTCCACCACAATTCAAAGGAGAGTGAATGCATGGAAGTAGCGCACGGCGTCCATCGCATCGAAACACCACTGGGCGAGCGGTTCGTGTGCATGTTCTTGTTGGTAGGCAGTGAAAACTCGCTCCTCATAGATACCGGACTGAATGACACACCGCTCAAAGTCTTGGCACCTTACCTGGAGAGGGTTGGAGTACGACCCGAACGACTCGGCTATGTGGTAACTACTCACGCCGACTTCGACCACATGGGTGGCAACGCGACGATGCGTGAATTAGCGCCGCGTGCGCGTTTCATATGCCACGCTCTTGATCGCACATGGATCGAAGATATAGACAAACTTATCGCCGAGAACTACGGACAATTCAATGCTGATCATGGCCTTACTGACGATGAAGATGTCAATAGGTGGATACGTGCGCAGGCGTGTGGTACGCCGATAGATGTCGAGGTTCAAGGGGGCGAACGCATACGGCTGGACGAGGGTTGGTGGATAGAGTTGTGGCATACACCCGGGCATACGCGTGGACACCTTAGCGTCTATGACCCACGCAGCCGCACGATGATCATTGCTGATTCCGCACTCTACAACGCGCTTTACACGAGCGCCGGTGTGCCCGCTTTCCCCCCGACCTATCGTTTCGTCGAAAGCTATATCGCAACGATTCAGCGCCTTCAGCAAACGCCCATTGAGACCTTGCTGACCAGCCATTACCCTGTCAAACGCGGTGCCGAGGTCGCGGAGTTCTTGGCTGAAAGCAGGGCTTTTGTAGATCGCGTCGAGAGTGCACTGCGTGACACCTTGCAGCGAGCAGCAGAGCCGGTAGGAATGCAAGCGTTGATCGCTGAACTGTCGCCTAAACTTGGCTCGTGGCCTGGAGCTGCTAGCAGTTTCCTCATCTATCCGCTAGCCGGTCATCTGGAGCGTCTCGTATCGTATGGCATGGTCGAGGTGGCTTATCGTGATGGCGTTCTCGTTTATCGCTGGAAGGGGGAGAAGCAATGATGCGCAAGATCCGACTCGGATTCATTGGCGCAGGTTGGTGGGCCACGACCAATCATATACCACTGCTGGCTAAGCGCGAAGATGTCGAATTAGTGGCAGTCTGCCGACTTGGCAAGGATGTGCTACAAAGGATCAAGGACGAATTTGGGTTTGCCTTTGCGACGGAGGACTATCGTGAACTCTTGGAACAAGACCTGGATGCTGTGGTAGTTAGTTCACCGCATCGTTTCCACTATGAACACGCCAAAGCTGCACTGGAGAGAGGGTTTCATGTCATGTGCGAAAAGCCAATGGCACTCCATGCCATCGAAGCATGGGACTTGGTCGAGGCGGCTCGAAAGCGCAACCTGCAGCTTCTGGTGCCCTATGGCTGGCATTACAAGCCATTTGTGCAACGAGCCAAACAATTTATGGATGACGGCCATGTGGGACAGGTGGAGTACGTGACGTGCCACATGGCTTCGCCGACCAAGGATTTCTTCTCAGGCGGAGGGAGTGTGCCGTCGCAATGGGAACCGACTCTCGCCAAGCCAGATGTGACCACCTGGCAGGTGAAAGCCTACGGCGGTGGCTATGCACATGGGCAAGTCACGCATTCCTCGGCATTGATGTTTTGGCTGACCGGGCTGCGCGCAGAGTGGGTGAGTGCGTTGATGACCGCACCTAATTCTCAAGTGGACATGTATAACGCAGCGACCGTCCGATTTACCAGCGGCGCTATCGGCACGATATCGGGTGCGGCTACATTACCAGACAACGATAAATTTCAAGTTGATGTGCGCATTTTTGGCAGCGACGGTGTGTTGCTGCTGGATGTGGAACGCGAGCGGCTTGAGCTGCGTCGTCATGATGGACGACACGTCCACGTGGAAGTGCCGCCGGGGGAAGGTGGGTATAGCTGTGAAGGACCACCGAATTGTTTCGTTGAGGCGATTCGTGGTCGCGGCCACAACCACTCACCAGGCGAGGTGGCTGCGCGATCGGTGGAACTCATTGAGGCAATGCACGAATCTGCAAATCAAGGTGGGAAGCCAATTCCCGTATGCTCTTTAGGCTTAGTTAATCCGTAGTACGGCGCGCATATAGCGATACAGTGCCCGATATACCATCTCTGGCGAGATGTGGGCTTTCCTGTCTGATCGCACGACCTTTGTCGGCCGGTGGCTGATCGTTGCTCCGGTCGTGCCGTGTTGGGCTTGCTGCATCACATTCCCCGCGGGGTATTGTGGTCGCGCCACAACCTCGCCTTGAGCAGCGCCCCGCGCAAGGCCCGGCGTGCGGCGCCCAACGCCTGCAGCGCTTCCCTTGCGTCGCGTTGACTGTCTGCGTCCTTCGGCGGCGAGAAGCGTTTGTGCACATACAGGTCGGTGATGCGCTGCACTGGCGCCTGCGCTTGCGGCGCGTGTTGCGCTAACGCCTCGGCTTGCTCGTAAGGCGTGAATTGCCGGCCTCGACCGATATTCAGCCAGCCGGCGTAGCGCGTGAGCATGGCGTAGGCGCGCTCCACCGCCGGCAGCCTGCCCAGCCCCGCGCCCTCCAGGTAGCGCAAGGCGCCCAGAGCGGCAGCGATGACTAGCGGGATCAGCAACAGATAAGGGAGCCAACTGTTGCGCAGGCGGTCGAGGAAGCCGGGGGGCTCGTCCGCAGCTTCATTCGTCGCAGACGGCCGGTCCGCCGATGAGTCGTCCGGTGCCGTTTGTGGTTCGGGCGTGGGCGTGGCGGCCGGTTGCTCCGCTTCTTGCGGATGCGGCGTCGGCGTGGGCGGTGGGGAGGTCGGCTCGGCGGTCGGCGTGGCTTCTGCCTGCGGTTCGAAGCGCTCGATAGGCGGCTGGCCGGCCGTGGGTTCGAACTCCACCCAGCCGAACTCGGGGAAGAACACCTCCACCCACATGTGGCTGTCGTCGGCCCTGACGTGATACAGCGCGCGGTCGGTCACGCTCGGATCGAGCACGATCTCGCCCTGAGCGTAGCCTACCGCTACGCGCGAAGGGATGCCCAGCGAACGGAGCATCGTCACCATCGCCGTGGCGTAGTAGTTGCAGTAAGCCCGCCGGACATCGAACAGGACATAGTCGCTCGCTTCGACGCCGGGCGGCGGCGCCGGCAATTGTTCATCGTAAGCGATGTTCGCTCGCAACCAGCGTTCGATGGCCGCGGCTTTGTCGAACGCCGTCGGCGCGCGGGCCGCGATGTTGCGTGCCAGATCGGCCACCCGTTCGGGAACCTGGGGCGGGAGTTGCAGGTAGCGCGCGCGCACCCAGGCCGGATAGTCGCCGGGGGCATTGCGAAGCTGTGCGACATTTGCCAGGCTCACCGACCCGATGGCCGTGTAGCGATTCCCCGGCAGCAGAGGCATGGGCAGTCTGAGCTGCACCAGGTTCACCGCGGCGTTGCTGACCTGTTCGAAGGTGGCTTGTGCGCCCACGCTGGAGCGCAACGGTTGCGACGGCGCGTACACGCTGTCGGTACCGCGGTAGAGCGTGAAGTCGGCCTGCACCGGCACGCGCTCAGCATAGCTCGCCAGCGGGATGTTGGTGTCGAACGGCTGCGCGTTGGTGGCCGTTTCGATCGTATTTCGCCAAGTCAACCCGTCGTAGTTGTCGTAGCTGGCAGCGCGCCAGTAGTGCCGCGCCGGCGGCGCGAGCACATCCATGACCGGGTCGGCCGTGAGGTTGCGCGGTCCACTGAGCGTGACCGACGACGCGTAGCTGTCCACTTCGCGCGCGATGGTGTTGTTCAGGTTGGCGAACAGGCGATTCCATCGCGCCAGGAATTCGCTGTAGGGCTGATTGAGCCGTTCGAAGAAGTTGCGCCCGTCCGTCGAGGTGGTTACTTCGCTCAGTCGCCAGCCGAACAGGCCGGCGATCGCAGCGATGACGACGCTGCCGGCCACGAACCAGCCCGCCAACGAGCGCGAGAATCGCACGCGCGCCCGCGCCCAGCTTTCCTCACGTTCGGCCAGATGCGACAGCGCCAGCAGCGTCACGGCGCACAGCAGGTAGACCAGCAAGAAGGGCGCCATCGCGTTTGAGCCGGCGTAGTAATAGACGTTCGAGAACAACGTGACGCCGGCGGGAAGGATGACGTGCCAGATGCGGCGATGGCGGAAGGAGTACCACGCCGCAGTGTAACCCAGCATCCAGAACAACGCGCTTAGGATCAGGATGAAGATCACCGACTCGCGGCTGGTGCCGTTGTTCAACGCCTCCTGGAACCAGGTGAATATCTTTTCGAACAAGAGCCGGGCGCGCTCGTGCCAGTCGCTCGTCTGAGCGGCGATGTCGGGCTGCGTGGTGCCGATCAGGCCGAGCGCGAACAAGCCGTAGACCATGCTGGTCAGGTGGGCTGTCCAGCCGGGGAAATTGCTGTATGCCAGCGCCGTCCCTGCCAGCAGGCTGAAGACGACGGCCCACAAGACGACGTCCAACCCGGGCATCCACTCCGCAGCGATGATGCTGCCGGCCACGGCGAATAGCATGGCAAACAGGATGCCGAGGATGATCAAATCGGACCGTCTCACCGGATTTACACTACGCAGTCACAACGCGAAACTGTGAAAGAGGAACGGCTGCTGCGATCCCCGCTTCGCGCTCGCTCATTGGCGCGCGCTCAAATGTGAATTGCCAGGCCCTCCACGCTTTCTGCCGCTTCCATCAGCGATTCGCTCAGCGTGGGGTGGGCATGCACAGCCCGGGCAATCTCTTCCGGGGTCAATTCAGCGTTCTTGGCCAGCACGAACTCCGGCAGCAGCTCGGTCACGTCCGGCCCAATGCAGTGCACGCCGAGGATTTCGCCGTATTTTGCGTCGGCCACCACTTTAATGAACCCCTCAGTGTTGTTTAGTGCCAGCGATTTGCCGTTGGCGCGCAGGGGGAATTTGCCGACCTTGACCTCATAGCCCCGCTCTTTGGCTTGCGATTCGGACAGCCCCATGCTTGCCACCTGCGGCACGGTATACGTGCAGCGGGGCATTGCATCGTAGTCCAACTGGGGGATGTGGCCGTGATATTTGCCCATGCTGGCGGCGATGGACTCGGCGGCGACCACGCCCTGCGCCTGTGCCACATGCGCCAGCCGCAGCTTGCCGGTGACGTCGCCGATGGCGTAGATGCTCGGCACGTTGGTTGCCATGTGGTCGTCCACCTCCACGTAGCCCGCCGAGTTCACTTTCACGCCGACCTTGTCCAGGCCGATGCCGGCCGTATTTGGCGTCACGCTCACCGCCACCAGCACCCACTCCGCTTTGATGGATTGCTTGCCTTTATCGCTTTCGAAGAACACCTCTACGCCGTCGGGGCCGATTTTGGCGTCGGTCACTTTCGCGCCGGCCACGGTCTTGATGCCCCGGCGATTGAACGAGCGGGTGATTTCGGCGCTGATCTCCTCGTCCTCCAACGGCATGATGCGCGGCAGCGCTTCGAGCACGGTCACCTCGGTGCCGTAGGCGTGAAAGACGTAGGCGAATTCCATGCCGATCGCGCCCGAGCCGATCACCACCATGCTCCTGGGGGCGTGCTGCACCTCGAGCAATTGCCGGTAGGTGAACACGCGCACGCCATCGGGCTTGAGGAAGGGCAACACCAGCGGCCGGGCGCCGGTGGCGACCACGAGATTGTTGGCTGTGATCGTCCGCTCCTCGCTGCGGTGCTCGACCAGGATGCTATGTGGGCCGGTGATCGTCCCTTCGCCGATGAAGACCTTGACGTCGTTCTTCTTCATCAAAAATTCCACGCCTTTCACCAGGCGGTTGCTCACTTCGCGGCTGCGTTTGTAGGCTCTGGCGTAGTCCACGCGCAGGTTGTCGTAGCTGATGCCATACGCCTCGCCATCTTTGATCAACTCGACGATCTCGGCGTTGCGCAACAGCACTTTGGTGGGAATGCAGCCCCAGTTCAGACAGATGCCGCCCAGTTGGTCGCGCTCGATCAGGGCGACCTTCAACCCGATCTGCGCGGCGCGAATGGCGGCCACGTATCCGCCGGGGCCTGCGCCGAGCACCGCTACGTCGAACGTGGGGGAGTCGTTGGAAGATGTGACAGAGACCGTTGCCATGCCGGAGATTATCCCACCGCCGTGTGAGGGTTCCGCGATGTGCGACATACCGATGCCGATCGGCAGCCGAACGATATTGCGCTGAAAGGGCATCGCGCCGGGCGACGCCAGACCTTCGTCGGGCTGCGCATCTGTTTCGCAAAAGCCCATCCGGTTCGCCCGCGCGGGCATACAATGGCCCGCATGAACTCTGACTTGCGCGAGCGGTTGCGGCGGCTGGGCGTGCACAAGGGCACCGCACACCTCAAACCGTCGCGGCCTGAGTCGGATGATCGCCTCGAGGCGCGCGCGCCGGCTGTGTTCACCTGCGATGCGCCGGCGACGCTCGAAGCGATCCGCACGCCGTTCGGCCACGCCTACGTGCGGCGGGTGGATTACATGCTGACCCATCGTCACGGCGAACGCACGCTCGACGCAGCGCTGCGTCATCCGCCCGAATGCCTGTCCGGGCTGGTCGCGCGTCGCGCCGGCGCGGCCTGCGACCTGCGCCGGGCGTTGTTCCTGGATACCGAAACGACCGGCTTGAACGGCGGCGCCGGCACGCTGGCCTTCCTCATCGGCCTGGGCTACTTTGCCAACGATCGCTTCGTCGTGGAGCAATTCTTTCTGCGTGACCCGGCTGAAGAAGCTGCCATGCTGTGCGAATTGGATCGGCGCGTGCACGAACGGCAGGCCATCGTCACGTTCAACGGCCAGGCTTTCGATGTGCCGCTGTTGGAGTCACGCTTCATCCTCTCACGCGTCCCGCCGCCCTTCGGCGACAAGTCGCATTTGGATTTGCTGTTGCCCGCCCGGCGCGTGTGGCGCGGCATCCTGGACTCGTGCAGCCTCGGCTCGCTGGAGTTTCACCTGTTGGGCGTGCGGCGCGAACAGCGTGACGTGCCCGGCTCGGTCATCCCGTTTCTCTACCGGGAATACCTGGCCGCCGGCGGCGGTGATCCGAACGAGGATATGCAGCGCGTGATGTACCACAACCTCGCCGATATCCTCTCGATGGTGACCCTCGTCTCGCGGCTGGCGGAGGCACTGGCGCAGCCGAACAACGCCGGCGAGCACTATGCGGCTGCCCGTTATTACGAACGCCTGGGCGATTATGCGGCGGCCGAACGGAGCTATCGCGCAGTGGTGGAGAGGCCGGAGGCCGGAGATTGGCGATTGAGCCAATCCCCGATCTCTAATCTCCGCGCCTCTTCGGCCCGTCACCTCGCGTGTTTGCTTAAGCGCCGCGGCAGCCTGGAAGAGGCGCTGGCGCTCTGGCAGCGCCTGGCCGAGTCAGACGACGTCGAGGGGTTGATCGAGGTCGCCAAACATTACGAATGGCGCGCCTGCGATCTCGACCGGGCGCTGACCTGCGCACGGCGCGCGCGGCGCGTCAACACCAACCCGGCCCTGCGCGATGCGATCGAACATCGCATCGCG
>JAIMBB010000008.1 GCA_023511655.1 Anaerolineae bacterium
GACTCTCTCGCAGTTTCACGGCCTTTGCCTTTCTACCTCTCATGACTCCCAATTATGCGATGTTTTCAACTGAGCAAGTGCGAATTCTTTCTCCACTTGCCGCTTCCCGCTCTCGACTCTCGTTTACTTCGCCCGCCCTCCCATCGTCCGATTCACTTCGTCTACCATCATTCCATCGGCGATGAGCCTCCGCACAGCCTCGATATGGGGATACATCAACGTGTCTCGTTCGATGAACGGCACGTGCTCGCGAATGAGCGCATAGGCCGCGCCGGTGCCCTGTCCCAGGCGTGCCCACGGTCCGATCTCCTGTCGGCGGAAGTCTATCCCCTGCGCGGCGGCCAGCAACTCGATGGCCAGGATGTGCTCGACGTTATCCAGGATCTGCCGCAGCTTGAGGGCAGCCGTCATGCCCATGCTGACGTGGTCTTCGACGTTGGCCGACGTGGGAATGGTATCCACGCTGGCCGGGTGTGACAACACTTTGTTCTCGGTGGCCAGCGCGGCGGCGGTGTATTGCACGATCATGAAGCCGGAATTCAGGCCGCCCTGTCGGGTGAGGAAGGCTGGCAGCACATGCGTGTTCGAGGCTTCATCCGTCAGGCGCATGATGCGTCGCTCCGAGATGTTGCCCAGCTCACTCACCGCCAGGCCCAGGTAATCCATGGCGATCGCCAGCGGTTCGCCGTGGAAGTTGCCGCCGGAGATCACGTCCACTGCATCGGCCGCTTCGTCCACGAACAGCAGCGGGTTGTCGGTGACGGCGTTCAACTCGATCTCGAACGCCCAACGGGCATAGGCGATCGCGTCGCGCGCCGCGCCGTGCACCTGGGGGATGCAGCGCAAGGTGTAAGCATCCTGGATGTCGCCCGAGTTGGGCGGGCGGGTGAATTCGCTGCCAGCCAACAACGCGCGCAAATAGCGTGCGCAATCCTGCTGCCTTGGGAAGGGCCGCAGCCGGTGAATGCGCTCGTCGAAGGCAGCCTGGGTGCCATACAGCGCTTCCAGGCTCAGGCAGCCGGCAATGTCGGCGACCTGGCTCAGGCGCTCGGCGCGCACGGTCTCCAGCACGCCCAGCGCGCACATCACGGCAGTGCCGTTGGTCAATGCCAACCCCTCTTTGGCTGCCAGCCTGATCGGCTGCAAGCCTGCCCGGTGCATCGCTTCGGCGCCCGGCAACACCTCGCCGCAAAAGCGCGCCGCTCCCTGGCCGATGAGCGGCAGGCTCATGTGAGCCAGCGGGGCGAGGTCGCCGCTGGCCCCCAGCGAGCCTTTTTGTGGGATAAGCGGGTGCACGCCAGCGTTCAGCATGGCCAGCAACAGCTTCAGTGTCTCCAGCCGGATGCCAGAGTAGCCGCGCGCCAGTGTATTGGCGCGGATGAGCATGATGGCGCGCGTGGTCGGCTCGTCGAACGGCTCACCCACGCCTGCCGCATGGCTAACCAGGATGTTGTGTTGAAGCTGCTCGATTTGATCGGGCGGGATGATGCGGTTCTTGAACGCGCCAAAGCCGGTGGTGATGCCGTAGGCAACGCGGCCCTCGCGCAGCAGCCGTTGCACCGCCTGTTCGGCGCGCCGCACGCTGGCCACTGCCTGTTCGGCCAGCGACACCGGCGCGCCATCGCAGGCGACGGCCAGCACGTCGTCGAAGGTAAGCGAGGCGCCGTCGAGCGTGATGGTGTTCATGACTGGATGTCGGCGATGTGTTTCACAACCGGCATTAGCGATAGGCGTATTCCACGCCGTGCTTGATTACACGCGCGACCGGGTTAACGCCGAATTGGTAGGCTAAATGCCGGTAGTCCGGCACGTCTACGACCAGCACATCGGCTTGCTTGCCGGCCTCCAGCGAGCCGAGCACGTCGCCGACGCCGAGCGCATGTGCGGCATTGATGGTGCAGGCATTCAGCGCCTCGGCCGGCGTCAGCTTTTGATAACGGCATGCCAGCCCCATGACCAACATCAGCGAAAAGCAAGGCGCCGATCCGGGGTTGTGGTCGGTCGAAAGCGCCAACGCGCAGCCTGCGTCAATCAGCGCGCGGGCATCCGCGAACTGCGTGCTGCCCAGGTGGAAGTTCACTGCAGGCAGGACGGTCGCGATCGCGCTCGACTGCGCCAGGCGCGCGCGGTCTTCGGCAGTGGTCACGTCCAGATGATCGCACGAAATGGCGCCGAGTTCCAGTGCCATTGCCACGCCGCCCAGCGAGCTGAACTGGTCGGCATGAATCTTCGGCGCCAGCCCGTGCCGCCGACCAGCCATCAGCACACGCCGCGACTGCTCGACGGTGAATGCATTTGCTTCGCAAAAAACATCGCAGGCCATCGGCGCAACTCGCGCAGCGCGGGCGTCGTGCGCGAACCACGTGGCTGCCTGGGGGATGATTTCTTCGACCACCAGATCAACGTAGCCATCGGGATCGGACTCGAATTCCGGCGGCACGGCGTGCGCAGCCAGCAGAGTGGTCGTTACGGCGCATGGATGCGTGCACGCCAGCCGCTCGATGGCCTGTAGCATCTTCAGCTCGGCCTCGACGCTCAGGCCGTAGCCGGTCTTGATCTCGCACGTTGTCACACCGTTGCGGAACATCACCTCCAGGCGCTCGCGCGCTTGTTCGACCAGCCAATCCAGCGTTGCCTGTCGCGTGGCGCGCATGGTGCTGAGGATGCCGCCGCCGGCGGCCAGGATGTCCAGATACGGCGTGCCGCGCAGCTTCATCTCCCATTCCCCCGCCCGGTCGCCGGCGTAGACCAGGTGGGTGTGGGGGTCTACGAATCCAGGACAGACGACCTTCCCGCCAGCGTTGATCTGGCGCGGCGCGTCGAACGCTGCTCGCACGTCGTCCGACGCGCCCACGGCGACGATGAGGCCATCGGCGATGGCCAGCGCGCCGTTCTCGGTGACGCCCACTTCGCGCATGGCCGGGCCGCGTTTTGGTCCCCCCGGCGATGCACACGTCACCAGTTGCGTAGCAGAGTGGATGAGCAAGTCGCAACGGCAGGCCATGGTTGGGTTAAGAGTCTATCCGATTTGCCCCGTTCCGCCTCAGTTTAACGGCAGCACGCATCCATCATTCGGACGAACTTTAAGCACAGTTAAGGTGTGAACTTGAGCGGGAAGTGCGGAAGAAGGATTGACGCCGACCTGGAAAAGATCGGCTCGCCGCATATAATGTTCCGGATGCGAATTGCAATAGCGGCCGATCACGGCGGCTTTTCGCTCAAAGCCCCGCTCATCGAACTTCTCAAGCAAGATGGCCACGAAGTGCTCGACTTCGGCGCTTACAACACCGAACGCTCGGACTATCCCGATTTTGCGCGGGCCGTAGGCGATGCCTTGCAACGTGGCCTGGCGGATCGCGGCGTGCTGATCTGCGGCAGCGGCGTGGGTGCGTGCATCGCCGCCAACAAGATGCGCGGCATACGCGCCAGCGTATGCCACGACACCTATTCTGCTCACCAGGGGGTGGAGCACGATGACATGAACGTGCTCGTGCTCGGCGCACGCATCGTGGGCGTGGAGCTGGCGTCTGAAATCTTGCGTGCCTTCCTGGGGGCACGCTTCAACGGTATCGAACGCTACGTCGCTCGCCTGAAGAAAGTTGAACAAATGGAGCGTGAGTCTTGTGAGTGACGGTTGGAGGTCGCGCTTGCGGCGCGATCTCGTCATACGCAAATGCCATGACTAGCAAGAATGGGAATCCCAACGTTGAAGTGCGGCAGTACGGCCAGAGTTTTTGGTACGACAACATCCAGCGCGGCATCATCGCCTCGGGCGAGATGCAAACGCTGATTGACGATTACGGCGTGCTTGGCCTGACCTCGAACCCGTCCATTTTCGAAAAGGCCATCACTGCCAGCACCGATTACGACAACGACATTATCGCCCTGGTGCAGCGTGGTGCGGACACCCAGGAGATCTACGAATCGCTCGCCATCGCCGATATTCAGTCGGCGGCCGACTTGCTGGAGCCGATCTACGAGCAGACCAACGGCCTGGATGGCTACGTCAGCCTGGAGGTCTCGCCATTGCTGGCGCACGACTACGAAGGCACGGTGGTCGAGGCACGTCGCCTGTTCAAGGCGGTCGGCCGCAAGAATCTGATGGTCAAAGTGCCTGCTACGCCGGCCGGCATCCCGGCCATCCAGACGCTGATCGCCGATGGCATCAACATCAATGTGACGCTGATCTTCTCGCTCGAAAGCTACGAGGCGGTCGCGCGTGCCTATCTGGCCGGCCTGAGGGAGCGAGCCATGAAAGGTCAATCGCTCGACGTCGCATCGGTGGCTTCGTTCTTCGTCAGCCGGGTGGACACGCTGGTGGACAGGCTGCTCGACGAGAAGCTCGCGGCGACGCCGGAGCACGACTCGGCCCAGCGCGAACGGCTGCAATCCCTCAAGGGTAAAGCGGCCATCGCCAACGCCAAGCTGGCCTACGAAATCTTCGAGCGCATCTTCGCCGAACCGGAGTTCCAGGCGCTGGCCGAGCAAGGGGCGCGCGTGCAACGCGTGCTGTGGGCCAGCACTAGCACCAAGAACCCGGCTTACAAAGACACCTACTACGTCGAAGCGCTCATCGGCGAGCACACTGTGAACACGCTTCCGCCGGCTACCTTGAAAGCCTTTCGCGACCATGGCATCGTCGCGCCGACGTTGCGCGAAGGGTTGGATGAGGCCAAACGCACCATCGAGGAACTCGAAGCGGTCGGCATCTCGATGCCGCAGGTATGGCAAAAGCTGCAGGACGACGGTGTCAGGCTGTTCGCCGATGCCTATGAGTCGCTGCTGAAAGGGATCGAGAACAAACGGGCAGCCATCGTGGCGCGCGGCGAAGCGTCCGGCGTCGAATCGGCGCTGGGCTACGTCGAAGAGCTGGTGAAGATGAAGGCGGCGACGCGCGTCTGGCAGCGCGATGCTTCGCTGTGGACGACGGCTCCGGAGCACATCAAAGTCATCAACAACCGCCTGGGCTGGTTATCGGTGATCGAAACGATGATGCCCAGGGTGGCGGAGCTGAATGCCTTTCGCGAACATGTCTGGAGCAAGGGCCTGACCGACGCTGTGGTGCTCGGCATGGGCGGTAGCTCGCTGGCCCCCGATGTGATGCGCGTCACCTTCGGCGCGCCGGCGGAGGGCGCAAGCGGCCTGCGCTTGCACGTCCTCGACACCACCGACCCGACCACGGTGCTGAGCCTGGAACGCCGGCTCGACTTCAAGAGAACGCTGTTCATCGTTGCCAGCAAGTCGGGCAGCACGTTGGAGGTAAACGCCTTCTACAAGTACTTCCGCGCCAAGGTGGACGAGGTGGCCGGCGAGCAGGCCGGGCAGCACTTCGTCGCCATCACCGACGAAGGCACTTCGCTGCAGCGCATGGCCGCCGACGAAAGGTTCGGCAAGGTGTTCATCAACCCGTCCGACATCGGTGGGCGCTACTCCGCGTTGTCCTACTTCGGGCTGGTGCCGGCCGCCCTGCAGGGCGTTGACATCGCCCGGCTGCTCGAGCGTGGGGCGCGGATGGCGGCGTGGTGCAAGCCGGACAGCGCAACCAACCCCGGACTGTATCTGGGGGCGCTCATGGGCGGCCTGGCGTTGAACGGCCGCGACAAGGTCACGTTCATCCTCTCGCCGGGCATCGAGGCTTTCAGCTATTGGGTCGAGCAGTTGATCGCGGAGAGCACCGGCAAGCAAGAGCGCGGCATCGTGCCGGTGGAGGGCGATCTGAGCGCCAACGGCGCGCCCGTTACCCTGCGCGATACAGGGCACGGCAAATCCGGCGTCGCCGCACTCAGCGCCGATCGCTTCTTCATCTACATGAAGCTGGCCGGCGACGACACCTACGACCGTTTCGTCGCCGAATTGGCGAAGGCTGGTCGGCCCGTCCTCACCCTGACCTTGCAGGATGCCTATGACCTCGGCGCGGAATACTTCCGCTGGGAGTTCGCCACTGCGATTGCCGGCGCCGTGATCGGCGTGAACCCATTCGACGAGCCAAACGTCACGGAGAGCAAAGTTAACACCAAGCGCTTGCTCGATGAGTTCGAGCAGAGCGGCGTGTTCGGCAACGAACTGACCAGCCGCTCGGCCAACGGCCAGGTTAACAAGTTCTTGCGGCAGGCCAAGCCGGGCGACTACGTCGCGATCCAGGCTTACCTGCCCTATTCCGATCAAGTGGCTCAGCAGCTCACCCGACTGCGCCACCTGATTCGCGAAAAGATCGGCGTGCCGGTGACGGTGGGCTATGGGCCGCGCTTCCTGCACAGCACCGGCCAGTTGCACAAAGGCGGGGCGAACAACGTCGTAGCGCTGCAACTGACCTACGATCCTGAAGAGGACGTGCTGATCGCCGGCGAGCCGTTCTCGTTTGGCACGCTCATCCGCGCGCAGGCGCTGGGCGACTTCGAATCACTGCGGGCGCATCAGCGGCGCGTCCTGCGCTTGCACCTGGGCGGCGACCTCAAGGCGGGCCTGGACAAGGTGATCAAGGTAGTCGCCGGCAACGCGCGCCGGTCGAGCACGGCGAGCAAGACGGCGAAGGCGCCCGCGACGCGGGCCGAACCGAAGCGGACCACCGCTGCAAAGCGCGCCGGCTCGCGTGCTCGCACGTCGGCCGTGGCCGGGCAGTCCGCAGGTGCCGGCAACAAGCGCGCAAGGTGACTTGCGTAACATGGATTTCACATAGAGGCCTTATCTAAGGGAGACGAAACATCATGCAAATGGGATTGTTTGGGTTGGGACGGATGGGTGCGAACATGGCCCGGCGCTGGCATCGCGACGGCCATGACATCATCGTGTGCAATCGCAGCCCCAAGCCGATTGACGAATTGAGGGCCGAGGGCCTGCGCGGCGTGTATACGCTCGAGGAGCTGGTGGCGGCCCTGACGCCGCCGCGCGCGATCTGGATCATGATCCCGGCCGGACCGACGACCGATGAGATGATCCATCGGCTGCTCGGCCTGCTGGAGCCGGGCGACACCATCGTGGACGGCGGCAACTCCAACTGGAGGGATTCCAAGCGCCATTACGCCGAATGCAAAGCCAAAGGCATCCATTTCATGGATCAGGGCACCAGCGGCGGCATCTGGGGGCTGCAGAACGGCTACTGCCTGATGATCGGTGGCGATGAAGACACCTTCCGGCGTTTGGAGCCGGCCTTCAAATCGCTGGCGCCCGAGGGCAAGTATTACCTGCACTGTGGCCCGGCCGGCGCCGGCCACTTCGTGAAGATGGTGCACAACGGCGTCGAATACGGCATGATGCAAGCTTTCGCCGAAGGCTTCGAGATCATGGAGAAGAGCGAGTTCAACCTAAAGCTCGACCAGGTAGCAGAGGTGTGGCGCAAGGGCAGCGTGGTGCGATCCTGGTTGCTCGACCTGCTGGCCGAGGCGCTTAAGGACGATCCCCGCCTGGAGGGGGTGCGGGGCTACGTGGAGGACTCCGGCGAAGGCCGCTGGACGGTGCAGGCCGCCATTGACGAGGATGTGCCGGCGCCGGTGATCACCCTCTCGTTGTTCCAGCGATTCGCCTCTCGCCAGGAAGAGTCGTTCGCCGCAAAGGTCACGGCCATGATGCGAAAGGGCTTTGGCGGCCATGCCATCAAGACAAATTGAAAATGCAAAATTGAGAATTGAGAGAACAGGTCATCAGCAGGCCTTTTCAATTTTCAATTTTCAATTCTCAATTTTATGAGCCACCACAAAAAACCACAGCCGTGCATCATGGTCATCTTCGGCGCGTCGGGCGACCTGACGCAGCGCAAGCTAATCCCCGCGCTGTATAGCCTGATGTGCGATGGCTTGTTGCCCGACGAGTTCGCCATGATCGGCTTCGCCCGCAAGCCCAAAACCAACGAGTCGTTCCGCGAGGAAATGCGCATGGCGTGCGAGGAGTTTGCCCGGTCGAAGCCGATTGACGAAGCGGTATGGGAGAAGTTCGCCCGCAGCCTGCACTATCAGCAAGGCGACTACGGCACACCGGCCGATTACGAGACGTTGTGCAGGCGGCTGGAGGCGATTGACCGGGCGCACGGCAGCGGCGCCAACCGCTTGTTCTACGTCGCCACGCCGCCGGAGGTCTATCCCACCATCATCGAGAACGTCGGCACAGTGTTGTGCACTGGCGCAGCCGGCAGCGACGACCACTGGTCGCGCATCATCATCGAGAAACCCTTCGGCCACGACTTGAAATCGGCTCGCGAGCTGAACGAGCACGTGCACCGCTTCTTCCGCGAAGATCAGATCTATCGCATTGACCACTACCTGGGCAAAGAGACCGTTCAGAACATCTTCGTCTTCCGTTTCGCCAATGGCATCTTTGAACCGATCTGGGATCGCCGCTACGTAGACAACGTTCAGATCACCGTGGCCGAGAGCATCGGCATCGGCAATCGCGGCTCATATTACGAAAAAGCCGGCGTCATCCGCGACATCGTGCAAAACCATCTGTTGCAGCTCCTGGCGCTCACGGCGATGGAACCGCCAGCCGAGTTCAGCGCCGACGCGGTGCGCAACGAGAAGGTCAAGGTGCTCAAGGCCCTGCGTGTGGATACCTCGCGGGGCGATGGCACGGTGCGCGGCCAATACGGCCCAGGCAAGATGGATGGTCAGGTGGTGCCCGGCTACACACAAGAAGAAGGCGTTGCTGCCGATTCCACCACCGAGACCTACCTGGCCATGAAGCTGTTCGTGGAGAACTGGCGCTGGGCCGGCGTCCCATTCTACGTCCGAAGCGGCAAGCGCATGGCCAAACGCCTGACCGAGATCGTCATCCAGTTCAAGATGCCGCCGCTGCTGCTGTTCAAAGAACTTACTGCGCGTGCCATCGAGCCGAACCTGTTGGTCATGAACATCCAGCCGGAGGAGGGCATTTCGTTGCGCTTCAGTGCTAAGGCCCCTGGCAGCGGCGACCGCGTCCAGACTGTGGTGATGGACTTTAGCTACGGCAGCACGTTCAAGACCGCCGCGCCGGAAGCTTACGAGCGCCTGATCCTCGACGCGATGCTGGGCGATTCCACCCTGTTCACCCGCAGCGACGAAGTAGAGGCGTCGTGGGCGTTGCTCACGCCGGTGATCGAACGCTGGGCAGCCGGCGGCGGCTCGTTCATCGAGCTGTATCGCTCCGGATCGTGGGGGCCGAAAGAAGCCGACGATTTCATCGCTGCCGACGGGCGCAAGTGGCACGTGGTGTAATGGCCGGCGCCCCCTTCGTCATCGTCATGAATGACGATGGCACATACTACCTGCAAGTTGAGCCAACGCCGGATGCGCTGACTGCCCTGGCCGTCAGGGGAGTGGTCTTCTGGGCGCAGAAGGCAATCGAACGACGCGGCGTCTTTCACCTTGCTCTGAGCGGCGGCAGCACGCCGAAGGCGCTGTATCAACGGCTCGCTGATCAGCCATACGTTCACCAGCTCCCCTGGGAGCGCGTGCATCTGTGGTGGGGCGACGAGCGCGTCGTCTCCAGCGATCACCCCGACAGCAATTACAAACTGGCCTACGATGCGCTGATTTGCAAAGTGCCCATCCCATCCCACAACATACATCGCGTGCGCACCGAGCTGGGCGCCAGCGAGGCAGCGGCGCAATACGAAGCAGAGATCACGGCAAACGTCATCGGCTTCCCGTTGCCCGCTTTCGATCTAATCTTGCTGGGCATGGGCGACGATGGGCATACCGCTTCGCTCTTCCCAGACACGCCAGCGCTCGAAGCGCATGATCGCCTGGTGGTCTCGCAGTTCGTCCCTAAACTGAACGCGCAACGCATCACCTTCACTGCTCCGCTCATCAACGCAGCCGATACAGTGTTCTTCCTGGTGAGCGGGTCGGGCAAAGCCGAAATGCTGCGGCGCGTCCTGTTGGGCGACTATCGGCCGCACGAGTTGCCGGCGCAACTGATCGCCCCGACGCGAGGCAAGTTGTTCTGGATGGTGGATGCAGCGGCAGCCGCGCAGGTGGCGGCCGAGGCGGGCTACCCGGCGCAGGATTTTATCTACCGACGGACGTGAGCGGCCGGCTTTCGAGCGTGAGGTGATGCAACCCGTGATCCTGTCACCGGCTCTCGATCACGATCAGCCAGTCCTGAAAGGTAGGCGGCTGAGGCACCTCCCAGTCCCCCCTGGCATCGGGCTGCACGCGTCCGATTGGCAGCTCGGCACCGATGCGCGGGTCCCAGAAGAAAGCGTGATGCGCGCGCGTGTGCTCCAGATGAGTGACGCGCGGTCGTTTGCCGGACCAAGGGAAGACGGGATCATACAGGTAGATTAGGCGCACTTGACCGGGAATGCCGGCAGCGAATGGCGCGCCGATGTGCCGCGCGTTGCCGCTGGGCTTCACCCATTCGGGATGCGGCTCGAAACGAGCCCACGGATAGCGCGCCAGCAAGCGTTTGGCCAGGCCGAGCTGGGCGGACCCGGGCAGGCGATAAGCCTCGTCCCAGGGCGTGTTGCCCCATGTGCCGCCGTGGGGCGAGGCGCCGAAGGGTTGTTCTTTAGTGTTGACCTGCCAGATGCCGTTCGCGCCGTAGGTGTAGCCGGCCGCGCCGGAGAGGATGGATGCCCAAAACGTCAATCGCTGCACCTCGTCGTATGTGCCGTGGATGATGCCCTCGTAGTTGGCTTCGCCGACCACCACCGGCATCGGCGGCTTGCGCTGGCGTTCGGCAACCACGGTGCGGATGGTGTTGGGGACGCTGTCGTAGCCGCCATGCCCGGTTTGCAACATGTCCAAGTCCAGCACCGAATCGTCTTTCACCTGGTCGCGGCCGATATGGGTAGGGTGGGTGGTGATGAGATGCCCATACGGATCGGTCTCGCGCACGTAGCGGGCTATCTCGGTCCAGCCGGCGATCTGTTGGCGTTCGTCCCCTGCCCGGTCTTTGGACAGGTAATAGGGCATGGCCGTCTCCCCGGTTAGGCACCACACCACCGGATATGCCGACCAGCGCGCAATCAGGTAGCGCCAGTGCCGCTTCATCTTCTCCAGGCCGAGCAGCGGCAGGTAATAGCCCCAACAGGCCAGGATGCACGGCACCAGACCGGAGCGCACCAGCCAGGCGATCCGCAGATCGGCCATGTCGAAGTAAGCGGGATTGATGCGGGTGAAGTTCGCTTCCCACGGGAAGCCGGCTTCATTCTCGCCGCGTGGGTCGAACGCCGGCATGTCGGGGTACAACCCGGCTACGATCTGGATGACGGTGAATCCTTTAGCGACCCGGTCGGCGGTCAGCCGTTGGAAGTCGTCCGGCCACGACAACCGCTTGCATAGCCCCATCCACCACGTGTCGCCGAGCCAGAAGAACGGCGTGCCGTCGGCATGTTCAAACGTTCGCCTGGACTCCGCGACGCGCAACGGGCCGGGGCGTAGGAGCGGGTGATTGCCGGCATAGGGTGCGGCGATGAGCGTTGCCCGTCGGCCATGCAGGTCAGCGTTGCCCGCGTCGGTGCAGATCGTTTCGATGTTGTATTGGCCGGGTTTGGGCGGCGCGAATCGCACCCGCCATTCCTGTTCGCCGGCCCAATAGGCCGGCACGCGCCAGCGCTCACCGTCGGCATGGGACACAAGCGCGTCGAGTTCGACTTCGTTGAACGGATCGCCGTAAGGTCTGCCCGAGGTGTAGCTCCATTCGGTCACCTGGCTTTGCGTGGCGTGAATGATGGTCGGCATGGCTTGGCTTTGCGGGGAGTATAGAGCACCGGGCCGTCAAGGTGCCCGCGCTCGGGCGATTTGACAGCACGGGGCCGATCTCGCAGAATGCCCTTTCGCGCGACCCGCCGGACGGACCCGCCGGGCGGGTGTGCACGGTCATGCGGATGAGGCGCCCGCCTCGAAGGAAACTCAACATGCGATTGGCGGTATACAACGTAGAGAACTTGTTCGACCGCGCGAAAGTGATGAACCTGCAGACATGGAGCGAAGGCCGGCCGGTGCTGGAGCGGTTTTCTGCGCTCAAGTCATTGCTTGGCGAAGTCACATACAGCGCCAGCCAGAAGCAGCGGATGGCCGAGCTCATGATCGCGTTGGGCCTGGAGAAGTCCGATCAGGGGCCGTTCGTCGTCCTGCGGCGCAATCGAGGCAAGTTACTGCGCCGGCCGAAGGAGGGCGGCATCGAGATCATCGCCGATGGCCGGGCGGATTGGGCTGGCGCGTTGGAACTGCGCGAGGAGCCGATTGACGAACAGGCCATGCGCAACACCGCGCGGGTCATGAGCGACCTGCAAGCCGATGTGCTGGGGATCGTCGAGGCCGAGCACCGACCCGGCCTCGCCATGTTCAACGCCAAGATCATCGCCGCCGTCGGCGGCACCCCCTTCCATCACATCATGCTGATAGATGGCAACGACGACCGCGGCATAGATGTCGGCATCCTGACGCGGCGCGGCTACTCGATTGGCGCGATGCGCAGCCACGTGGACGATCGGCTCCCCAACGGCGGGCTGATCTTCTCCCGCGATTGCCCGGAGTTCACGGTGACCACACCGGCGAACAACGAGTTGATCGTCATGGTCAACCACTTCAAGAGCAAAGGCTATGGCAGCAAAGCGGCCTCCGACGCGCGTCGCAAGGCGCAGGCTCAGCGCGTGAAGGAGATCTACGCGGGCTTGATCGCCGAAGGGCACGACCTGGTGGCGGTCATCGGCGACCTGAACGACACGCCGGACAGCCCGGCGCTCCGGCCGCTGATCGCGGAGACCGATCTCAAGGATGTCTTTGTGCACCCGGCGTTCGATGCCGGCGGCTACCCCGGCACGTTCGGCCTGTGCAACGCCGCGAACAAGATTGACTACATCCTGCTTTCGCCGCGCCTGTTCGAGCGGGTGCAATGTGGCGGTGTCTGGCGCAAGGGGATGTGGCCCGGGGTGCGGCCGAAGCGCTGGGAAACTTACGATGAGCTGCGCAGTCCTCATGACGCGGCGTCCGACCATGCCGCGGTGTGGGTGGACATCGCCGTGTGAAAGGCGCGTGATGGCTCGCCGCATGGCGCTCGCCGACGCTCGGCTAGAACAGCCCCACCACCTTGCCGTCCACGAAATCTACCTTCTCGAACGCCGGGTGTTTGCTCAGCCCGGGCATGGTGCGCATGTCGCCGCACAGCGGGTAGAGGAAGCCGGCGCCGACCGAGGCGCGCACGTCGCGCACCGGCAGGGTGAAGCCCGTCGGCGCGCCCAGCAGCGTCGGGTCGTGCGATAGCGATAGATGAGTCTTGGCCATGCAGATCGGCAGCCGGTCGAAGCCCAGCCGCGTGTAAGCCGCGATCTTTGCGTCGGCCTCCGGCGCGTACGACACGTCGGCTGCGCCATACAGGCGGGTAGCGATGGTCTCGATCTTGGTTTTGATCGGCGCGTCATCGGGATAGAGGAACTGAAAGGCTTTTGACTGCTGGCACGCTGCGATCACTGCTTCGGCCAGCTCGGTCCCGCCGGCCCCTCCCTTCGCCCACACGTTCGACACATAGGCGCCCATCGCGCCGGCAGCGATGGCTTTCTCGCGGATCAGCTCGAGTTCAGCCGGCGTATCGGTGGCAAATGCGTTCACAGCTACCACCACCGGCACGCCGAACAGCCGCGCATTCTGGATCTGCTTGACCAGGTTGGCGCAGCCGGCTTCGAGCGCCGGCAGGTTCTCTTCGGTGAACTCCTTCGGCAGCGCCTTGCCCAGCACCACCTTGCCCAAGCCGCTGTGCATCTTCAGCGCGCGCACGGTGGCCACCATCACCACGCAATCGGGCTGCAGCCCGCTCACCCGGCATTTGATGTCCATGAATTTCTCCATGCCCATGTCGGCGCCGAAGCCGCTCTCGGTGACGACGTAGTCGGCCAGCTTCAGGGCGATCTGGTCGGCCACGATGCTGCTGTTGCCGTGAGCGATGTTGGCGAACGGCCCGGCATGCACGAACACCGGCGAACCTTCCAGCGTTTGCATCAGGTTTGGCATGAGGGCATCTTTCATCAGCACCGTCATCGCCCCGGCTACCTTCAGGTCTTCGGCGGTGACCATGTCCCCCGCTTTGTTCAAGGCCACCACCATGCGACCGAACCGGGCGCGCATGTCCTCGATGCTGGTAGCCAGGGCGAGGATGGCCATCACCTCGCTGGCCACGCTGATGTCGAAGCCGGTGTCGCGGGTGGGGCCGTCCTCCGGCTTGCCCAGGCCGATGCGCACGTGGCGCAGCGCGCGGTCGTTGATGTCCACCACCCGGCGCGGCATGATCGTGCTTTCGTCAATCCCCAGCGCGTTGCCGTGATACAGGTGCGAATCAATCGCTGCGCACAGCAGGTTGTTGGCCGCGCTCACGGCGTGAATGTCGCCGGTCAGGTGCAGGTTGAAGTCCTCCATCGGCACGACTTGTGAATAGCCGCCGCCGGCCGCGCCGCCCTTGATGCCGAAGGTCGGCCCCATGCTGGGCTGGCGAATGCAGGTGAACACTTTTTGGCCCACGTAGTGCAAGGCCTGAGACAGGCCGACCGTCGTCGTGGTCTTGCCCTCGCCCAGCGGGGTGGGGGTGATGGCTGTGACGACCACGTATTTGCCGTTTGGCTTGTCGCGCAGCCGGTCGCGCACGCTCAGGTGCACTTTAGCTTTATAGCGACCGTATAGATCGAGTTCATCTTCGGCCAGGCCGATGTTGCGGGCAATCTCAAGGATCGGTCGAAGTCTGGCTGATTGTGCAATTTCGAGATCAGATGGAATGGCCATAGCGCGCGGATTTTAGATGATCCTGCGCAGTTGCGGGAATGTCAAGGGAAGCCCGCACGCTGTGGGCACGCGCCGCTCCGCGCCTGCGGCGCATAGAGCCGTCGGGTAGGACATCGTCTCCGTCAGGCTTGCTCCTGTGCGCGCATCCTATTTGGCTCGACTTGACTCATGCCGGCATGACTTATACCAGCATGAACTCAGGTGATCAGCTTCATCTTCCAATCAACTTCACTTCAAATGAAAACAAAAAAGCTTTAGCGAGACTGACGATCTATCTTGAAATGCCATTAACTAAATTTCGCTCGCTAGGGGCACCCGACTGGCGTTGTCAACGATGGCAATATCGGAGAGCCTGGGTGTCTTCCTCGCTGAAGTGCCCAACCGCAACGACTGGGACGCGATCACCTTGCAGATCTGGGACGGACGCCCAGGCAGCAAAGACCAGCGCCCACACGTGATCATGGGTGGTGGAGAGCGTCAGTTCCTGCCTCCTGGCGTGCAAGGTGTGCATGGTGAGGGTGAGAATAAGCTGCTGGGCTCTCGCAACCTGATCAGCGAGGCACTCGAATCGGATTACGTCGTGCTGCGCACGCGCGAGGAAGCGGCGAGCCGGACACGCTGCTCATGCTGGCTGCCGACAGCGACGCCGGCGGCATGCAGGTAGGGGCGTTGCAAGGGCCACTTACCCAAACGGTGACGACGGTGAACTTCAACCCCACCGGTGCGGACGCGGACAAGATTGATGGCCTGTATGGGCGCGACAGTTTTGCCTTCGTGCCGGCACCTGATCAATTTGGCAAGCAATGGCCGTTCGCGATCACCTGGACCGGCACTCCGGATGTGGCAGGCGGCATTCTCGTCCGCGCAGCCGGCTTGAACAGCGATCTGATCACGACTGCTTTCTCGGAGCGCTTCGACAACGTGGACATCTATCGCATGATGTATCTCACGTTGTTCGGCCGCCTGTTACCGTATCCGCAAGGCAAACTCGCACCCAACCGATAGTGACCGACGGGTGAGCAGCAAGAGCTGTCTTCGCCCATGGCGCTGCCGGTCAACAGCGCCACGACGCTCAGGTAGATAGCTGCACCACAAACGGAACCCAGGGGCTCTAAGCACCCTGGGTTCCGTTCGTTTATCGGAGGGTTGTTGCATACAATCCACGCTCGCATGCCCATACCCTTTGCGTCGTTCCAAATCGCTCCTTCAACCGGTGCGGCGGTCATCGCTTTGCTCACCTTCGTTGCCCTGGCCCTCGGCGAGGTCCCTGGCCTCAGGCTCAATCGGGCGGCAATTGCCATGATCGGCGCAGGCGCGGTGCTGGTCTTTGGCGTGCTTACCCTTCAGGAGGCCGAACGAACAGTTGACCTGAGCACGCTCATCCTGCTGTTCAGCATGATGATCATCAACGCTGTGTTGGAGCTATCAGGCTTCTTCACCTGGGTGGGCGAGATAGTTATCGAGCGAGCAAACGCGCCAACGATGCTGCTGGCTCTGGTGGTGGTTACTGCGGGCGTGTTGTCTATGCTCTTCCTCAACGACCCGGTGTGCGTGATGCTGACGCCACTGGTATGCGGCGTCGTCCTGCGGTTGCGGCGCGACCCGCTGCCGTATCTCATCGCCCTGGCCTGTGCGGCCAACGTCGGCTCGGTCGCCACCATCACCGGTAACCCACAAAACATCCTGATCGGCGCATCGTCGGGCATCGGTTACTTGTATTGGCTGGCGCGCCTGGGGCCGGTGGCTGCAGTGGGGATGGCCATCGTGTTCGCAGTGGTGTGGCTGCTGTATCCGCGCGAGTTTCGCGCCGGGCGGGATGCCGGGCGGCCGCCAGCCGCGTCGGCCATGATCGCGCCGCATCACGAGGGTGCGCCGATGACGCTGGCGCAAGCCGAAGCGACGATCTACGCCTCCACGCTGCGCAGGAGCCTGATCGTCATCGCGCTGATGCTGGTCGCCTTCCTGGCCGGCGTTAACGTCACCGTAGCGTCGTTCGTCGCCGCCTGTGCTATCCTGATCGGCCGGCGGTTCGAGTCGGCGCGCATTCTGGCGTTGGTGGATTGGCCGCTGCTGGTGATGTTCGGCGGGTTGTTCATCGTCACTGGTGCGCTTGAGTTCACCGGCGTGTCGGCGTGGTTGTTCGATCTGGCCAGGCCGTTGGCGTTTGCCGGCACGGCGCCGCTGGCGTTCGTCACCGCAATCTTGAGCAACCTGATCTCGAACGTGCCGGCCGTATTGTTGTTTCGCCCGCTCGTGCCGCAGTTCGCCGATCCAACTCAGGCCTGGCTGACGCTGGCGGCGGCGTCCACGCTGGCCGGCAACCTTACGCTCATCGGCTCGGTGGCCAACTTGATTGTGGCCGAACAGGCCCGAAAATTCGGCGTCAAACTCACCTTCATGGAATATCTCAAATCCGGCTCGATCATCACCGCCCTGACGTTGATCGCGGCAGTGCTGTTCCTGGGTTGAGCGCGTCGGCGATAAAGAGTATCGGAGGAACCACGATGCGCATCCAAGTCGCCTCACCGTGTTACCTGCAGCTCGGCTTCGCGCGTGCCGTAGATGGAAACCTCGGCGAACTCGGCATCGCGCTGCAACATCCTCCTATTCATCTCGCTGCGCAGCCGGCGGAACAGTTGCTGGTCAGCGGCGCGCGTGCCGATGTGGCCTATCGGGCCGCCGCGCGTTACCTGGCGCAACTCGGCGCGCCGGTCGGCAGCCAGGTCGAAATCGAGCTGGCTATCCCGGCGTTCATGGGCCTGGGATCGGACGGCATGTTGCGTATAAGCGTGGAGCAAGCGCTGCGTCACATGCTGCGCGCGACCGAAGCGCCTGCGGCCGAAGCGCCTGTGGTTGACCCCTTCTATCGGGCTTTCGAACGCGGCGGCCTCTTATTCGTTAGCCCGCAGGGTAAGCTGATCCGGCGAGCAGCTATCGAACACGCCGATGAAGAGGACGACTGGGTGTTTGTGCTCGTGCTGCCGCATGCCCCTGATGACGTAGCGGAGGACGACGAACTGCAGCGCCGCCGGGCGCTGCGCGATGCTGCCGGTCGCCTCAGTTCGTCCGTCACCGCCGATGCGCTGTTTGCGGCCGTAGAGCGCGATGATTTCGACGCCTTCGCCGGCGCGTTGACCGCCATCCATGCCGCTAATGAAGCCGCGCTGTCAGCTGATGGTCGGCCCGCTGCGCTAGGCGAGCAGGAACGTGACATCCTGGCCTGCATGCGCGCCGGGGGAGCGGCCTTCGCCGGCCGCGCGCTCACCGGACTGGGACTGCTGGGCCTGATCAAGGGTGGGCCTGCCAGCCGTGCGCTGCGCCAGGCGCTCGTCCGGCGGCTCGGCTACTTCGGCCCGTCCGTCATGGCCAGCATCTGCGACAATCGAGGGGCGAGAGTGATCACCGGATGACTCACGATGAGTCATCAACCCGTCAACCATCCGACAAAACGACTATGACTGCTCCAATATCCGACCGGCGTGCTGCACGGCGCAGCTCGCGCAAACGTCTGCCGATCGAGAGCCTGCCTTTCAAGGCGCTGCACAACTTTTTGCCGCCGGTGCAAATGCTGAGCGAGGAACAGGTGGAACAATTGCACGAAGCCTCGATGCGTATTCTGGAAGAGGTGGGCATTCGGTTCATGGACGCCGAAGCATTGGCGCTGTGGGCCGGCGCAGGCGCCGATGTTGACCACAGCGCGCAGATCGTGAAGATTGACCGGGCCTTGTTAATGGAACTGGTGAAGGGGGCGCCGGGCCAGTTCATCCTACGCGCGCGTGACCCGAACAAGAGCGTGCCGGTGGGCGGCAACTTCACCATCTTCGCCACCACCAGCGGCGTGCCTTTTGTCAGCGACCTGGAACGCGGCCGGCGCGAAGGCAGCGTGGGCGCGCTGCACGAACTGGTCAAGCTGGCCCACATGTGCCCGCCCATCCATGTGGTCGAAAGCCAGGTGACTGAGCCGCAGGACGTGCCGGTCTGGCAGCGCTACCTCGAACGCGGCTGGGCCATCTTCACCCTCAGCGACAAGCCGGTGGCCCAGGCTGCCCACGGCCGCAGCGTCGCCACCGATTGTCTGAACATGGCGGCCATCGTGTTCGGCGGCCACGACGAGATCAGGAGGCAACCGGTGATGATGAGCGTGGTGAACGCCAATTCCCCGCTGACCTACGACACCAACATGATCGAAGGCATCATCACCTATGCGCGTGGCGGTCAACCGATCGTAATGACGCCGTTCATCCTGGCCGGGGCCATGGCGCCCATCACGATGGCGGCGGCTGTGGCCCAGCAGAACGCCGAGGCGCTGGCTGGCGTCGCCCTGACGCAGATCGTTAACCCTGGCGTGCCGGTGGTCTACGGCGGCTTCACCACCAACACCGACATGGCGACCGGCTCGCCCGCCTTCGGCACGCCGGAAGGGGCCTGGGCGTTCTTCGCCGGCGCGCAATTGGCCCGGCGCTATGGCTTGCCGTATCGCGGCAGCGGCGGTTTGAACACCAGCAAGGTCGTGGATGCGCAGGCAGCGCTGGAGACGCAGATGAGCCTGTGGCCGGTCGTGTTGTCGCATACCCACTACGTCATGCATGCCGCGGGTTGGCTGGAAGGCGGATTGGTGTGCAGCTACGAGAAGTTCGTCCTCGACGTGGAGGGGCTGGCGATGATGCAGAGGCTGTTCGAACCGGTCGAAATCAGCCAGGCCACGCTGGCGCTCGACATGATCCGCGAGGTCGGCCCGGGCGGGCATCACTTCGGCACGCCTCACACCCTGGAGCGCTTTCAGACCGAGTTCTATCGCAGCACGTTGATGGACCGCCAGAACATCGGCACTTGGGAGGAGCAGGGGCGGCTGGATGCTGCCCAGCGCGCGCTGCGCGTGTGGAAGGAATTGTTAGCCAACTACGAGAAGCCGCCCATTGACCCGGCGATCGAGGAAGGGTTGCGCGATTACATCGAACGGCGCAAAGCACAGCCCGATCGTCCGCCGGTCATCAACTGATCCGCTCCGCGTCCGGCTGCATCAGCTCGCGCACCGCGCGCATCAGATCGCCAGGGCAGTCGCATGAAGGCTTTAGCCGACGGTCGGCGGAAGCTTTCACGACGCGGCTGTGCCAGGCTATTTCGGGCTATTGATGATTGGGATTGGCAACGGCCAGACCTTCGGCCACCGCAGCCGCGTTCAAGTGGTCGTCGGCGCACACGAAGACCACATTGATGGCAGGCTCATCGTCAGAAAGGTCTCGGTTGAACTCCGCGTAGAGGCGGAGCGCGGCCGCCAGATGCAGGGAGTCACACCCGCGCAAACGATACCGGCTGATCAATTGAACCCCGGCGTCAACCAGACCGTCGTCCAGGCCTAACAGGTCAACCTGCACTGCCAGATCGTGCGTGAAACTGTCGAGCAACCTGCGAGCTGTTCTGGTAGCATCGGTGCGCCGGACGATGGCCGACGTCACCTCGGCACGGATGAGTTGACTGGCGAAGTGCCGGCCCTTCTCCGTGCCGAATAGCCGATTGATCACCTCGCTGCCTTTCTCCGCGAAGTAACGCTTGACGATGGCGCTGGAGTCCCAGAAGTAGCAGGTGACGCTCATCCCTCAGCGACGTTCCCGGATGATCATCTCGGAGACAGGCTCGCCCGCAACGTGAATGGGCCGGAAGGGCGACAATTGTCCGCTCTTCCTGGCGCGTTGCGTGATCAGGCCCTTTTCAACCAGCCGGTCCACGGCCGCTTCCAGCCGCGCCTCCTGAGAGTCTTTCAATACCTGCCGCCTTCGCGGCGTTGGCATTACGACTACGTCGCCAGCAATAATCGCTTCGAGCAACTGTCGTATGCTGCCCTCTCCCTTCTGCGGCCCGCGCGTCTGCACGTACCCCAACCGCTTAGCGATTTGCTTCAGCTTCTCGACGTTGCTCAGTTGAGTGGTGAAATTGTTCACCAGCGCCATGCTGCCTCCCTGCACCGAAGGATAGTAAAACAATACTATCCTTTCGTCAAGCATTGGGTTGTCCCGGGTCCACGCGATGATCGCGCGCAAACGGGCGGCCACGCAGGGCCGCCCCTACATCACGCCGCCGCCCGTTTGTAGGGGCGACCCTATGTGGTCGCCCGCATGGTGTGGTCGCCGGCATGATCGCACGTGCGCAACCGGGCGGCCAGGCAGGGCCGCCCCTACATCACACCGCCGCCCGTTGTAGGGGCGACCCTATGTGGTCGCCCGCATGGTGTGGTCGCCGGCATGATCGCACGTGCGCAAACAGGCGGCCAGGCAGGGCCGCCCCTACATCACGCCGCCGTCCGTGCCCGGCTGCATCAGCTCGCGCGCCGCGCGCATCAGATCGTCAATGCGATCGCGCGGCGTGTTTTTGCTCAGGAAGTAACGCTCGAGCAGCGTTTCGGGTGAAAGCGTCTCTGGATTTTGCACGCCGATGCGCGATCGCGCGTCACGTTCGATCTCGCGCGAGATGCCGGCCACCAGGTAGGCGTCGGCGAGCGCTTCCTCGATGGCTCGCATGCGCAGCATGGCTTCCTGGTGTTGCAGCAGCTTCACGCGCACGCGCACCACGGCCCCTTTCACGTCGTGCCGGGCGATCTGGCGCAGCACGGCATCGGTAGGGCTATCGCCGTCGCGCGTCGCGTCGGCGTAGATCGAGACGAAGGGCCGCACGCTCTCCAGGCGTTTGAACGACCACTGCGTGTCGCCGCGCCGGGCTTCGATCCAGCAAAAGCCCTTCGGCTCGTGCTCCTCGCCGAAGTCTATGCGCTCCAGGCTACCGGAATACACCACGGCCGGTCGGTCGCTCGGGTTCAGGTTTTGGTGTTTGTGGATGTGGCCCATCGCCACGTAGTCCCAGGCGTCCAGGCGCAGGGCGCTCATCGGTATCACCAGGTCGCGTCCTAGCATCACGCTGCGCTCCGAGCCGAACGTCGCGCCGCTGATGGTGAAGTGGCCGGTGAGGATCGCGGGAAGGGCAGGGTCAACTTCGCCGGCCAGGCGTCCCAGCTCTTCATCGAGGATGCGCACCATTTCCTGGTCCAGTTGCTCGACGGTCATGCCGCGGTGTTCCTCGTATTTCAGCAGCCGATTGCGTTGTGGCCACGGCACCGTGGCGATTTGCAACAGGCCACGGGGCGTTTCGACGCGGTGCAACTGTTCGGCGCGCCCGACGATCACGTTAGGCACATCCAGCGTGGCGAAGATGTCCACGCTGCTGGCGCGCTGTTCGATGATCGGCATGTCGTGGTTGCCGACCAGCAGCACGGTGGTGATGTTCGCGCGCGAAAGGCGCATGATTTGGCGGGCGAAGGCGCGCTGGTAGGTGGGATTGGGATCGCGCGTCTTGAAGGCGTCGCCGGCGAAGATGACCACGTCGGCCTCGTGCTCGATCGCGTAATCCACGATCTCTTTCAATCGTGACACGAAGTCCAACACTCGCTGGTTCAGGCCAGTTTCCGGATCAATGCGGCCGTAGTTCTCCATGCCGATGTGGATGTCGGCAAAATGCAACACGCGAATCGGTTCGCTCGCGGTAGTGTGGTTCATGGTTGAATGGGTAACAGGCGGACGTCGAAGGCGGTGTCCAGGTAATCGCGGCTGACCCAGCCGATCATGCCAGCGTCGGTGCGAATGCGCAGCCAGCCGGCGTCGGCGTCGCGGGCGAGCAGCTCGGCGCGTTCGCCCGCCGCGAGCTGGCCGACGATGCGGAAGCGCGTGCCTGGGCCGGAGCGAATGTTGAGCAGTTCGATCGCCTGGCCGACCGGCGCATCTACCGGCAATGGCCCTGTGCCGAGCACGTCATCGCCAATTTGCAAAGACATGATCATCGCGTCGAGCGCCGCCAGCGAGGGCGTGAAGCTCTCCGGCCGGGCGTCCAGCATTTGGGCGATGCCGTTCACGTAGGCCAGGTAATCTCGCTTGAACTCGTCGCGCTCCGCTTTGGTCACGTCGGCCGGCGTGGCCGGCAGTGCAGTCGTGGTGACCGGGATGTAGGTGGCGATGTAGTACCGGCCGTCATCCGTCAGACCCTGAAAGGTGTAGATCAGGCTCGCGGCGGTGAGCGGTTTGATCTCTTGCGTGAGGTGGGTGACGAAGCGCACGCCGCGGCCGCCGGCGAAGTCCAGGTAACGCATCTGCGCGCGCATTGCCTGGCTGAGCCCCGACGACGGCAACAACAGGGGATCTTGATTCAGCGCCGCCGGACGCGTCGCCAGCAGGGATTGGAAATCCTCGATGGCCGCGGCGAACGATTCCGCCTCCCCGGCGCGAAACAGCGCCTGGTAGTCCCGCAGCGGCAGGATGAGCAGTTGGCGCTCGCGCGGGTCGAATGTCTCCGAGAACCGATCTTCGTCGAAGAACACGCGCAGGTGTCTCGGCCAGCCGTTCCAATCAATCGGGAAGCGGATATTCGGCTTGCGTGGCACGACGTCGACGCGCGCTTTGCTCGCCACGCCGTTGATGGTCAGGCTGATCCCTTGTGGCAGGTTGACCGTCAGCGCAGGAATTTGCACGGCCTGTTCGGCGGAGCCGTCGGCTGCGATCACCTCGATGCGAGCCGGGCCGGCCAGCGACATGGTGTAAGGCACGGTCGCGCTGAAAGTGCCGACTTCGCCTGGCAATCCCTGCACATCCAGCGCGCCATCGCCGATTACGTCGCCGAAAGCATTCGTCACCCGATAGCGCATCGTCTTGTCCGGCGGCGTGAGTGCGACGTTGCCGACCAACCTGAACGGGTTAGATAGCGTCGCGCCGCGCGCAGGCGATTCGATCACGATCTCCTGGCGGGGTGGCACGGGCGTCTCGGTGGGGATAGCAAACAGGGCAGCGAGCGGAGAAACGGGTTCGGGCGTCGGCGACGACCTGGCTGCTGCGCCCGGCGTGCTCGTGGCTGCGGATGGCGACGGAACGTCCGGCGGCACGGCGGCGTCCGCCGGCGCGCAGGCCGCAACGAGGGTGCCGATGATGATAACCGGCCAGCCGCGCCAGCGGCGGCGAGCTTTCGCGGGCGTCGTGCCTGCCTGTCCTCTCACGGCGGGGAATGTTGCCGGGCGAAGATCAAAACACCCGAAGCGCGTCGGCTTCGGGTGCCTGCTGGTGTGAGGATATGCCGGTTCGCGATCTCACTGTGCCGTTGGGAACCGCGGCCCTCACTTTTCTTCTTTGTACATCACATGCCGGCGGACGAATGGGTCGTAGCGTCGAAGCTCCAATCGCGCCGTGTCGTTCTTGCGGTTCTTCTCGGTTAGATAGAAATGGCCGCTCGCGCTGCTCTTCAGCTTGATCACGATCCGGTTCCCTTTCTTCTTGCTGGCCATGCCAACCTCCTGAAAGATGGATTCCCGAGATATGCGGCTGTTCGGGAACCCGCGTTGATCACTTGTTCAACGTGCCTGGCATCGGCAAGAGCGCCAAGTGACGTGCGCGCTTGATGGCGCGGGCCATGAGCCGTTGATTCTTGGCGCTCAGGCCGCTGCGACGACGAGGCAGGATCTTCCCCTGGCTGCTGATGTAGCGGCGGAGCCGCTCGTAGTCCTTGTAATCGGGGACTGTCCCCGTAGCGGCGAACTCATCCAGTCGCTTCGGCCGCGCGGTGCTGGTCTCGGTTCCGCTTGGGCGGAACGTGCCGGCGGGTTTGCGCTTCTGGGCCTTGCCGGGCGCAGCTTTGGGCTCTGAGGGCTCAGCCGTCGTTTCTTCGGCTATGGTAAAGCTGTTCTCCACGTTGCTCCTTGGTTGATCCGACTTCGAATTCACATGCCGCGCACATTATCTTAGTGGGCAGCTTGGGCACGAAATTCTAGCACATTTGGATGGATCGCCCGAGCCTTGGTTGGGTGTGCACAACTCGCGACGTATGAAACGGCGGTGTATAGGTCTCGCGGTTGTAAGATTGGCACATGAAACGCCCTCACGTCGTCGCCGTGACCGCAGCGATTATGCTCAGCCTCTTCCTCGCCTCCATGGAAGTCACCATCGTCGGCACGGCCATGCCCACCATCGTCGGCCAACTGGGCGGTCTGTCCGCCTATAGCTGGGTCTTTTCGGCCTATCTGCTGGCATCCACGACCACCGTGCCGATCTATGGCAAGCTGTCCGATTTGTTCGGCCGCCGCCCGGTATATTTCTTCTCCATCGCCTTGTTTCTCGTCGGATCGTTGCTGGCCGGTTCGGCGCAGAGCATGACCCAGCTCGTGCTTGCTCGCGCGGTGCAAGGCCTGGGCGCCGGCGGCATCTTGCCTCTGGCGTTCACCATCATCGGCGACATGTTTTCCCTGGAGCGCCGGGCCAAGATCCAGGGCTTGTTCAGCAGCGTGTGGGGGCTGTCGTCCATCGTCGGGCCGTTGATCGGTGGCTTTTTGGTGGAGCGCGTTAGTTGGCCGTGGGTGTTCTATATCAACGTGGTGCCGGGCCTGATCGCAGCAGGGTTGTTTGGGTTCGGATGGCGCGAGCGCCGGTCGCGTCCCGGCCGGGCAGTGCGGGTGGATTTCGCCGGCGCGGCTTTGCTCAGCGGGGGCATCGTCCTGCTGTTGCTCGGGTTGTTCGAACTGCGCAACCCACAAGGGGTGATGTTGATCGGAGCATCGGTGGTCGTTTTCATCGCGCTCGTGGCCGTCGAAAGGCGAGCGGCCGATCCGATCTTGCCCGTTGCGCTCTTTCGCGACCGCCTCTTCCTGGTGTCGTGCCTGCATGGCGTGCTGGTCGGTTCAGCTATCTTCGGCGCCGCTTCCTATGTGCCCTTGTTCGCCCAGGCCGTGCTGCGCACCACGGCCACCGTGGCCGGTGCGACGCTGACGCCGCAGATGCTGAGCTGGGTGGTCGCCAGCATCATCTGCAGCCGCCTGTTGCTGATCGTCAGCTACCGGGCGCTGGCCGTGTTCGGCATGGTGATGGCTGTCGTCGGCACGTCGCTCGTTTTGCTCGCCGGCTCGATGCGCAGCGCGCCGCCCCTGCTGCTTGGCATGGGGCTGACCGGCGCAGGCATGGGCTTTTCGATCCCGGCGTTCATGATCGCTGTGCAGAGTGCGGTGTCTCGCGACAGGCTCGGCACGGCCACATCCACGTTGACTTTCAGCCGAAACATCGGCGGCACGCTGGGGGTAAGCATCATGGGCGTCATCTTGAGCGCAGGGCTGGCCGCTGCGTTGGCCGCGTCCGGGGTGGCGGCGGGCGATGTCTCGGTGGACGCCTTATTGGAGCGGGGCGTCGGCCAGGGCGCGAATGTGCTGGCCGATCCCGTGCTGACGTCGGCGCTGGCGCAAGCACTGTGGGGCGTGTTCCTCTTCTCGCTGCTGGCTTCGGTGGTGGGCCTGGTGGTTGCCATGCTGGCGCCGGCAGGCAACGTCCGGCAGTTGGAGGATCGGCGAATCGCCGAGCAGGCCATCGTGGACGAAGCGCTCAAGCGCGCCGGCGGCGCGACCGACGCCACACCAGCTCTGTGACGATCAGCTCGCCCGCCGCTGTTGCAGCAGCCACTCGAATAATTCGGTTGCCGTGTAGGCCAGCTCCCAGCCGAGGTCATGATCGGCGTTCTCGAACACTGTAAAGCGCGGTTGGCCGCCGCACGCGCGCAACGCGTTGACCACGCGCTCGCTCTCGCGCAATGGGACGTTACGATCGCGCTTGGCGCCGAACACCCAGATCGGTTTGTCCTTCAGCTCGCACAACTGCTTCGGGTTGAAGAAGTAGCCGCCGACCACCGGCGCGATGGCGGCGAAGCGGTCAGGGTCATCCATCGCCAGCGCCCACGCGCCATATCCGCCCATGCTCAGCCCGGTCAGGTAGATGCGATCGGGGTCAATCGCCAGCGTGGCTTGCAATTCGTCGAGCAGCGCCTCGATCGCGTCCAGGCTTGGATACCAGCCGTTCTGCAGCGAGGGCGATTGGGGTGAAACGACGATGAACGGGAAGTCGGGGTTCTCCTCGACCAGCCGCGGCAAGATGGCGCGCCTGACGCGGTTGATGTCGCGGCCGACTTCGCGCGAGCCATGCAGAAAGACCAGCAGGGGCCACTTCGCTTCCGGGTCCTGACCATAGGAAGCAGGCAGGAACAGCAGGTAATTGAGCCTGGCCGCGCGCCCATCCGGCAACTGCGCATTGAACGTATAGGCGTGCTGGCCGGTTTGCGGCCATCTGGCCGTCTCGCTTGCCGGGGCGACCGTTTGCGCGTCGGTGGCCTGCGGCGCAGAAGATTGCGCCGCTGCCGGTGCGACGCACGTCGCGACCACCAGCAACGCGGCCGACGCGATGCTGCGCAACTTCATCGGTGGATGAGCCTCAGGCGGGGTTGACGCCTTCGACGAAGATGACGTTCGACTTGGCCGTGCGATGTCGAATCGCTTTGGCCCGGCCGTACTCTTCGGAGTCGTACCAAGCCTTGGCCTGTTCCAGGCTGGGGAACTCCAGAATGACGAAACGCTTGGGCGACCAGTCGCCTTCGACGACGTGAACCGGCGCGCCGCGCACGATGTAGCGGCCACCGAACTTGGCCGGCGTCGGTCCGGCCAGCTTCTTGTATTCCTCGTACTCGACGGGTTCGAGCACTTCGATGTCGGCAATTACGTAGGCTGTCATTCGAGTCCTGCCTTCATTCAAGTCTTGGTGTCATTCAAGTCCTTAAGTCCTCAGGTCTTCAAGTCCTCAAGTCTTCAAGTCCTCAAGTCCTATGGTTTGGCTGTGCGCGTTTGGCGTGTCCGGCGCTCAGTTTACTTTTGTCCAGCTTGGGCCGTCGCCATCGCTGATCACCTCGACGTCGCGCCGCTGCAACAATGCGTCGAGGGGGATCGCCTCATCGTGGCCGTTCGTGGCTGGCGTGGGATGCGCGTCTGGCTCGTTCTGGGCAAGGCCATGGCGCGTTTCCCAGCCAGCCGGCCGGATGGTCATCCCGTCGCCGGCCAGCAACCCCGAAATGCCGCGCTGGCCCGGTTCGTGGCGCGACTCGGGAACCCATCTGGTGCGCTTGGGGCGCTGGTAGTCGGTCGGCTCGGTATAGGTGCTGATGTAGCCTTCGAAGTTGCGGAACACCACCCGGCCGTGGGACTGGCTGATCAGATAATTAGGCAAGACGGGTACTTTGCCTCCGCCGCCGGGCAGATCCACCACGTAGGTTGGGATGGCGTAGCCGCTGGTGTGGCCGCGCAGGGCTTCCATGATCTCCAGGCCGGCGGCGATCGTCGTGCGGAAGTGACCGCTGCCTTCCACCAGATCGCACTGATACAGGTAGTATGGCTTCACGCGAATCTTAACCAGCTCGTGACACAGCTTCTTGATGGTGTCGGGGTGGTCGTTGACGCCAGCCAGCAACACGCTCTGGTTGCCGATCGGGATGCCGGCGTCGGCCAGCTTTGCGCAGGCGCGGGCGAGTTCCGGCGTGATTTCCTTGGGATGATTGACGTGGATGTTCATCCACAGCGGATGGAACCGGCGCAGCATCTCGACAAGTTCGTCGGTGATGCGCTGCGGCATGAAGACCGGCACGCGCGAGCCGATGCGGATGATCTCGATGTGGGGGATGTCGCGCAGCCGGCGCAGCAGGTCTTCAAGGATTTTCTGGGGCAGGGTGAGCGGGTCGCCGCCGCTCAACAACACGTCGCGCACCTGGGGCGTCTTGCGCAGATATTCGATCTGCAGATCGTGGTGGTGGCGATTGAACATCGCGTGGGGATCGCCCACGATTCGGCTGCGCGTGCAGTAGCGGCAATAGGAAGCGCATTGCGTGGTCACCAGCATCAGCACGCGATCGGGATAACGGTGCACCAGGCCCGGCACCGGCGAGTGCGCGTCCTCGGCCAGCGAATCCTCCATCATGCTTTCGAATGCCTTCAGCTCGCGCCCGCGCGGGACCACTTGCAAGCGCACCGGGCAGTCCGGATCGTCGGGGTCAATCAGCGAGGCGAAGTAGGGCGTGATGTCCACGCGGAATTTGTTCGGCGCGTTCAACCCCTCCAGCTCTTCGTCGGTGAGGTGGATGATCCTGGCCAGATCTTCGGCCGAGTTGAGCCGGTGGGTGAGCTGCCAGCGCCAGTCATCCCACTGTTCATCGGGCACATCGGCCCACAGCGCGGGACGCGGCGTGCGGCCATCGGGCAGTCGGTAGGGTGTATTCATGGAGTGAGCTGTATGTTCGGTGCGACCTGAGCGAAGATCTGCCGGAAGTCGGCCGCGTCGCGCACGCCGGGGAATGCCTGGCCATTCACGAAGAACGTGGGCGTTTGCCGCACGCCGCGCGCCTCGCCATCTCTGCGGATCTGCAGCACGGTTTGCTCGTATTTGTTCGAGTCCAGACAGGCGTTGAACGCTGCGGTGTCCATCCCTTCGATCGTGGCCGCCATCTCCTTCAGGCGCGGCTTGCTGTAATTGCCGATGTTCTCCTGGCCGGTGATGGGTTGATTGGCGAACAAAGTCGCGTGCATCTGCCAGAATTTGTTTTGTTCTGCGGCGCACAGGGCGGCTTGAACGGCATCGCGCGACTCGCGGCCGTTCACGCGGTCTTCGAGGAAGGGCATGAACTGAACCTCGTAGCGCACTTTGCCGGTGCTGGCGAAGGCGGCGATCACCCCCGGTTCGAAGTTGCGGGCGTATTGGCCACAAGCCGGGCACTGGTAGTCCAAATATTCTTCGACCTTGATCGGCGCATCGGCCGGGCCCCACGCCCTCCCGTTCGGCTCGGCGTTGGGCGGCGTGTCTTTGCTCGCGGTTTTCACCGCAGGCAGGTTGCTGGCCCGCTGTTGCTCCTGGCCGGAGAGGGTGCTGAGGACGATTGCGCCGCCGATCACGACGATGGCGATCACAGCGATGATGACGGCAATCTGGATGGTCTGCTTGCGCTGTTGCTCCTGTCTGCGCGCTTCAAGCTCTCTTCGTTTGGACATGTCTTCCTAGATCGTTTGAGTTTCGCAAAATGTTAATTCGTAATCGCCCATTCGTGAAGTTGCGATGCGCGATTTCGACAACTTTTAAGGTGCCGAGCCTTGGGAGATGCCCGGTCGTCAACCATCAATCGTTGCCCTCTACTCTCTGCGGCTCAGCGCGCCGCTCAGCTCGAAGGCGCCGGTGTCATGATAGCCCAGGCGTTTGGCCAGCCCAATCGAAGGGGCATTGTTCAGCCCGACAATGTAGAGCGGCGTGCGCCCCATCTCCAGCAACCGGGCGCTCACTGCGCTCACGACCGATTTGCCCAGGCCGCGGCCGCGCGCGCCTTCGACTACCTGCACGAACACCTCCGCATAGCGCGACGAGATCCAGGTGGTGCCGGCTTCGGCCACGTTCGACCCATCGCGCCCGCGAATCGTGGCGCGCAACAACCCCTCCGGCGTGGTGCTGGTTTGCACCAGGATGTTTATCACCGGCTTGAAGTTCGCCGCGTTCAGGGCGTAGATGGCGTGCACGGATTCGCCTTGTAGTTCGCATACCGCTGCGAGGTCGGACCGGGCGGATGGCTGCGCGTTGAACAGGTATTGCCGTCGTGGTGAAAGCGCGTCGCGCAGGGCCTGGCGCAGCGCTGTCGAGTCGTCGCCGCGCATCACGACGAGCGGCCGGAAGAGGTCGAGGCCGGTCTGGCAGACGGCGACGAAGGCGAGCGGCCGGCCGGTAGGATTCCTATGCACGTGCAGGCGCGTGCGTCGCGCGTCGTGCTCGAGTGCGAAATACCACGTCACCGCATCAGCGGGGCCGGTGGTCAGGAGTTGTGCTGCCAGGGCGCGTTGTGCAGCGATATCGTCGGCCATGCGGAATGGACGATAGTTTAGCATCGCAACGCAGAGGGGAACCCGATGGCCCGCCCCGCCGTCTGATGTGACATGAACATGCGAACGCGTATGATAAGCATGGCCTGGATTTTGACGAGTGCGTTGTCGGTGGCTTGCAGTGCTGCTGTGCCGTCGGCGACCGAAAACGGCGTCACGGCGACGCCCATACCGCTCATGGAATCTCCCGTTCAACCTTCGCCGGCTCCGCCCGAGCGGCCGACCGAAGCTGCTACCGCGGTGCCGCCTGGCACGATCACGCTGAGCCCTAAGACCATGGTGCCGACCGAACCTCCACCAATGCCCGCGCCAGAGTCCGGCGCGCCCGTTGGCGGAGCGACTGCGGATAATCCCGCCGTCGTCGCCGCTCGCGAAGCGTTGGCTGGGCGGCTTCAGGTTGCGCCGGCTGCCATTCGTGTGATCGCAGTCGAAGAGGTGCAGTGGCCGGATGGATGCCTGGGTGTGCGAACGCCGGGCGTGTTTTGCATTCAGGTGATCGTGCCGGGATATCGGGTGACCCTGGAGGGAAATGGCCGACGCTATGTCTATCACACCGATCAAGAGGGCAGGCAGGTGATCCTCGCCGAACCGCGTCCATGAAGACGCGAGGGGCTGGGTTACCACCTGAGCTTGCCGGTAGAGACTTGGACTGGCTGGTCGCGGCGGTCGTTCACCCATACGCCCGGCTCGCGGCGCTTGAGCCGGGCGCGCACGACGATGGTGTGGGCAAGCGACTTGGCCTCGTCGGCCGGCAGCGACTCGAGCGGGCCGAAGGTATACCAGTCGGTCGCGTCGAACCAGCCGTAGTGCATGATGCGGTTGCCGGCTTTGACGTGCACCTCGCGTCCGCCGAAGGTGCTGTGCGGTGTGACCAACACAAAATCAATCTCCTCCCAGGGGGCATCGTGCCAGCCGAAGATGCTCCGCCAACTCAGGCCATCTTCGGTCACCGCAGCGGCGAAGGCCAGTGGCGCCGAGAAGCGCCATGCCAGCCCCAACGCGACGAGCAGCATCAACAAGCCGATGCCGAGCGTAACCGTGTCGTCTGCCGATTGGCCGGTGCGGCTGAAGACGGCGATGACGTTGCCCAGGCCGGTGATGGCGAGCAGGGCGGCAACGAATAACACGGCTGCGTAAACGAACCGATGCGCCCGCGAAGGGCGCACCAGCACGCTGCCTTTGAACTCCGGCGCGCTCGTGAATTCATCGAGATCGCGATTCAGTATGCTGTCACCAAGCATGGGCGCAGTAAAACACCCGGTGGCCGGATCGTCAAGGCGTGGGAAGCGCCGCTGCCGGCTCGGACGATTCTTCGGGGATGTCGAAGACCAGGTCGTTGCCCAGGCACTTGGCTTTGCCCTTGCCGACCTCCACTACCAGGCCCTCGCACCCTTCCGGCCCCTTGATTGCCAGCGGCTTGTTCCAGGTCGTGAAGTCGCATTGCGGATAGTTCACGCAACCGTAGAAGACGCGTCGGGCGCCTTTGCGGGCGCGCTTCTCCACCAGCTTGCCCCCACACTTGGGGCATTGCACGCCCGGGATGGTGATCGGTTCGGTGTACTTGCACCTCGGGAAGTTCGAGCAGGCGATGAACTTGCCGAAGCGCCCATCGCGATAGACCAGCCGACCGTCTTCGCAAGCCGGGCACTTTTCGCCGGTGTATTGCACCACGCGCTCTTTCTTCGGAATGCGCTCGGCGGCTTGGGCGACCGCCTCCTTGAATGGATCGTAGAACTCGTGCAGCACGGGGCGCCATTCGCGGACGCCGGTCTCGATGTCGTCCAGCTCTTCCTCCACGTGCGCCGTGAACCCGACGTCAATGTAGCGGGGGAAGTTGGCGACGAGCAGGTCGTTGGCCGTAAAGCCCAACTCGGTCGGCACCAGTTGTTTGCCTTCTCGCCGCACGTAGTCGCGCGATTGGATCGTGGACATGATCTGCGCATAGGTGCTCGGCCGGCCGATGCCGTACTCTTCCAGCGCCTTGACCAGGCTGGCTTCGGTGTAACGCGGCGGCGGTTGGGTGAAGTGCTGCTCCGGGATGAGGCGGATCAGGTCGAGCGGCTCGTCTGCGCTCAGCGCCGGCAGCCGGCGGCCGCGCGCTTCCTCCTCTTCGTCCAGCTTGTCCCCTTCATCGTGTCCCTCTTCGTACACCTTGAGGAAGCCGGAGAACTTGATCACCGATCCGCTGGCCCGGAACCAGTAGCCGGGGATCAGCACATTCGCATCGCCGTTCGATAACGGCCCGAGCGCCGCGCCATCGGCCGCGCCTTGCGGTAGAGCTTCGATGTCCACCGTCGTCGCGTCGAAGATGGCGTTGGCCATCTGGCTGGCGATGAAGCGCTTCCAGATCAGCTCGTAGAGCCGGAGCTGATCGCGATCGAGGTAAGGCTTTAACGATTCCGGCGTGCGGAAGACCGAGGTCGGGCGAATTGCCTCGTGCGCTTCCTGGGCGTTCTTGGCGCGCGAGGTGTATTTGGGGGGCGCGTCGGGCACGAACGCCGCGCCAAAGCGGTCGGCGATGAACTGGCGCGCTTCGCGTTGCGCGCTCTCCGCCACGTTCACCGAATCGGTGCGCATGTAGGTGATCAGTCCGACTGTGCCCTCGCCGACGTCCATGCCTTCGTAGAGCTGCTGGGCCGTGGCCATGGTGCGCCGGGCGTTGAAGCCGAGCTTGCGGCTGGCTTCTTGTTGCATCGTGCTGGTAGTGAATGGCGCAGCCGGCCGGCGCGAGCGGTCTTTGCGCTCCACCTTGACCACGCGATACGCTGCGCCTTCTAGCTCGCTCACGATCCGCTGTGCGTCGGCCTCGTTCTTCAGATCGGGATCCTGGCCGCGCAGCTTGAACAGGCGGGCGATGAAGGTCTCCCGATCGGCAGGGGGGATGGGAGATGGGTCGGGGGGAAGCAAACGTTTGGCCAGCTCGGCTTCGATGCTCCAGTATTCGACCGGCACGAAGGCCTGGATCTCCCGTTCGCGCTCGACGACCAGGCGCAAGGCGACGGATTGCACGCGTCCGGCGCTCAAGCCGCGGCGGCTGAGTTTGTCGCTCAGCAGCGGGCTGAGCTTGTAGCCCACCAGGCGATCCAGAATGCGACGAGCCTGTTGGGCGTTCACCGCGTTGTCGTCTATGCTGCGTGGATGAGCGAAAGCATGATCTATGGCGTCCTTGGTGATTTCGTGAAACTCGACGCGATGCACCGGCTTGCCGGCGATCTCCGGCTGTAAGGCGTGCGTCAGATGCCATGAGATCGCCTCTCCTTCGCGATCGGGGTCGGTGGCCAGCCAGATCGAGCTGGCGTCTTTGGCATATTGCTTGAGTTCCTTGACGGTCGCCTTTTTGTCGGCCGGGATGATATAGGTCGGCTCGAAGTCGTTGTCCACGTCCACGCCCAGCCGGCTCTTGGGCAGGTCGCGGATGTGGCCGATGGACGCGCGGACGGTGTATTGGCGGCCCAGGAATTTGCCGATGGTGCGCGCCTTGGCCGGCGATTCGACGATGACGAGCGGCAGGCCTGCCGCGCGCGCCTCGTCGCCGCCGGCGTTCCGCGCCGCCCTGGCGCCCTTCGTGCTCGACGATGCGCGTTTGGCCGTGCGCTCGCGCTTCACCGGCTCCGGCGGGGTCAATCCCTCGTGCGCCGGCGTGCGCCCCATCTTGTAGACCTTGTCGTAGCCACAATTGGAACACGTGCCTTGGGTCGCCGGCGATCCGTTGGCGAAGAAGATGGGTTTCGGATCAAGCAACTCGTGCTTGCCGCGACATTTGAAACAGTACGCTTCCATTTTTGTTTTGGCTACAGGTTACAGATTGCAGGTTGGGGATGCCATCCGCGATCTCTAATCCCTCACTCCCAATCCCGATAACAACTCGATTAACTCTCGCTCGAATCGCTCAACGCCGAATCGCTCAGCGTGACGGCGGATTTCGGCGGGCGCGAATGTTACACCAGAACTTTTCAGCACCGCCTCGGCGAGTGCTTCGGGGGTTTGCGGGTGGAACAGCATTCCGGTGACGCCCTCGATCACTGTGTCCAGCGCGCCGCCCGCCGCGCAGGCGATGACAGGCTTGCCGTATGCCATGGCGCGGATGGGCGCGATGCCAAAATCCTCGACCCCGGGGAAGATGAACGCCCGGCACTCGGCGAGCAGCTCATGCAACGTGGCGTCGTCCACCCGGCCCAACAATTTGATGTTGTCGCGCGGTTGTCGCGCGGCCAGCCGCTCCAGGCGATGGCGGTCTCGCCCATCGCCGGCGATGACCAGCGGCCACCCAAGCCGGCCGAACGCCTCGATCGCCAGGTCCACGCGCTTATATGGCAGCAATCGAGAGGCGATTAGATAAAAACCCCGATCCCGATTGGAAGGCGGGTGAGGCGGCATTTCCACCGGCGGGTGAATGATGACCGAATCGCGGCCGTAGTATTTGCGAATGCGGTGTTGCACTTCGCGGGAGATGGCGATGAATGTGGTCACGCGTTGGGCAGCCCGCGTCTCCCATCGGCGCAAGTAGACGTTGAGCGCGCGGAGGATCGCCGACGCGCCGGGCGGGATGCGCTCGCGTTGCGCGTAAGTTTCGAATTCATACGTAAAGCGCGTCGGGGTGAGGCAATAACAGATGTGCCTGGCGGCCGCGTGCAGCCCACGCGCGCCGATGCAAAAGGCGCTCTTGTTGCTGAGGATGACGTCGTGTTCGGCGGGAATGCGATAGCGCGCCCACACCCAGGCGAAGAGCGGCATGTAGGGCTGATGGTAACGATGTACCTCCGGCAGACAATCCATCCAGGTCGAGCGGATGTCCCATCCTCGCCAGGCCGCCGGCATGCGCTGCCGGTCGTAGATGCTGGTGAAGATCGGCGCGCGCGGGAACATCCGGTTCAACGTGTTCAGCACGTCCTCTGCGCCTCCCAGTTGGTTCAACCAGTCATGGACCAGAGCGATGTTCATGCCTTTGTCTTGCGCTTCTTATCCATCGCTTCCAGGGCCTGTTTTGCTTCGTGCAGCGACGTCACGACGCGATGGGCCAAAGCCCGGATTTCATCCGCGGGCGGCTTCAGGTCGGGCACCATGATCACGGACATGCCGGCGGCGTGGGCAGCCCGCACGCCGTTCTCCGAATCCTCAAGCGCGACGCAGTCAGCGGGCAAGACGTTCAGCCGACGGGCTGCCTCCAGGAAGATGTCCGGCGCGGGCTTGCCGTGCGCCACTTCGTCGCCTCCGACGATGGCGTCGAATCGGCCTGCCACCCCGACCCGCTCCAGCTTCTTCAGCACCAGCCTGCGGACGGTCGAGCTGGCAACGGCTTTGGGGATGCGTTGTGCATCGAGCCAGTCGAGCAACTCAATCAGCCCCGGCTTGATGGCGATTCGACCGGATGCGATTGCCTCATCCACATAGCGTTGTTTGTCGTCGTACATCGCCTCGATGGGGATGTCCGGGCCGAACGCCGCGCGAAAGATCTCACGGGTGTGCGCGCCTGTGGTGCCGAGCACGCGCAAGTACACGTCGTCGCTGAGCTGGTAGCCCCACCGGCGCATGGTGGCGAACCACGCCTCGCGCGCCAGCGACTCGGTGTCGAGCATCAGGCCGTCCATGTCGAAGATGACTGCACGAAAATCGTCCATCTCGTTGCTTCGGTGACATTGGGAGGTGGTGACCGATGATGACGCAGAGTTGACGACTGATCGGTCGGGAGTCATACCGACCTGCGACCCGCGATCTTCATCCATTGCTATCGCCTCCCATTCCCGCATAATCCCAGAACCAGTAAGCCAGGGCCTTGTATTCACCCCAGGCCCCGAACACGGCGTTGATCTCCTTCTCGCCGATGGGCCGGCCGTCGTAAAAATGCCTGGACACCGTGCTGATTGCTTCGGTGTCCACGCCGATGTAGTCGTAGCGGCCGAGGATGGCGAGCAGCGTGTTGGCGGCGTAGGGCCCGATGCCCGGCAGTGCAATCAGCTCGCGGCGCAGCTCGTCGGTCGGGCGCGATGGGTCCATCAGCGCAGCGAGGTCGTACTCGCCGGCGGTGATGCCGCGCGCCAGTTTGAGGAGATAGGGGGCGCGATAGCCGAGCCCTAACTTGCGCAGCGTGGCCTCGCGGCTGTGCGCGATGGTTTCTGGCTTGGGAAAGGCGCGGCGCGATGGATCGTTCGGCAGAGGCTCGCCGAAGCGCTGCACCAGCGCGCTCACCAACCGCTGGGTTCCGCTCCACTGGATATTTGTCGTCATCATTACCTTCACCACGTCTTCCCACATCGTCGAAGAGCGCAGCAGCCGGCCATACGCCTTCGCGCGGCAATGCGCCAGGCGCGGTTCGGTATCGGCCCGGGCATAGAACGCCGTGAAGTCGGCCTCCAGCGCGAACATCCAGGCTGACTTCCGCTCCACCTCGCCTCGCTCGCGCAAGGTGAGCCGGTCCTGTGTCTCGACCGCCAGGCCATCGCCGGCGGCGCGGAAAAGCAGGAGCACGACGCGCTCACTTGCCAAACGCTCCACGCGGGAGAGCGTCTGTGCAGCGTCGTCCCATTCCCAGGGCGCGAGTTGATACCAGCCATGAGAGTGGACGACCGAGCGAAAGTTGAACGGTGGTCGAGCGACCAGGGTCAGGATCATGAACTCAGGAGCGCGATTGTAATCGCGCGGCATGTGAACGTCGCGGGTTTGCGGTCGTCGTAGATGAACGCCGTGCGTTACGGCATGACGACCGGCCGGCCGTTCACTTCCACGACGGCACCTGGCACGACGAAGTCTTCGTTCAGCGAGGAAGCGTTCTGCCCACCCATGTAGCGGTTCTCGCCGAAGGCTACGAACAACATGCCGCGGACGTGTTCATCCACAAGCGGCCAACCGATCGGTTGACTCAGGCGCGGATTCAGCCCAATGCCGATGTGCCCGATGCGACGCGGCTCGCCGGCGTGAGCGTCGAAGAGGGCATTCAGTGCCGTCTCGCCATCGGCGGCTTCGATGCGGGCTGCACGCCCATGCTCGAAGTGGAAGACCACGTCGCGCGCACCGCTGGCGGTGGGCAGGTACAGGCTGCCCGTCGTGCGATCTTCCAGCACCGTGAAGTAGACCGAGCCGGCCGGCAGGTTTGAGACCACCGCGCCGCATGCCCGATCCTCATCATCAATGTAACCATCATCGCACAGGAGTGGGCGCGCGCCGCGCACCACCCGCAATTCATGGCCCCTGCCGGTGCGAATGACGATCTCTTCCGCTTCTTCCAGGCGCGATCGCGCCCTCAGGATGCCGTCCTGCAGCTCCAGCAACGGTGTGGCCGAAGCGTCGCCCAGCAGAGCTTCGAGCGCGTCGAACGACATGCCCAGTCGCGCGGCCTGAGCCGGCGTCGGCACGGCCACGAACAGGCTGGGGATGCGCCTGGCCTCTTCGATCGCCGTCAACCGGTCTTGTGCAGCCGACCATTGCGCGACGGCCTCGGCTGGCACACCTTCCAAATCGAGGTAGCCGCCGGTGAGCACGATGACGCGATCGGCCTGCTCGGCCCATGAGCGGCGATGCCGGTCGTAGTTGGCAAAGTAGGCGGGAGCACCCGCCGCCAGCAAACGCGCCAGGTGGTCGGGTGGGGCCAGCTCTACCAGCGGCGTGGCACCGGCCAGCTCGACGGTCAAGGTGATTTCGCGCAGCAGGCTGTTGTGCCCGGCATGGTCGAGCACATGGATTAATTCGCCCGCTTGAGCGCCTATGCCCTGCACGATGCGCCAGGCCAGGTATGAAATGGAATCGGCCATCGGTCGGAGCGATTGTAATTCCCACGTGCGCTCCGTCGGGCAGGAGCGTGTGTTCGTGTGCAATGAGGGCGAAGCCCACGGTCTGTCTGCTGTGCAGCGATCTGCCAGCCTGGATGGCGAATGCACCTGCCGGGTCGCGCATGGCGCGATGCGGCGTACAATGTCCATAAACACTTGCCATGCCCAAGTCAGCTCAATCCCACCCCCTGTCGCCTTGTCTTGTTCCTGAACCCCGCGCGATCACTTTGAATGGTGGAGCGCTCGAGATCCGGCCCGACAAGCTCATCGTGCTCAAAGCCGCGCAGCCTGCGCGGGGCTTCTTCGAAGCGCAGGAAGCGCAACGCGCGCTCAGCCAGCATGCGCGGGTGACCTGGCATATCCACGCCAGCGATGCCGTGCCGGCGGAGGCGACTGGCCTGCTGATCGTGATCGAGGACGCCGCAGAGGCGAGCGCAGATGTGGATCGGCAGCGCTATGCGCTCGATGTCACGCCCGGCGGCATTCGCATTTCGGCCTCTGCGCCGGCCGGCGCGTTCTACGCCGTGATGACGCTGACGCAACTCCTGCGGCAATATGGCCGGGTGTTGCCGCTGTTGCACATCGAAGATCGCCCCGACTTCGCGCGGCGCGGCGTCATGCTCGACATCAGCCGCGACAAGGTGCCGACGATGCAAACGCTGTTCGAGCTGGTGGATATGCTGGCCGAGCTGAAGATCAACGAATTCCAGCTCTACACCGAGCATACGTTCGCCTATCGGCGCCATCCGGTGGTCTGGGCCAGCGCCTCGCCCATGACGGGCGAAGAGATCATGCAGCTCGATGCATATTGTCGGATGCGGCACATTGACCTGGTGCCGAATCAGAACTGCTTCGGCCACATGCGGCGTTGGCTCATTCACGATGCGTATCGCCATCTTGCCGAGTGCCCGAACGGCTGCGATACGACCTGGGGCTATTTTGCCGAGCCGTTCACGCTCTGCCCGGGCGACCCCGGCAGCATCGCGCTGGTTGAGGAGATCTTCGAGGAGCTGCTGCCGCACTTCACCAGTCGGTTCTTCAACGTCGGCTGCGACGAGACGGTGGATTTGGGCCAGGGGCGCAGCAAGGCCGAGGTGGAAGCGAGAGGCGCCGGTCGCGTTTACCTCGACTTTCTGCTCAAGATCTACGAGCGGGTCAAGCGCCATGGCCGGACGATGCAGTTTTGGGGCGACATCATCATGGCACACCCCGAGCTGGTCGCCGAGCTGCCGCGCGATGTAATCGCGATGGAGTGGGGCTACGAGTTCGACCATCCGTTCGCCGATCATGGGGCGAAGTTCGCTGCGTCCGGCATTCCGTTCTATGTGTGCGGCGGCACGTCGTCGTGGAACAGCCTGGGCGGTCGCACCGACAACGCCATCGGTAACCTGCTGAACGCGGCTGAAAACGGCCAGAAGCACGGCGCGATCGGTTTCCTCAATACGGATTGGGGGGATTATGGCCATCTGCAGCCCTTGCCGATTAGCTATCTGCCGTATGCCTACGGTGCCGGCGTGTCCTGGTGCATCGCCGCGAACCGCGACGTGGATATCGCCCGCGCCGTCAGCCTGCACCTCTTCGGCGATCCGAGCGGAGCGACCGGGCAGTTCGTCTACGACCTCGGCAACGTGTATACCCGCATTCCCCTCCGCACGCACAACGGCACGGCCTATGCCTACGGCGTGATCTTCGCGGAAGAAGCGCTCAAGCGCCGCCTGGCCGAAAATGCCGTCGAGCGCACTTGGTTGAAGCAGGTGAACAAGGATTTGGACAGGCTGGAAGCTGCCGTGCCCACCTTGAAGATGCAGCGTTCGGACGCGGTGCTGATCCGGCGTGAATTCGCCCACGTCATCCACTTGATGCGCTACGGTGTGGCGCGCCTGGGGCGGCTCGGCGTTGCCGGCAAGCGCGTCGCCGCGGATCTCAAGGCGGTCGAGCGTGAACGGCGCCGGCTGGTTGCCGAACACGATCGCGTGTGGTTGGCGCGCAACCGGCCAGGTGGGATGGAAGATAGCGCCGCGAACATCCGACTCTAGCCACGGCAGTCGGTTCCACGAACCTCACTTTGCAATCCTGAATATGTTCAACACGAACGGTGTGCTGGCCGTAATGGATCACCACCTGACCATCAACTGGGACGATGGGCCGACCATGCACAGAATCGCCGCGCAGGTGCGCTACCACACGGCCGAAGCCGCCACCATCCGAACGATGCGCGTCAATGCCTCACAGCGCTACAGCGACGATCCGCTCTCGTTTGTGACGACCGGGGATGGGCTGCGCGCGGCGTGGATCTGGAAGGAGCGCGGGCCGGGCTGGACGGCTCAACTGGCCGTGACGAACGAAGGTGAAGACGACGTCTATCTGGATGCGCTGGATGTGATCCGCGTGGATTATGCCTTCGGTGGGCTGTTCAACCTGGGTGCGCCGCCCGGCCTGTGGCAGGTGTCGCTGGAGGAGGTGAGTGGGTTGTTGTCTTCGCCGGCCCAGGAGGCTGGCGCCCCTATCCCGCCCGGCGCCTCGACCACATCGGAGAGGGAAGCGTGGTCACCCACTATCCCAGGCGGGTTCGTGCGCCGTCGCTGCCTGATCGTGCAGCCCACGGTGTCGAACCGCACGCGGCCGCCGGCCGTGATGATCCGTGTCCTCGACGCGGATGCGATCCCCCAGGCGGCGCGCACCGAGATCCATCTGGAGGTGAGCGGGGAACGCTTCGATCGGCTGACTGCGCGCTATCGCACCGAAGGGATGCTGCTGGGCACAGGCGCAAGCGTGGCCTCGCCAGAGTTTTGGATCGTCGCAGGGGACGATGCGGAGGAGTTGCGAGGGATGGAGATCCCAGGTTGAGGGTCGTAGATTGAGAAGGGTAGAGGGTAGACGGAAGAGGGAAGATGTCCGATGATTTGCGATCGCTGAGGCGGAAGGCGAAGATCGTTCACGAAAAGTTGCTGGCCGCTTACGGCCAGCCGCAATGGACGCGCCTGGATGGAATAAGCGAGCTGGTGGCGACCATCCTCTCGCAAAACACCAACGACGGCAACCGCGACCTGGCTTATGCCCGCCTGCGCGCGCGCTTCCCCACCTGGGAAGCCGTGCGCGATGCGCCGGCGGAGGCGGTGATCGAAGCCATCCGCCCAGCCGGCCTGGCCAATCAAAAAGGACCGCGCATCCAATCAGCCCTGCGGCGCATCACCGAAGAACGCGGCGAGCTGAACATTGACTTCCTGGCTCACTTGCCGGTGGAAGAAGCGCGCCAGTGGTTGCTGAGCATCAACGGCATCGGGCCGAAGACGGCGGCCATCGTGCTGTTATTCTGCTACGACAAACCGGTCTTCCCAGTGGATACGCACGTGCACCGCGTGACCGGCCGGCTGGGCTTGCGCGACCCGAAGATGAACGCCGACCAGACGCATGATCTGATGGATCGCCTCTGCCCGCCCGGCGCGCAGTTCGCCTTCCACATCAACCTGATCCGACACGGTCGCGAAGTCTGTCATGCGCGCAATCCCGAGTGCGAGCGATGCCCCCTGCAGCGAGAATGTGACCATTACCGAACCAACAAGCAGGCAGCGGTGTGATGTAGGAGCGTCCCCACGTCGCCATGCCGGCGACCGCACCGTGCCGGCGACCACATAGGGTCGCCCCTACCAACGGGGGCGATATGCGAGGATCGCAATTGCATTTGCATTTCCCCGTCCTCTCTCCTACTATTTGCAGCGCCATGCTCGCGAGCCCGGATAAAGCGCCCGTGCTGGAGATGCACCACATCTCCAAGCGCTTCGATGCCACTCAGGCCCTCGACGACGTCTCGCTCACGCTTTACCCCGGCGAAGTGCATGCCCTGCTGGGCGAGAACGGCGCCGGCAAATCCACCCTCATCAAGATCATGACCGGCATCCATCAGCCTGACGCTGGCGAGATCGTGCTGGACGGCCAGCCGGTGCAGATCGCTAACGCCATGCAGGCACAACGGCTGGGCATCGCTGCCATCTACCAGGAGCCGATGATCTTCCCCGACCTCAGCGTGGCCGAGAACATCTTCATCGGCCATGCGGAGCGCACGCCCTTCGTGAACTGGGGGCGCATCGTCCGCGAGGCAGAAGCCATCCTCGGCCGGCTCGACGTCAAGCTGGATGTGCGCATGCCCGCCCGTGGCCTCACCCTGGCTGCTCAGCAGGCCGTGGAAATCGCCAAGGCCATCTCGTTGCAGGTGCGCGTGCTGATCATGGACGAACCGACTGCGTCGCTTTCGGCGCACGAGGTCGAACAGCTCTTCCGACTGGTGGACGCACTGCGCCGGCAGGGCGTGGCGATTCTGTTCATCAGTCACCGGCTGGATGAGGTCTTCGCCATCGCCGACCGCGTGACGGTGTTCCGCGACGGCCGCTGGATCTCCACCCGGCTCCGCAGCGAGGTCACGCCCGAGGGCGCCATCCGCGACATGGTGGGCCGCGAGATCGGTGACTTCTTTGCCAAGACGCCCGCGGCGCAACGCGGCGAGAGCTTGCTTTCGGTGCGCGGCTTGAGCAAACGCGGCGTCTTCTCCGACATCAGCTTCGACGTGCACCGCGGCGAAGTGCTGGGGTTCGCCGGGCTGGTCGGCGCGCGGCGGACCGATGTCGGGCTGGCTTTGTTTGGCATTGAGCCGGCCGATTCCGGCGAGATCGTCTTCGAGGGTCGCCCATGCACCATCCGCTCGCCGGAGCAAGCCATGCGCCTGGGCATCGCCTACGTCAGCGAAGATCGCCGCCAGCTCGGGCTGAGCCTGCCGCAATCCATCACTGCCAACATCACCCTGCCTTTGTTGCGTCGCTATGCCGCGGCGTTCGGCCTGCTCGACTTCAAGGCTGAGGAGCAGACCGCCGAGCGCTACAAACAACAACTCGCCATCCGCGCGCCGAACGTGCAGGTCGAGGTGGGCAAGCTCAGCGGCGGCAACCAGCAAAAGGTGATGCTGGCCAAGTGGCTGAACACCGCGCCCAAACTGCTCATCCTGGACGAGCCAACGCGCGGGATAGACGTGGGCGCCAAGGCCGAGGTACATCACATCATCAACGCGCTGGCTCAACAGGGCATCGGCATCATCATGATCTCTTCGGACTTGCCCGAGGTGCTGGGCATGAGCGACCGCGTGCTGGTCATGCGCGAAGGCCGGCAGATGGGTGTCTTCGACCGCGCCCAGGCGACGCAGGAGCGCATCATGGCGGCGGCGATCGGCGGAGCCATCCCTGATTCACCGGCTCCCCGTGCCGATGGGGAGGGGATGGCATGAAGGCCATCACGCGCGCCATCCGGCCCGAACAACTGCGCGAGATCACGCTGGCTGCGTTGATCGTCGTGGTGGTGTTGTTCTTCAGCTCACAAATCCAGGGCTACTTCAGCGGGCGCACCTTCAACCGGGTGACCGCCAGCGTGGCGATCATCGCCGTAGTCGCGGTCGGGCAAACCCTGGTCGTGTTGACGCGCAACATTGACCTTTCGGTCGGCTCGATCGTCGGGTTCAGCGCCTACTTCGTCGGCACCCAACTGGCCAACGACAACACGCTTTCGCCGGCGTTCGCCATCGCGCTGGCCATCGGCCTGGGTGCGCTGATGGGCGCGATCAACGGCGCGCTGGTGGCCTACGGCCGCGTGCCGGCGATCATCGTCACGCTGGGCACCCTGGCCATCTATCGCACCATCCTGGTGGACATGTCGGGAGCGAAGACGGTCGTCGTGGATGCCCTGCCGCAATGGTTGAAGGACCTGCCGCGCACCAACCTGATCCAGATCGGCGAGCTGGACATCCGGCTGATGTTCGGGCTGGCGGTGTTCGTCGTCCTGGTGTTCCAACTGGTGCTGGTGTATCTGCGCTTCGGCCGTCGGCTGTACGCCATCGGATCCAATCCCGAAGCGGCACGCAACGCCGGCCTGCCCACCCAGCGCATCGTGTTCAGCGCGTTCGTGCTGTGCGGCGCGCTGGCCGGCCTGGCCGGGTTCATGTTCCTGGCCCGCTTCGGCACGATCACCGTAGTAGCCGGCCAGGGGATGGAACTGCAATCGGTTGCTGCGGTGGTGGTCGGCGGGGTGAACATCTTCGGCGGCAGCGGCAGCATGATCGGCGCTTTTCTGGGCGCAACGCTGATTGATCTGTTGGAACAGAGCCTGATCCGCTGGCTGCGGGTGAGCGAATTCTGGCGCGATGCCCTGTTGGGCTTGCTCATCCTGCTGGCCGTCGCCAGCGATGCCGTCATCCTCAACCGCTTGCGCCGGATTTGGGCGCAGGATGGCGTGAGCGTGCAGGGCAAACCGGTCGAGTGAACGCACGGAGAGACCCATCATGTTTCATCTGCCATCCGCACTCCGGCGCTGGGAAACATTGTTGTTGGCCATCCTCGCGGTGGTTGTGTTGTTCAACGTCACGCGTTCTCCCTTCTACCTGCGCATAGATAACCTGGTCAACGTCTTCGAATTGTCCATCGAAAAGATCATCGTCGCGCTGGTGATGACCTTCATCATCATCAATGGCGAAATTGACCTATCGGTGGCGTCGGTGATGGGGTTGGCGGCGTGCGTCGTCGCCCGGCTGCATGCCGATGGCGTGGCGATGCCGCTGGCGGTGCTGGTGGCGTTGACGGTTGGGCTGCTCTGCGGTGCCTTCAACGGCTTCTGGATCGCCTATGTCGGCCTGCCCTCATTGGCGGTGACGCTGGCCGGGCTGATCGGCTATCGTGGCGCGGCGCGCATCTTGCTGGAGGACAAATCCATCGGCAACTTCCCCGAATGGTTCAACGCGCTCGGCCAGCGCCCCTTAGTCGGCCCGTTCCCCCTCGCGCTGATCGTCTTCTTCGTCATGCTGATCGCTGCAGCGATCATCCTGCAGCGCACGGCGTTCGGCCGCTACGTATACGTCATCGGCAACAACAAAGAGGTCGCGCGCTACGCCGGCATTCGCGTCAAGCAGGTGAAGATGCGCCTGTTCATGGCGTCGGGGCTGATTGCGGCGCTGGCCGGCGTCTTGCTTGCCGCGCGATTGGGGGCAGTGCGCGGCAATACCGCCGAGGGCTTCGAACTCGACATCATCACCATGGTGCTGCTGGGCGGTGTGAGCATCTTCGGCGGCAGCGGCACGCTCACCGGCGTGGCGCTCTCGATCCTGATCATCCTGAACTTGCGCAACGGCATGTCTCTGGCCAATATCACCGGCAATACACAGACCGGCGTGATCGGTGCGCTGTTGATCCTGTCGGTGCTTGTGCCCAATCTGGTTGGCCGGTTGCGCGCCTTGCGCAGCCGCATGCGGCCGGCAACCACGGGGCCAACGCCTCAACCTGCGCAGGAGGTGGAGATAAGTTGAACGAGGTGTTCGCGTATGTCCGGAGCGCAATGCCCAGATGATGCCCGTCGGGCGGCCTCCGGAAACTCCAGGTCATTTGCCCTGATGCATGAAGTTGAAGTTAAGGAGGAAGTCAAATGATTCGTCTGCACAAACCCATCGCTAGTTTGATCGTCGCCAGTTTGCTGCTCGGCGCGTGCGCAGCGCCGGTCGCCGCGCCGCAAGCGCCGGCCGCGCCTGCCGCCACCGAGCCACCTGCCGCGCCGGCAGCTACACAGGCGCCTGCTGCGCCGTCCGGCGAGGTGGTGAAGGCCGAACCCGGCAAAGCCGTGAAGATGGTGCTGTTGCCGAAGTTCCTGGGCATCGCCGTGTTCGACCAGGCCAACCAGGGCGCGCAGGAAGCCCACAAGGAGCTGGGCAACCCCGAGAAGCTGGAATTTCTCGGCCCGACGCCGGAGAACAGCGTGGCCGGCCAGATCGAGATCGTCACCACCGCGGCCACCCAGGGAGTCAACGCCGTCATGCTCTCCAACAACGCCGGCGATCAGATTGTGCCGGCGGTCAAGAAGGCGGTCGAGGCGGGGACCAAGGTGGTCACCTGGGACTCGCCGATTCCGTCTGCGGAGGGCGAGTCGGTGTTTGTTGCGCAGGTGGACTTCAACGAGACCGGCAAGGTGATGGCGGACATGGCGTTGAGCATCCTGGGGGCGGATGGGGGCAAGTTTGCGGTGCTGTCTGCCTCGCCGGACGCTGCGAACCAGAATGCCTGGATAGCGGCGATGAAGGAAGCCCTGAAGGATCCGAAGTATGCCAAGCTGGAGCTGCTGGACGTGGTGTATGGCAACGACCAGTCTGAGGAGAGCTACAAGCAGGCGCTGGCGCTGGTGGACAAGTATCCGGACATGGAGCTGATCATGGCGCCGACCACGGTAGGCATAGCGGCGGCTGCCAAGGCCATGACGGACGAGGGATTGTGTGACAAGGTGAAGGTGAGCGGCCTGGGTCTGCCGGCGGAGATGGTCGAATACACCAAGAGCGGCTGCGCTCCCGAGTTCGCCCTATGGAGCTTCGTGGATCTCGGTTATCTCACCTACTATCTGACATACCTGTTGGCCACAAATCAGATCGAGGCGAAGGAAGGCGTGAAGTTCAAGGCCGGGCGGATGGGCGAATACACGATCACCAAAGACCCCACCCGCGAAAAAGGCCTGCGCGTGCTGATGGGCCCGTTCACGGTCTACAACAAGGACAACGTGGACAAGTGAGCTTAGTGCGCGGCTCGCGGATCGCGCAATCGGTTCAACCATGGGAATGTCTCGAACGAAGGTGCGCCTCGGTTTCATCGGCGCAGGGTGGTGGGCCACAGAGTACCAGATGCCGTGGTTCGCCGCCTGCGCCGATGTGGAGCTGGTGAGCGTGTGCCGGCTGGGCGAAGCCGAACTGCGCCTGGTGCGTGATCGCTTTGGCTTTCGCCACGCCACACAGGACTATCGCGAGCTGCTCGCGCAAGACCTCGACGCAGTCATCGTGTCGTCGCCTCACGTGATGCACTATGAGCATGCGCGCGCTGCGCTGGAGGCCGGCCGGCACGTGATGGTCGAGAAGCCGATGTGCACGCGCGCCCGCGACGCGCGTGCGCTGGCCGCGCTGGCGCAGGCCAGGGGCCTGCACCTTCTCGTTCCGCAGGGCTGGAACTTCGCGCCGTATGTGCGCGCCGCCCGCGCGCTGCTTCGCCAACCGCCCGAAACACAACTCGGCATCGGCGAGGTGCGACATATCGTGTGCCAGATGGCCAGCGCGCTGGGCGACCTGATGGCCGGGCGGCCGATGATCGAGACCGAAGGACAGACCTTTCGGCCGCCCGCCTCAACCTGGGCCGACCCGGCGCGGGCTGGCGGCTATGGCTGGGGGCAACTGGTGCATGCTTTGGGGGTGATGTTTGCCCTGGCCGACGTCCAGCCTGCAACGGTGTTCGCGCGCATGGGGCGTTCGCCCTCCGGGGCCGATTACTACGATGCGATTACAGCGACGTTCACCAACGGGGCGACGGCCGCCATCAGCGGCAGCGCCACCGTCCCCAAACCCGGCGGGGCGCGTCACGACCGCAGCAAGGGTTACCAGATTGACCTCCGCATCTTCGGCACCCAGGGCATGCTGCTGCTGGACATCGAGCGAGAGCGCCTGGAGATCCGGCGCGACGACGGCCGCGACACCCTGATCCCCATGCAACCCGGAGATGGAGACTACCCGGCCAGTGCACCGTGGCAGGCATTCGTGGATCTGGTCTTGGGCCGCACCGACGATAACCCGATGGACGCGGCGCTGGGGGTGAAGACGGTCGAGCTGTTGGAGGCGGCCTATCGGTCGGCGGATGAAAACGGGCACCCTGTGCCGATAGACAGTCTCTGACCTTGCAGGTGCCAGGCGCCGCAGTCCGCCCTCATGCCTTTCGGATGAACACCCTTATGCGACTCACCCTCACCAGCTGGTCCTTCCCCCGTTGTACGCTGCAAGAGGCAGCCGGCATCGCCCGCGCACTCGGATTCGAGGCGATGGACGTCGGCGCATATCCCGGCGGTCACCTCGACCGCGATGCTATCTTACAGGGCGACGCGCGCGAGGTCGAGCGCGTCAGGTCGCTCGGCCTGGCGATCAGCAACGTGTACTACACGTTCGGTGCAGGCTTCGTCGAACGCGCCTTGAATTCGCCCGACGCAGAAATCCGCCGCAGGAATTGCGCGGACTTCCGGCGGGTGGTGGAGTTCTGCGCGGCGGTGGCTTGTCCGTCGGTGATGCTGCTGCCCGGCGTGCTGCATGCCGGCATGAGCCGACACGATGCGCTGCAACGCTGCATCGAGGCCAGCCATGAGCTGCTGGACATCAGCCGGCCGGCCGGGGTGAGCATCGCCATCGAGCCGCACGTGATGGGCTTGCTGGAGTCACCCCGCGAGGCGCTAAAGGTCGTCGAGTCCGTGCCGGGGCTGAAACTGGCCCTGGACTACGCTCACTTCGTGACGCTCGGTTATACCCAGGCCGAGGTTGACCCGCTGTGCGGCTTCGCTGCGCACGTACACCTGCGCCAGGCCAAACCGGGTTACCTGCAAACGCGCCTGGAGCATGGCACGCTCAACTTTCCGGCGATGCTGGACGCCCTGGGCCAGGCGGCCTATACCGGCTATCTGGCCGTCGAGTACGTCCATCAGGATTACCTGCAGACTGACAACGTAGACGTGATCAGCGAGACGGTGAAGATGCGCGATCTGGTGAGTCGCTGGTTGTGACGAGATGGCCCTCGCCGCAGTTTCTGCTATAGCAGCGCGTCCGCTGCGGGGTGCGTTCACGCACGGGGGCAGTGACAACCTCCCGCAGGTTTTTGCTGGCTGTCACGACTTGGATGAGCAGCCTG
>JAIMBB010000079.1 GCA_023511655.1 Anaerolineae bacterium
CGGTCAGGCGGTCCGTCCACACCACCGTCCAGGTGGCGGTCGAAGATTCGCCGGCCACTGCGGCTGCCGCCTCGGTCGGCTCGACGCCCTCTTGCGGCACGAAGCGAAAGGCGCACAGGATGTCGGTATCTTTCGGCTCGTAGTCGGGGTTGTAGTAGCCCATCTCGGCGTAGGGCGTGACGCCCGAAGCCCAGCGGCTCTTGCCATTCGAGGATGACGATCCAGCCATGGCGCAGATCCTCCTTTCAATCAATCGGAATCATCTGATCATTTGGATAAATGGTCTGAGGGCGAAGCGACCCGCCGATCAAACTTCGCCCTCAGATAGGCTCCTCTTATTATATGGGCTCAGCCGCTCGGTCATAGTGCGATCTTTCACGCCGCGCGGATGATTCTTGACACCCCTTCCGGCCGGGCTACACTCGCGCGCTATGAGCAAACCGCGCGCTTTCATCTCCCGTCGCATCCCACAGCCCGCCATTGACATCGTCGCCGCCGCCTGCGACTACGGCATCTGGGACGACCTGATGGCGGCCCCGCGCGATCTGTTTTTGCGCGAAGCTGCGCAATCCGACGGCGTGCTCGTCATGCCCAGCGAGAGGATTGACGATGAATTCCTGAATGCCGCGCCGCGCGTAAAGATCGTCGCCAACATGGCCGTCGGCTACGACAACATTGACGTGCCGGCCCTGACCGCGCGGGGCGTGCTGGCCACCAACACCCCCGATGTGCTTACCGAGACCACGGCCGACGTGGCCTGGGCGCTGTTGATGGCCGCGGCGCGCCGCCTGGTCGAGGGACAACGGGTGATGGAGGCCGGCCAGTGGGGCGCCTGGCACCCGTTCTACATGCTCGGCCAGGATGTATATGGCGCGACGATCGGCATCGTCGGAGCGGGGCGGATAGGGACGGCCGTCGCCCGCCGCGCGCGCGCTTTTAACATGCGCGTGCTCTACCACAACCGCAAGCGCGCCCCGCAACTGGAGGTGGCCTTGCAGGCCGAATATCGCCCTTTCGACGACCTGCTGCGCGAGAGCGATTTCGTGGTGATGACGGCGCCGCTCACCGATGAGACGCGTGGCATGTTCGGCGCGCGCGAGTTTGCGCTGATGAAAGAGACCGCGGTGTTCGTCAACGTTGCGCGCGGCGGCGTGGTCAAAGAGGCCGAGCTGGTCGAGGCGCTGAAGCGCGGCCGCCCCTGGGCGGCAGGGCTGGACGTGTTCGAGGTGGAGCCGACGCCGAAAGATAACCCGCTGTTCGCCTTGCCCAATTTCGTCGGCACGCCGCACATCGGCAGCGCCACGCTGCGCACGCGCACGGCCATGGCGACGCTGGCCGCGCAGAACCTGGTCAATGCGCTGACCGGCCGGCCGCCGCTGACGCCGGTGAATCCCGAAGTGCTGGCTTCCTTCCGCGGCGACAGCGCATAAAATCATCGCGTGGCACGTGAAGTGTTCTTTTCGAAAGCGATCGGCAATAGCGGCGTCGTTGAAGCGGCCATCAACTTCGACGAGTCGGCCTTCGGCGTCGCCGCGCAGGGCGTGTCGCCGTGGACGATCGCTATCAGCGATGGACGCAGGGACCTGGGGCGGCTGGTCGGCTTCGAGGGCGAAGGTCAGACCATCATCGGCATGCACCGGCTCAAGCCGGACGCGGCCGCCCGACGCGGCCTGGAGATCACCGTCTTCCGGGTGAGCGACGACCTGCGCGCCTCCGGCATGGATGCTGCCTTGTTCGGCGCGTTCGAACGCTGGTTGTTGAAGCGCGGCTGGCGGGGCAACGTCATCAAGAAATTGAAGTTCACCGACCCACAACTCGTCGTGCCCATCCGCGAATTCTGGGTGAAGCGACTGGGGTTCGAGCTGATCCTGGGCGACGAGGGCAGGTGGGATGAGCATGTGGTCAAACGCTGGCGATGATCGCGACAGTGCGCGGTTTCGATGTTTATTGTCCTGCGGTAATCCCGCGAGGCATGCTTCATATAATTTCGATAGTCGGTCCGTCTCGCCCGATCGCATACCTCTATCAACGAACGCGGATCCAACATGGATGTCAGTCAACTCCCACTCGACGATGTTGCCCGGCGGTGCGCGGAAGAGACGGACAAATTTCGACGCAAGCAGTCGGTGGATAACCGATACTGCTTCGAGCTCTTCCGGCGCGCCCTGGAAGAACGCTCGCAGGATGCCTTCACCCACATCTTTCGAATCTACAAGCCGGTGTGCGCGCGCTGGGTGCGCCGCGTTCCAGGTTTCGAGCATTCAGGCGAGGGCACGCCCGATGCATTCGTGAGCGAAGCCTTTGTGAATTTTTACAAAGATCTGCAGGGCGATCGGTTCAGGCGTTTTGCCAACCTCTCCGCGGTCTTGAAATATCTCAAGAAGTGCGCGGTCACTGCCATTTTGCAATACATACGGAAACTGCGAGCGACCGAACTGGAGGTGGAGCTAGGTGAGGATCTGCCGAGCGAGGTCGAATATGATCAACTGTGGACACGCATCTGCCAACTCCTGCCGAACGATGACGACCGGCTGCTGGCCGACTTACGTTTGCGGCAAACGCTCAAGCCGGCCGAGATCGCCCGGACATACCCCGAGCGATGGGCGACCGCGCGCGATGTGTCGGTTGCGCTACAACGCATCCTGCGCACCCTGCGCAAAGACCGCGAGCTGCGCGCGATGGCCGGGATATCGTCCGACGACGAACAACTTCTGGGTGGGCTGTGATAAATCGCCCGTCGGTGCATTTACTAAGTTAGATGCGGGTAGCATCGGAGTAGGGGGATGGCGATTGAGCCTGTGACTTGCAGTCGTCCGCCGGCGTTGACGGAGGACGAGCTCGAGGCCGTGCTTCTGGGTGCCGCAGACGCGAGCGTGGAGGAGCACCTGGTGCAGTGCCCTTACTGCGCGGCGCGTCTCAAAGCTTTGCAGCGCTTCGAGCGCACCCTGCAAGTCAGGCTTGCTCGCCAGGGTTGCCCCAGCGTTAGCATGCTGGGCGATTATGCTTTGGGCCTCCTCGATGCGGGAACGCAGTCCTGGATCGAAGATCACCTCGAGTCGTGTGTGTCCTGTGCGAGGGAACTGCACGTCATCCAGGATGCACTATCCGACCGCACGGCGGCACGCACGGCGGCACGCACGGCGGCACGCACGGCGGCACGCACGGAGCGCCAACGCCCCCGTCAGCCCGACGGCTCTGCCGATAAGCTCGGACGTCTGGTGAACGATTGGCAGCGCAGAGTCGCTGCGCTTCTGGCGCCCTCGCCGCGCGTCGCCCTGCGCGGAAGCGACCAGGCTGAACGCATCGTCGCCGCGACCGCGCGCGAGCGCGTCATCCTGGAATCCGTGTTGCAAGGCGATCGGCGACGGTTGACCGGTCAGGTGCTGTCCGAGGATGTCGTCGCCTGGAATAGCGCCCTGGTCGAGGTGTATCACGGCGACGACCTGGCTGCCACCGCTTTCCTCGACGACTTGAACGAATTCGTCTGTGACGGGTTGACGGCTTCATCCATGCGGGTGATGATTACGGCCGTTGATGGCCGACAGATCGTCATCCCCGACGCTCGATTCGATTCGTGAATCCCGCCCACGTGCGGACCTCGAAGGCGAAGGTCCGGCGGGTGAGGCGCGGCTGCAACGCGTCGGCGTTGATGGTTCGATCCTGAGTTGCGTGGGCGACGCGCTGACGCGGGCCGATCTACACGTGTTGGATACACCTGAGAGCTGGTCATCGCTGTCCGAGGATGATGCGCGCCGCATCACGGATGCGCTCAAAGAGGCGGCCGATCGTCACTGGCGCATTGACCCGCGCCGGTCGGCGCAGCTGGCCGACCTGATCATCGCCATCGGCGAGGCGTGTGGCAGCGTGTGGATTCGCGCCCTGGGCACCATGGCCAAGGGCGACGCCATCAAGTTCATCGGTTCGCAATCCGAAGCCTGGGATCTGCTCGAAGCGGCGGCCCGGCTCTTCGAACAAGCCGGAGACGAGGTCGGGTGGGGAAGGACATGGATCGGTCGGCTGACGGTCGCCGCCCAGCTCAACCGCGTTGCCGAAGCAGTTCACTGGGCGGACGTCGCCCGCGACATCTTCATCCGCCACGGCGAAGGTCTGCGCCAGTTGCGCATCGAGATGGCGTTGGGGGACCTCCATCGCGAGCTGGGCGATCACCGCGCGGCCATCGTCCATTACCAACGCGCCGTGGCCACGGCCGAGCAACTCGGAGCACAAGGCGAATACGAGTTGCGGGCGATCTACAACAACCTGGGGGTTGCCCTGCTGCAGATCGGCCAGCTCCGCGAGGCGCTGCAGGCGTTCGAGCGTAGCCTGGCGCTGGTGATCGAACACGGCGAGGACGCCGCGCAGATCATCTGCCGCAACAACATCGGCGTGACGCTGGCGCGCCAGGGACACCTGCGCGAGGCGATCAAGCTGCTCTCACAACGGCCGATGCGCCAGGACATCTCACTGCCCCTCGATGCCCGCACGGACACCGAGAGAATCGAGTGCCTGTTGGCGTTGAACCGTTTCGCAGAGGCGCGCCAGGCATGTCTGGACTCGCGCCGCGAGTTGCTGGCGATTGAGGCGCATCTGACGGCAGCGCGGGTTACGCTGCATTTGGCGACGGCTGAAGCATCCCTGGGCCACCTCGAGGCAGCACAAGCCGCTTTGGCGGAAGCCGAAGCGCTGTTCGCCCGTTCGGATGCCGCAGGTTGGGCCATGCTCGCCCGGCTGCGCCAGGGACAAGTGGCTCTGCAGCAGGGCGACTGGGAAGCGGCTTGGAGTCAAGCGATGCGGTGTGCCGAGTTCTTTCGCGCCGAAGGGCAGCATCACAACTATGCCGAGTCCTTGCTCGTGCAGGCCCAGGCGATGGCCGGCAAGGGCGATGCGCGCGCTGCGCGCCGGCTGGCGGTCGAGGCAGTGCACATTGCCCGCGGATGCGGCCTGGCAGCGCTGCGTTTCGGCGCGCACGCCGTGCTCGGGCGCATCGCCGAAGGCCAGGGCAACACCCGACGCGCCGTGACGCACTATGCAGCAGCCGCCGGCCTGGTGCAGCGCATGCAACGTGAACTCACGCTCACGCTGCGCCCCGGCTTCATGCTCGACAAACTGCAACCGTTGCGCGCATTGTTCCGGCTGCACGTTCGGCATGGCGAACCGGCGCGCGCGTTCGAGGTGATCGAGCAGGCGCGCGCGCAAGCCGTATTCGACTATCTGTCCAACCGGGAACATTTGCGGTGGTCACATACCGATGCCTACTCGCAAAGCCTGATTGGGGAACTGGCGCAGTTGCGCGAGTCACACTACCACCTGTATACACGGACGAATGAGGACCTCGCCTGCGCAGCGCCGGCTGAGCAAGCTCGTTTGCGCGGGCAGTTGGCTGATATAGAGCGGCGCATGCGCGAGATCACCGAACAGCTTTACCTCCACGCGCCGGCGTCCACCTATTCGGCGGGGATCGCGCTGCCCGGCGCTGCCGACATCCAACGGTGCCTGACGGACGAGCAATTGCTGATCGCGTATTACGACGACGGCGCGCGATTGCACGCGTTGAGCCTCGACCGGCATTGCCTCGAGCACCACCGGCTCGATCTCGATCATGGGCAGCTCGGCGTGTTGAACGATCAGCTGCGGCGCAACATCGCGCGGGCGCTCGTGGCGCCTGATGAACAGACGGCGAATCATCTACGCACATTCGCCGAGCGCATCCTGCAGCAATTGCACCGGGCGCTGATTCGACCGCTGCAGAGCCGATTGTCCGGGCGTAATCGGCTGTTCGTCGTGCCGCATAGCCTGCTGCACTTCTTGCCGTTCAACCTGCTGCACGACGGCGAACGCTACCTCATCGAAAAGCACGAGATCGTGGTGTTGCCCACCGCCGGCTTGCTGATTCGCCAGGCTCCTTGCGCGCCGACCGGCGCAGTTGCTCTCGTCTATGATCGCGGCGATCGGTTGCCCAACCTGTATGCCGAGGTGGATGCTCTGGCTCGCACGTTCGATGTGCGTGGCTACTGGGGCCAAGACGCGACTCGGTCGCGCTTGCAAGTGTCCGAGCCGCGCCAGATTTTGCACATCGCTGCTCACGGCGAGCATCGCCTGGACAACCCCGATTTCTCTCATATCGAATTGGCCGATAGCCAGCTCTTCGTGGATGACTTGCTCCAGCTCGACCTTGGCTACGAACTCGTCACCCTGAGCGCGTGCGAAACCGGCCAGGTGCGACTCGCGCCACACGACGAGGTGATGGGCCTGAGTTGTGCCTTTCTCTACGCCGGCGCCGGGGCGGTGCTATCCAGCCTGTGGCGCGTCGGCGACGCGGATACAGCGGCGCTCATGGCGCGCTTCTACTGGCTTTTGGGCCAAGGTGCCTCTAAGGCCGGCGCCATCCAAGGAGCGCAAAAGCACATATTGAGCCAGGAGCCGCGCGCCCACCCGGCCCGCTGGGGGGCGTTTCAACTGGCCGGCAATCCCGATCCGCTATCCGACCAAAGGTAAGCTGAGGGCGATCGCCGCTCGGCCACTTGCACTTTCAGGAGAATTGCTATGACTTCACAACGAGAGAATCCCGCGGTCAGCTATTTCGTCCCTGGTGAGTTGGTGTTTGCGTTCGAAGCGGCCGCCGCCCCCGCCGATTCGGCAGAGCGAGCAACCTCCGATATGGATCGCACGCTCTTGAGCTATCTGGAATCGCGCGGGCTGTTGCCGGATGGCGGCTTCGACCTGGGAGCGGAGAAAGGGACAGGCGCGCTTCGATCGGTCTTGCCCATGCCGGATAACCCGGAACGCAGCAGTGTATTGACGAAGCTCCGCCTGGCCAATCCCGATGCGCTGCCCGACTATCTGGCCAGGGCCGTAACGGGCGTAGCGCGCGACGCCGAGCGCCGCGCATCCGGAAGTGAGCCGAGGCTGATCGCCGTTTCGCCAAACTGGTTCGCCGGCGCTTCGCAGGGCGGCATCGGGACGGGCGGTCCGGGCACGATGCCGGTGCCGGCGTCGGGCGCGGGATCGTTCAAGCTGTCGTTCGCGAATGGCCAGCTCCCAGCCGACCGCGGAGGCGTTGCGGTCGAGGTCTTCATCCTGGATGCGCTGCCGCCCCTGGAATCCTCCAACGGCGCATGGCGCATCCGCGACTTCATCCAGGACAAGACCAAGTTCAGCGCTCACCCGCTGGGCCGATTGTTGTCCGAGCCGTTGCAGCCCGCGCCGGGCGGCGGAATGCGCAGCGCAGACGGGACGTTGACGATGGTGTGGGCGGACGACATCCGCCCTGGCCTGTTCTCCGGCCTCAAAGACGACAGCGGACATCCATTGTATGCCGCGCACCATCCGGCCTACGACATGTCCGATCACGGCCCCTTCATCGCCGGGACCATCCGGCAAATTGCGCCGCGGGCGCGCCTTCACCTGGTTCAGGTGCTGAACGAATACGGGGTGGGCACGCTGGCGTCCATCGCGGCCGGATTCGAGTGGGTTGCCCGCAACGTGAGGAATGGGAAGCTGGCCGGGCCGGCGATCGTCAACTGCAGCTTCACCCTCGCCATGCCGCTCCCCGGCGAGCCCAACAATGCGCGTCGGCCTGGTCACAGCATCGCTGCGCTCGGCGAGGCGATCGCCAAAATCATCACCACGACGGATTACCTGGCCTCCATGCGCCGGCTCTTCCAGGCCATGGCGCCGTTCGGTGCCGATCTGTCGCGGTGCATCGTGGTGGCGGCTGCCGGCAACGATTCGTCGCCGGAGGCAATCCAGCCAGCGCGCTTTCCGGCGCAGGCCGATTTCGTACTGGGTGTGGGGGCGCTGGCGCGTGCGCCCGCGGGAGGCGCGGGGAGTGGTCAGCCGCGCGCTGCGTACTCGAACCTGGCAGACAAACCGCAGAGCGATGGATTGATGGTGCTGGGTGACCTGGAAGGAATCTTCACGCAGCCGTTTCCCGGCGGCGCGCCTAATCCGCTTGGCTTCGCGCGATGGGCGGGGACTTCCTTCGCAACCGGCGTGGTGTCGGCGCTCCTGGCCTGGCTATGTGCCGAGCGGGGCATGACGCCCGCCCAGGCGCGTGACTATCTGCGCAATTTGCCACAAGGCGTCACGTCGGAAGCCGAAGAAATTGTGTTGGTCGAGCAGATGTGATCTGCAACAGGCCAGCCGGGTGCTGAAGCGTGGGCGGCGCAGGGGCCTGCCCACGCTTTACTTTTCGCGCGTGCTTTGGCCGGCACGCTCGCTGCGGCGTGCGCGGATCGGCGCCCCTGCGCCTCACGCCTCGTTCTCCACGCCCGGGTTCGGCTGCGCGCGGCTGGCGATCTGGATGCCGGCGTCGCGCAGCGCCTGCAGGGCGTAGCGGCGCAACACGCGCGCTACCTTCCACTGCTCACCCGGTTGCACCTTGGCCCACAACCGCACGGTCACGGCCCACTCGCTGAACAGGTTCCAGCCGAAGATCTCCGGCTGTTCGAGCAAGTCCCGCGCAATTTCAGGGTCGGCAGCGGCGCGGGCCATTGCCTCGTTCAGCACGGCGACCGCGCGCTCGACATCGGTGTCGAAGGCCAGGTTGATCTCGATCAGCGCGCGCGACCAGTCACGCGTGTTATTGCTGACTGTGCGCACGTCGCCGTTAGACACCACGTGCAACCGGCCTTCAACGTCGCGGATGTTGGTGCGTCGCAGTGTGATCTTCTCCACCGTGCCCGAGACGTTGCCCACCGTGATCACGTCGCCGACGCGATATTGATCTTCGAGCAGCACGATCAGCCCACCCAGGAAATCCTTGATCAGGGTTTGCGCCCCTAGCGATATGGCGATGCCGACCACGCCGGCGGCTGCCAGCACGGGGCCGATGTCTATGCCGACGGTTGCCATTGCAGTCAAGGCAGCAATCACGATGATGATCGCCCGGGCGCTGGTAGCCCCGGTCTGCAGCAGCGTCATCAGCCGTGCGCCGCGGTCGGCCTCCTTGGCATATACGGTTCGGATGCGCAGCTCGAGCTGACGCGCGACGAGGTTGACCAGCCGCAAGCCCACGACCACCGCAAGCAGCGTGAGCAAGAGCGGCACGATCACCGGCGAGACAATGGATAGCAGGTCCTGCAATATGGACGCCAGCATCTAACTTCCTCCAGAGTATGCCTCAGCTCCGGCTTCAGAGCTCAGCGGATGAGCCCCACGTCGCGCAGCAACACTTCGAACGTGAACTCGGCGCCTTGTAGTAGCCCGCCCAGCAACAGCGTGCCGATAGGGATGATCAGGATCGCTGCGATTGGCAGTACCACCGTGCGCCAGCCGCGCAGCCCGTTGGCCTCGGATACGCCGATCCACAAGCCGAGGAACAGCAGGATGCTGGTCAGGATGCGGGCGAGGGGCGCCAGGGGCGGAACGATCACCAGCAGCTCGACGATCGCGGCGCTGTGGGCGAAGCCGGTCGCCCGCAGGTTGGTCGTGTAAGCGGCCCGGCCGCCCAACGCGCGCGCGGCGAGGGTGAATACCAGCGTCAAAATCGGCCATGTCGCAATGCGCGATGCGACCGTGGCGATGGCGAGCCCCTCTGCGTTGCCGGCAATCGCGATGATGGCCGACCCGATCAGGCCGATCAGCACGGCCGGCCCGGTCATGAACGGGTCGTTCGCCGCCTCGCGATAGGCCGCGCGATCCATCACGATGCTGCGCCCGGCCAGGCCGAGCCAGCGGCTCACCCGGGCCAAGCCGGTGCTCAGGGTGCTGGGCGCCCAGGCACTGACCGCGGCGATCTTCTGCCGGCGGCGCACGATCGGGTGTTGCGCCGGCAGGTCGCGCCGCGCATTCAGGATGTGAAACACATCGGTCGTGCACTTCGTCGGCGGGATCTTGCCCCACGATCCGGGATGGAAGATGAACGCATCGGTCTGCTCGCCGCCGAGGCCGCCGTGCGAGCCGATCAGTTCTTCCAGCGCAGCGACCGTGCCATCGGGATAGATCGCGCTGATCACCATCAGGTCGCCAGCGTTGGGGAAGTCCATCACCCGGCGCACCTGTTCGGCGCGCAGGTCGGCTGTCGCGCGCTCGTCGGCGTAGGGTGCGAGTGGATCGGCGCCGGTCACCTGGCCGGTATGCAGGTTGCGCATACCGCGCTTGCCCAGCGCGGCCGGCGCGCCGTCGTCGTCGTAGCCGACGACCAGGCCGATGCCCTCGTGATTCACCAGCGCGTCCACCATGCCGGGATATGCCGCATTCAGCTCGCCGAGCTTGATCTTGCGCGGATACAGGTCGAAGTACACCTGAGCGAGGTTGCCGCTGCCGTAGGCGACGACATTGTCCTGCGTGTCCTGCGCTTCCTCGGGCGCGAGTTCGGCCCTGTGTGCTGCGGCGCTTCGCTCGACCAGCTTTTTGGTTCGCTTGAGCGTTGCCCGGCCGACTTTGCCTCCCACTGCCTGATCCTGCATGTTCTCCAGCTCGCCGGCCAACGCGCCGACCGACACTGCGCCGCCGTCGCCGCCGATAGCTTGTGTCACGCGCGCGCCGCGCGGCAGATGTTGCTCGATGAACTCCTTCAGGGTCAGACCGTAGCGCATCTTGAAGGTGGCGCCGAAGGACTGGCCGTGATCGGACAGCAACACCAGCTCGTAGGGACGCGGGGCTTTGTGCTCGATGAGATCTTTGAGGTGGCCGATGGAGCGGTCGAACTGACGCAGCACGCCGAAGGCGTCGCTCGACCACGGGCCGGAGTGATGGGCCACTTCGTCGTAGCCGACGAAGGTGTAGTAGATGGCTGGGCTGCCGCGCACCACATCCAGGCTGACGAAATAAAGAGGGATGTCGCGCATGAACACCGTGGTGACCGCGCGCACCAGCGGATACCCCCGCTCCAGCCGGTTCAGGCGTGGCTGTTCGTTTTTGAGCATCTGCTTCGCCGCCTGCCACAGCTCGAGGAGGACGTCGCCGACGAACAACGCAAGCGTGCGCATGAAGAAATACGGGTTCATCATGAGCAGGTACACGTCGCCGGCGCGGCGTTTCTTCTCCTCGTCGCTGCCCGACCTGAAGTTCGCCAGGGTGAAGAGCGACTTCTCGGCGTCGCCGGTAAACATGTTGTTGATGGATGACCCGCCGCGCAACAGTCCCTGTCCCTTCGAATAGCGCGCATTCAGCTCGGAGGCGTCGGCGGTGGAGACGAAGAGCTTGCGCTGGCTTTTGTCGTACCAGCGAAAGGCGGGAATGTCATCATTGTTGCCGAACAGGATGCCGGCCTGGGCCGCGCTCGTCTGCGAAGGAATGCCGCAGTCAATCCGATCCAGCACGTAGCCTTCCTCGTCCATCATCCGCTTCAACGTCGGCATATAGCCTTTGGCCAGCGCCCGGCGGAGATGGTGCCAGCTCAGCCCGTCAATTTCGATGACCAACAGCCCGTTCGTGTCGTCGGTCACCGCTTCGAACTCCTGATGCTTGGCCAGCCGCTCGACCATGCCGTTGTAGAACGAATCCTCGTCCACATCCACGATCGTGGTGACGAGGGTGTTGACGATGGACAACACCAGGCTGCCCAGCAGTGCAGGCAGCAGTCCATTCACCTCGAAGCCGGGCATGAGGCCGCTAGCGATCAGCAGCGTAATTGCGTTGACGATGAATCCGGCGACGAAGAGCACGAAGAAGCCGAGCGGCAGCGCCAGCAGCAGGGTGAGCGGGCGAATGACCACGTTGACGATGCCTAGCATCAACGCCGCCGCAGCGGCGACGGCCAGCCGCGACGTATCCCCCACCGGTTCGATCGAGATGCCGGCGACGACCGCAGCTGTGATCAGCAGCGAAAGTATGTCCACCAGCCACACCACAGCCAGGCGAAAGAGGGTGCGAAAGATGCGACGAACGGCGTTCATGGGTTCGCGTGACGAGCAAGAGGATCTGCCTTGGTCATCATCGTCAGGTTTTCTTCACAGGGCAGGCGGGTTGGCTTGCCGTTTGGTTCCGGACGCTCGAAGCGCCCGCGACGACATTATATGGTGATGGTGTGTAATACCAGGGGATGCGCCTACAATACGCTGCATGTATTTCGAGACCCTGGCCATCCACGCCGGCCAACCGCCTGACCCCGCCTACGGCGCCGTGATGACGCCGATTTATCAAACCTCGACCTACGCGCAGAAGAAGATGGGCGAGGCCATTTACGATTACGCGCGCACCGCCAACCCTACTCGCACCGCGCTCCAGGAATGCATCGCTGCGCTGGAAGGTGGGAGGCATGGCCTGGCATTTGCGTCGGGTATGGCGGCGATTGATTGCGTGCTGCGGCTGCTCAGACCCGGCGACCACGTGCTGGCCAGCAACGATGTCTATGGCGGCACTTATCGCATTTTCAAGCGCGTATACGAGGTCTACGGCGTCTCGTCCTCCTTTGTGGAGATGAGCGACCTGGATGCCGTGCGCGCTGCGTTGCGCCCGAACACGCGCATGGTGTGGATCGAGACGCCCACCAACCCGCTGTTGAAGGTGGCCGACATCGCGGCCATCGCCGATTTGCTCGCTGTCGCGGATGGCATCAGACCGCTGCTTGTGGTGGATAACACGTTCGCTTCGCCCTATCTGCAACGGCCGCTGGCGCTGGGCGCCGACATCGTGGTGCACAGTGCGACGAAGTATCTGGGCGGCCACAGCGACGTGGTGAACGGCCTGATCGTCCTGAACGACGATGAAGCACATGCCCGCCTGAAGTTTTTGCAGAACGCCGTGGGCGCGGTGCCCGGGCCGTTGGATTGCTTCCTCGTCCTGCGCGGCATCAAGACCCTGCCCGTGCGCATGGAGCGGCACAGCGCCAACGCTCTGAAGATCGCCGCGTGGCTGGAGTCGCATCCTCGCGTCGAGCGCGTGCTCTATCCCGGCCTTCCCTCTCATCCACAACACGAGATTGCCAGGCGACAAATGTGCGCCTTTGGCGGCATGATCTCGTTCATTGTCAAGGGCGGGCCGGAGGAGGCTAGGCGCATTGCCGAGCGGACCGGAGTGTTTGCCCTGGCCGAGTCGCTCGGCGGGGTCGAATCACTGATCGAAGTGCCGGCGGCCATGACGCACATGAGCGTCGCCAACTCGCCGCTCCAGGTCAGCCCTTCGCTCATCCGCCTGTCGGTCGGCATCGAACACGTGGACGACCTGATCGCAGACCTGGCGCAGGCCATGGCGTGATGGCCGGTCAGGCGCGCGCAGCCAGCCGTCTCTTCACCACGTCCAACGCAGACAGCGCCTCGCTGCTGCGCAGCAGAAGAGCAGCGCCGAAATACACGACGGCGCCGATGAGGGGTGCCGCGACTGTGGCCGGCGCGCCATGGCCCGCGACCGCCAGCCACCCCCATAACGCGACGCCCATCGCCAGTGCCGCCAGCCCTCCCTTGCCTAGCGCGACCAGCGAGGCGCGCAGCCGGATGCGCCGTTCGCGTCGCACCAACAGGCCGTACAACGTGCCGGTCTCCAGGATGGTGGCGATTGCGTTCGCCAGCCCCAGCCCGCCAAACGGCAACCAGCCGAGGGCAGCAAACGCGCGATACAGCACCACGCTCAGCGCGATGTTCACCGCCACGCTGAGCACCGCCAGCAGCGCCGGCCGCAGGCTATCCTTCAACGCGTAGAAGGCCCGCGTCACCAGCTCCAGCGCGGCATGCGCCGGCAGGCCCACCGATAGCCAGGCCAGGGCGAACGCCACCCACTCGGTGGCGCGCGCGTCGAACGCGCCGCGCTCGAATAGCAAGCGGATCAACGGCTGGCCGAGCACGATCAACCCCGTCGCCGCCGGCAGGCTGAGCGCGATCACCGCGTTGAGGGCGCGGGTGAACGATGCGGCGAATCGCTCCCCCTCGCCGCGGGCAGCGTGCGCACTGATGGACGGGAAGAGCACCGTCCCGATGGCCTGGCCGATGGCCGCAATGGGCAGGATCATGATCGCGAAGGCGTTGTTGAAGGCCGAGACGCCTCCCAATAAGCCCGAGGCCAGCGTGGTGTTGACCAGGTTGTTCACCTGCGCGGCACCCAGGCCCAGCACGCGGGGCGGCATGAGGGTAAGGATCTGGCGGAGGTCGGTGCGTATCGCATGTTGCGCGTCGCGCATCGTCCGGCCCGACTCGACGGAATATGCCGCCCGCAACACCCCCCGCAGCCAGGGCAGTTGCACGGCGAGATGGAAGAATGCGCCGATCACCACGCCGATCGCCAGGCCGTGGATGCCGAAGCCGCTCAACACGGTGGCGCCCAGGACCATGCCGAATTGATACAGGCTGGGGGCGATGGCCGGCGCGAGGAACGCACTGTTCGATTGCAGCACGCCCATCAGCAGACCGCTCAGGCCGAAGATCACCGTCGCGATCAGCATCACCCGCATGAGCGATGCAGTGAGCGCCACCTGCGCAGGGTCGAACTGGCGGGCGACCAGGTGTTGGATCAAGGGCGCCGCCAGCAGGGCGGCGATGGCCGCCAGGCCGGCCAGGCCAGCGAACACGATCAGCGCCACCGCCCGCGCCAGCCGCCACGCGATGGCCGGTTCGCCGCTGCCCAGCCGCGAGACGTAGACCGGGATGAAAGCCGAGGCCAGCGCGCCGCCGGCTAGCAGGTTGAAGAGCAAATCGGGGATGACGAACGCGGCCCGAAAGGCGTCCTGATCCGCGCCCGTGCCGAAGCGCGCGTTGATCAGCAAGCGGGCGACGAAGCCGGCGACGTTGCTGAGTACGTAGAAGCTGGCGACGGCGACGGCCGCGCGGGCCATGGAACGGCTTGGCATTCGGGTATGTGACCTGTGCTTACCAATCTTCGTCGAGCGCGATCGGTGGCAGCGCTTGCTCCTGTGGTTGTTTTACCTCGACCGCCCTTGCTCTTGCTGGCTGTGGCTGCGCTGAGGTCGAGGCAGCTGGCAGCGCCGCTTTCATCTCAACCAGCCGCTGCAACACGTCCATCAGCCGCCCCTTCCATTGATCCGGCGCCCCGCTGCGCAAGAAGGAAACCTGCGCCCGGCCGATCAGCGCGTCGCTGCCGATCGCGCGCCGCAGGCGCTGCGGGTTCATCCGGCCGATTGCCTCGGCGCGGATGGTGAAGCGGTTGCCTTCGGTGGTGATGCTTTGTGCGCCGAGCGCCGTGGCCAGCAGCTTCAGGCGCAACTGGTAAGTGAGGTTGCGCGCGGCGAGCGGCAGCTTGCCGAAGCGATCTTCCAGCTCTTCCTCGAAGCGGCGGATCGTCTCCTCGCTGTCCAGGCTGGCTGCGCGGCGATACAACTGCACGCGCAGGGGCGTATCGCCGATGTAGCTCTCCGGCAGCCCCACCGTGAGCGGCAGGTCAATCGTCACCGCTTTCGGCTCGGCCGGCGGGAGCGGCGTGCCGTCGCGCAGCGCACGCAGCCGTTGCACCTGGTTGGCCAACAGACGGGTGTACAGGTCGAAGCCGATGGCTGCGATGTGCCCGCTTTGCTTCGCGCCGAGCAGCTCGCCGGCGCCGCGCAGCTCCAGATCGCGCAGGGCGATCGAATAGCCCGCGCCGATGCCGGCCGATTCACGCAGCGTCTCCAGCCGCTCACGCGCCTCAGGGGTCAGCGATGAGCGGCGGTCGTGCAGAAAGTAGGCATAGGCCTGGATCGTCGAGCGGCCGACGCGCCCGCGCAGTTGATACAGCTCGGCCAGGCCAAAGTGATCGGCGTGATCCACGATGAGGGTATTGGCGTTGGGAATATCCAGGCCGCTTTCGATGATGTTGGTGCACAACAGGATGTCAATCCTGTCGGTCGGCGGGGCGACGCTGCTTTCGGCAAAGCGCGTCATCACCTTTGCCAGTTCGCGCTCGCTCATCTGGCCATGGGCGACGGCTATGCGGGCTTCCGGCACCAGGCGGCGCAACTTCTGCTCGACGAGTCCGATGGTCTGCACGCGGTTGTGCACGAAGAAGACCTGGCCGTCGCGGTCCAGCTCCCGCCGGATGGCCTGTTGCACAATGGCATCGTCCCACGGGCCGATGAAGCTGATGATCGGCAGGCGCTCGGCCGGCGGCGTTTCGATGCGGCTGATGGCGCGCACGCCGCTCAGGCCCAGGTAGAGCGTGCGCGGGATCGGCGTGGCGGTGAGCGTGAGCACGTCCACCTGCCTGCGCAGCTTTTTGAGTTTCTCCTTGGCTGCCACGCCGAAGCGATGCTCCTCGTCAATGATGAGCAATCCCAGGTCTTTGAACTGAACTGAATTGCCGAGCAGGGCGTGCGTGCCGATCACGATGTCCACCGTGCCATCCTGCAGGCCGGCCAACACCGCGCGCTTCTCCGCCGGCGTGCGAAAGCGCGACAGCACCTCGATGGTGATCGGATACGACGCCAGCCGCTGCGTAAAGGTCTGCCAGTGCTGCTGGGCCAGCACCGTGGTCGGCACCAGCACGGCCACCTGCTTGCCGTCTTGCACGGCCTTGAACGCGGCCCGCAGGGCAACTTCGGTCTTGCCGAAGCCCACGTCGCCGACGACCAGGCGATCCATGGGGTGCGGCCTTTCCATGTCGGCCTTCACTTCCTGGATGGCGCGGAGTTGATCATCGGTCTCGATAAAGGGGAAGGCCGACTCCATCTCGGTTTGCCAGGGCGTGTCTTTGCTGAACGGCGGTCGTTCGGCCAGCTCGCGCTCAGCGTAGAGTTGCAACAGGTCGCGCGCGAATTCGGCGGCCGCGCCGCGCGCCTTTTGCTTTTCGCGTTCCCATTGACCGCTGCCGAGCTTGTCAAGCTGGGGCCGGGCGTCGTCGCTGCTCACGTAGCGCGTGACCCGGTCAAGCTGGTGCAGCGGCACATATAGCCGGTCGCCGTCGGCATATTCGAGCAGCAGATATTCGCGCTCGCCTTCCACGGGCTGCGCGGCCGTGCCGGTGTTGATGGTGAGCCGAACCAGGCCGCGGTAAAGGCCGATGCCGTAGTCTTCGTGCACCACGGCGTCGCCCGGTTGCCAATCGGCGAAGGCCTTCTCCGGCGCCGCTTTGCGCGCCTGCGATCGCAGGAACCACTCCGGCCGCACATAGCCGTAGATCTCGGCGTCGGTCAGCAGGGTGAATGAATTGAGAATTGAGAATTGAGAATTGAGAATTGAGAACTGGGAATTGGGAATTGAGAATTGAGCAAGGTCGCTGCTTCCCTCTTGGATTCTCGATCTTCCATCTGGGACGAAGGTGAAGCCGGATGGCAGGATGCCGACGACGAAGGTGAGCTGGCCCTGCGGCGGTTCGTCCAGCCCACGTTGTGCGGCTAGCGCCGAATAGCGCTCGCTCCACAGCTCGGCCAGGCGCGCCGCCTGGCGCGACACGACCACGACGGTGGATGCTTCGCTGGTTTGCGCTCGCAGATACTCGAGCAAGGGCGTGAGCTGGCCGGCGAAATGCGGCGGCTGGGCGAATTGCGTTGCCAGAGGGTGCGCGCTGAGCGTCGCCGCCTCGCCCTGACCGAGCACAAGCGTCTCGGTTCGGCTGCGCGCGGCCACGAAGGCATCCCACGTGATGTAGGGTGCCGGGCCGGCCGCGTCCTGCCCCGCTTCCTTCGCAGCGGTGATCGTATCGCGTTCGCGCTGCGCCTTCGCCTCCAGGTTGTGCCATGCCTCGCGCAGTTCCTCTTCATCGTCAATCACGAGCAGCGCGCGCCCGTCGAGGAAGTCGAGCAGCGATCGGAGATCCGATGACGGGCGGTTGGAGACTGGGGGGCGGCCAATCTCCGTCCCCCCTCCGATCTCCCCGATGTCCATCGGCGTGATGATCACCTGCGTCAAGGCTTCCCCGCTACGTTGCGTGCCGGGGTCGAAGTAGCGGATCGAATCGGCGACGTTGCCGAACAGCTCAATGCGCACCGGCAACGGATGGGCCGGCGACCACACGTCCACGATGCCGCCGCGCCGGCTGAACGCCCCGATCCGCTCGACCACCGGTTGGCTCTCGTAGCCGAGCTTCATCCAATGGTCCAGCATGGATTCCAGGTGGAGCGTGGCATCGCGCCGGATGACGCGCGTGTTCAACTTGAACGCGGCGGCCGGCAGCGTGGGATGCATCAACGCGCGCGGGCTGCTGACGATGAGCGGCGACGAGCGTTCGTCGTCGAGCGAAGGCGCCGCGAGCGCGGCAAGCACGGTTGACCGCTGGGCCACCACGTCGCGCACGGGGGCCACCGTGTCGTAAAAGGCGGTGTTCGGCTCGGCGAAGCGCAACGGCGGCGCATCGCAGAGGTTCCCCAGGGCGTCGGCGGCGACGCGCGACGCTTCAACTGAAGATGTGACGTAGAGGATCGGGCGCGGCAGGTAGCGCCGCAGCCCGCCGACGACCGGCGCGCGTGCGGCGCGCGGCAACCCCAGCGCGCGCATTCCGAGTCCCAGGCGCAGGTCCTCGATCAGCGCCTGAAGCGCCGCCGATCGGCCGATGACTTCGGTGAGACCTCGCAGAGACACAGAACGTTATTCTACTGAGCGTTGACAAAATCATGTCCGTTCATGAAAACCTGCAACGTCATTCCCGCGAAGCTTGTCCCCGCGAAGGCGGGGACTGCGCGGGCATGACGATCTTGGCAGCGGTCATGATTAATT
>JAIMBB010000080.1 GCA_023511655.1 Anaerolineae bacterium
CTCCCTGAGTCGGCCCTGGCGTTGGCGGCCCAGTTGATGCACCTGATGGGCGGTCAGGTCGTCGCAAAGCCGGGCGAAATCTGCCTCACCTGGCCTGTGACGGATGCCTCAATGAAAACGTTGTTGGTGATAGACGACAATCCTGGCCTGATTCGGCTCTTTCGACGTTATATGACCGGCCACGCTTGGCGCGTAGTCGAGGCAACGAGCCTGTCGGAAGCCATCGCTGCCGCCGACGAACACCCGCCCGACGCCATCGTGCTCGATGTGATGCTGCCCAGGCAAGACGGCTGGGAGGTGCTGCGCGCGCTCAAATTGCACGAACGGACGCGTCACGCGCCCGTCATCATCTGCTCGGTGATGCACCAACCGGAACTGGCGTCTCAGCTAGGCGCAGCCGGCTATTTGAAGAAGCCGGTGACGCAAGCACAGTTGCTGCAGGCGCTGGCGCTTTGGACGTAGTCGTATTCACCTTTTGCCAGCCCGGCGCGAGGATGTTCAGGCCGGCCTCGACTGCGCCCATCAGTTCGGCCAGTTGAAAGCCGTCACTGCGACAGATTGTCATTCCCCCCTGCAGAGGCAAACGTGCATAATCCTCCGCGTGCCCGGAGATCATGATCACTGGTATGTTGGCCAGCCCCCGTTCCGCGATTTGCCTGAGCACCTGCAAACCGTCCATGTCCGGCATGACCAGGTCGAGCAAGATTAAATCTACCGTGTGGATTGCCAACTGTGCCAGTGCTTCGCCCCCGCTATGCGCCACGATTACTTCCTGAAGGCCGGCCTGGGTGCGCAACATACGTTGCAACAATCGCACCATCTTCGGATCATCGTCCGCAATGAGCACGGTGCGCGGGGGCGACGGTAGCTGCGCGCACGCGGTAACCAGATCCTGGCGGAAGATCGGCTTGGCTAAAAAGTCGCGCACGCCCATCGCCAACGCCATCTCGCGCCGGTTGGGTAGCGGACACCGCACCATCAGCAGGCCGGCCGGCACCTCTGCCGCCGGCGCGTTCTGATCCACGATCAAAGCAACCGCTTTGACCTCGGCTGCCAGGGATAGACCTGCATTCAGGCTGGGCGCATGCAGTGTGCGGTATCCGCTGAGATGACGCTGCACCATGTCAGCAACATGCTCGTCTTCGTGCACTACCACGACCATCCGCTCGGTGTGCCCCAGTGGGACGTGAGGCTGATAGCGTGTTGCCTGGGTCGTTGCTCCGGATGTCTGGTCATACGGCAGCGTGAACCAGAATGTGCTGCCTTTACCCACCTCGCTGCTAACCCCCATTGTTCCGCCGTGCAATTCGACGAATTGCCGGCTGATGGGCAAACCCAGGCCGGTGCCGCTATGCCAGGCAGTGAAGGATGGTTCGGCGGTGGTATGGAAAGCCTCGAAAATCTTCGGGAGATCTCGTTCGGGGATGCCGCGCCCGGTGTCGGTCACGGAGATCAGGATCGCGCTGCTCGGCGCGCGGCCGTTCTCATCGGCTCGGCGACAACGAACGGTGATCTGGCCTCGCTCGGTGAAGCGTGCCGCATTCACCAGCAAATTCAAGAGCACCTGTCGGATGCGCAGCCGGTCCACCCTCACTTGAGGCAGATCCGGCGCGATCTCTACGCGCAGTTGCAAACCTTTGAGTTGGACGTAATCTCGGATGGTACTAACCGCGTCTTCGATGAGTGTGGCTGGGTCGGTGCGTTCATAGACAAGTGAGAGTTTGCCGGCTTCGATGCACGACATGTCGAGGATATCGTCCACCAATGCCAACAAATGGTGCGCTGCCTGGTAGATGGCGCTCAGGTCGGAGCGATAGGCGCCGGGCAAGGCCACGCCCTCGTAGCTCTCCGGCGCCGTCAGCATCACCTCGCTGAACCCGACGATGAGGTTCAGCGGTGTGCGTAGCTCGTGGCTGACGTTGGCAATGAACTCGGTCTTGGCTCGTTCGGCATCCTCCGCCTGCTTGCGTGCAGCGACTAGGGCGGTGTTGGCGCGCTCCAGCCGGTAATAGGCCTGATCCAGGCTCTTCACCATATCGGCGAGCTGGGCGCGGTGACGTTGTGTCTCCTTCAGCGCGTCGCGTGCCTCGACGAAGTGCCGGAGCGACCATTCGGTCGTCGTGGTCAGCGCGGTGGACGATGCCCAGCCGATGAGCGCGCCGATACCGCTGCTGAGGATGGTAAGCAATTGCTGCGTGGTAGACAGCACCGGCAGAGTCGGCCAGTGTGCTGCCCAGGTCACCAACCCGACCACCAGCAACCCGGCCGGCAGCGCGGCAGGCGCTCCGATCATCACCACGGCCAGCAGCGGCAGAAAGGCATACAGGAACGCCACATCGCCATCCTGGAAGACGTATAACGCGACCGTGATGCTCGCCGTCAATCCCAGCAGCCACGCCACGCTGGCGATCAACGGCTGTCGCCGTAGCAGCCACAAGGCCAGGCCGCTGGCGGGCAGAACACAAAACGCAACGAACCATAGCGCGCCGCCGAATCGCTCCGGCCACAGCTGGGTAGCGACCACGTGCCAGGCACAGTAGGCCAACAGCACGACCGAAATGAGCAGGCGCGCGGTGCTCAGGAACAAGTCCTCGGCGGAGATGTTGAACTCCGGATCTTTGCGCCTGGCGATGGTGAGCAAATACCACATGTGAGCACCTCACGGTGAACGGTTTGTGAACGGGTTGCGGACTAAGGCGGTTGTGCGATGCAGCAGGGTTATGCTATCACCAATTACCTGAGGTTTTCCAACTGGCTGCTTTGCTGTGCTCGCGCGAGCGAGCATCCAGGGGCGATGCAGACCCAGATTCCTGCTCCTCGCCCTGGCGGGGACAAGCTTTGCGGGAGTAACGATGATCTGAGGTGAGTGGATGGGCATTCTGGACCATCGCCGCCGGATTGCGATCCCATCGCGCAGACGCCTTCATCCTCGTGCGGCGCGATGTTGAAGCGAAGCGCCTCTCGTCCATTTTTTGTGGGGCAACACGGCGACCCGGCGATCGGCCGGGCGTCGTTGCTAGGCTAAACGAAGCGTGATAGAAAAGGAGGTAGACCTCGATGTTTAAGAATGCGCGACCCATCTCTCGGCGCCGCTTTCTGCAAGCGGCCGCCCTTGGCGCGACCGGCGCGTTGGCTGCCTGCGCTGCTCCTGTTGCGCAGCCGGCCCAACCGGCGCAGCCCGCCGCGCCCGCCGAAGCGCCTGCTGCCGGCGGTGAATTGACCGGCGAGTTGATCTTCTGGGGCCATGCCGATCACCCCATCTACGATGCCGGCCAGGCCTTCATGAAGAAGTATCCGGGCGTCACGTTCACCCAGGTGGAGATCACCGATGAGCGCACCACCAAGGTGGAAGCCGCGCTAGCAGCCGGCGAAGGCGCGCCGGATCTGAACTGGCTGGAGGCTAACGAAGTGCAACTCTACGGCCGGCGCGGCGTGCTGCTAGATGTGACCGACGTGGTCAAACAATACGAAAAGGACCTGGTGCCTGCCAAGACCGCCGAGGCACGCGTGAACGGCCGCTACTACGGCATGCCGGGCGATATCACTCCCAATACGTTGTGGGTGCGTCCCGATATCCTGGAAAAAGCCGGCGTGCCGATGTTCGAAAAGGACATCAAGTATGAGGACTTCCTCACCGCGGCCAAGACGGTGAAGGAGAAGGCCGATTCCAGCCTCTACGTCTTCGGCGCCGACGGCGGTGGCCAGAGCAGCCTAATGTTCCAGTGTCCCTTCTACGCCCTGGGCGGCAACGTCTCCGACGAGAGCGGCGAAGAGATCCTGTTCGACCAGGGTGACGCGGCCGTGCGCGCCGTGGCGTATGCCAAAATGGCCTGGGATGCGGGCGCCGGTTTAGATGCCGGCTGGTTCTCGCCTCCGTACTGGGCGGCGATCAAGGAAGGCCGACTTGGCGGCACCTATTCCCCGCCCTGGATGCGCGGCTTCTTCGAAACCGAGGTGAAGACGCCGGAGACCGGCCAGGGCAAGTGGAAGAGCGTGATCCTGCCGATCTACGAAGGTGGCGAGAAGCATCGCACCAACGTGTGGGGCGGCGCTACGCTGTGCTCTTATACGCAAACAAAGGTGCCCGACCTGGTGAAGAAATTCATGGAGTTCACCTTTGCCACCATGGAAGGCGCTCAGGTTACAGCGGATTGGGGCATCGTTCCGCCCTATTTGCCCTGGCTGACCACCCGGCTGAAGGACGTCAAGCAGACGCTGTTCAGCGATCAAACGTGGACCGATACGCTCAACGAAGCGCTCACCCTGATGCGTGAGGACTACTATCGCACGCCGGCCTATGGCCTCTCCGGCATCGCCGGTGGCGGGCCGCTCTATGACAAATACTTCATCCCGATGATGAAGGGCGAACTCGACATCGAGGCGGGTGTGAAGCAATGGGCGGACGACCTGCGCACCGAAAACAAGAAGCTGCTGGAGAGCTTGAAATAGCGTCTCGAACCGGGCCTCGCCGGCCGCCCCAACCGGCGAGGCCCAAGCAAGGTTGACCGATGGCCCAGGCGATTGGAACGACGAGCGCGATCCCCCAGGCGAGCCGCAGCGCGCGCTGGCGGGCATTGCTGCGGGAGATGTGGAAGCATCGCGTAGACTATCTGTTCATCTCGCCTTTCTTCATCGTCTTCCTGGTGTTCGGCGTCTATCCCATGCTATGGGGATTTCGGCTCAGCCTGTCGCGGTGGGCCGGCGGCCAGCGGCCGATGGAGTGGGTGGGCCTGAACAACTACATCGGTCTGCTCACCAACGACCCGTTGCTGGGCAAAGCCTTCCTGAACACGATGATGCTGCTCGGTTGGATCTTGCCGACCGGCCTGGCCTTTGCGCTGGTGGTGGCGGTGATGTTGAACGTGCGCCGGCTCAGGGGACGCGGCATCTTTCGCACCCTCTACTTTTTGCCCTTCGTCACCTCCGGCGTCATCGTCGCCATCGTGTTCTCGCAGTTCCTGGACAAGAACTACGGCTGGGTGAACTTGCTCCTGGGCAAGATCGGGATTCCGCCCGTGCCCTGGCTGGTCGAAGCCATCCCGGCTCAAATCTCGGTCACGTTGTTGCTGCACTGGATGGGCAGCGGCACCAATATCTTGATCTTCCTGGGCGCGCTGCAGGCGATTGACCGCGAGCTGTACGAGGCAGCGGAGATTGACGGCGCTAATGCCGTGCAGAGCTTCTTCCGCATCACCGTGCCGATGTTGCGGCCGGTGCTGTTGTTCATGATCATCACCGCCACCATCGGCCTGATTAACCTGTATGCCCAGGTCAAGCTCCTCACCAACGGCGGCCCGCAAAACAACACTTACACCATGTTCATGCGCATGATGGACTTGATCGCCGGCAATCGCTTTGGCGAGGGCGCGGCGCTCGGCTTCATCATGGGCGCCATCATCCTGGTGATCACCTTTGTCCAACTCCGCTTGTTGCGCAGTTGGTGGACGGTGGAAGGAAACCTCAAGAGCTGACGACCGATGGCTGCGCTCGCATCTGCCCCCTCTGCCGGCTCCTCGAAGAAAGGTCGAGCCTTGTCCCGGATGATCGGTTACGCCTTGCTCTATGCCTTCCTGGTCATCCTGGCGATCATCTTCATGTTTCCCTTCTACTCGATGGTGGTCGGGTCGCTCATGCCGAAGGAGGAGCTGTTCCGGTCGTATCCGCAGTTGTGGCCGCCGAACGGGCCGCAGTTGACAGCTTACCGGTTGTTGCTGCAGATTGCCTCGCCGGAGGAAGTGGCCGCCTCTGGCCTGCAGAACATCAGCAACTACAACTTTATACGCTATATCTTCAATACGCTGCTGATCGCCAGTGTGGCGGTGGCGTTGCAAGTCTTCTTCAACACGCTGGCCGGCTACACCTTCGCCAAGCGCCACTTCCCGTTCAAGAACCAATTGTTCGGGGTTATTCTGGCTACCTTGCTCCTACCGGCTGCCATCAACTTCGTGCCGTTCTACTTGCTGGTGGCCGGCACGCTGGGCTGGAAGGATACCTACTGGCCATTTTGGATTCCTAACCTGGCCACGGCATTCGGCATCTTTTTGATGCGCCAGTTCATCGCCTCCACCATTCCTGACGAGCTGATTGACTCGGCTACCATTGATGGCGCTTCCCAGTTCCAGATCGTCACGCGGATCGTCATGCCAATCATGGCCGGCGGCATGGTGGTGTTGGGCATCCTCACCTTCGTTGCTGTCTACAACGAGTACATCCTCACCAACCTGATCATCAGTAAGCCCGACCTGCGCACGGTGCAGCTCTTCCTGGCTAATTTCAAACAAGCCACCATTCGTGCACCGCTGTATGACTTGCTCTTTGCCGGCAGCGTGATGGCGACTATCCCCTTGCTTGTTCTCTTCTTCGTCTTCCAGCGCAAGCTGGTGGAAGGCGTGATGTCCGGCGCGATCAAGGGGTGACGGAGCGCATTTGGACGCTGGGGCAGGCCCGCCAGCCTGGCGTGGTAGCTCGCCGGCGTCGGTTGCCTGATGATCGGCGTCTGAAGCCGCGTATAATCTCGTCCGCCATGCCCACGTATCAATATGCTTGTCCCGATTGCGGCTTCGAGTTCGAAAAGCAACAGAAATTCACCGATGATCCGATCAAGCGCTGCCCGAACTGCGGCAAGAAGCACGTCTATCGCGTGGTGAGCAAAGTGGCCGTCACGTTCAAGGGCAGTGGCTGGTACATCACCGACAGCAAGAGCGACCGGGCCAAACACTCGGTCGAGACCCGGCATGATGAATCGGCCGACAAAGGCTCGACCGACGGCAAGGTCGCGTCGAAAGAATCGAAAGAGCCGGCCAAAGCTGAAGCTGCTGCCGGTTCGTCGTCCGGCGACAAATCCGGGGGCAAGCCGGACAAGAAGAAGTAGCTGCTCATCCTTCGACGAAAGAGACGCTGGCCGCCGCGAGGCGGCCTTGCGTTTTGAGCGCATGTGCTCCGGCATGGCCGGCGGTGTGGGTTGCGTACAGCCGGTTCTTTGCTAAAACTCGGCTCATGGCCGATCAAACGAAATTCCTCCTCGCCGAGAGCGACATCCCGAAAGCCTGGTACAACATCCAAGCCGATTTGCCATTCGAGCTTCCGCCGGTGTTACATCCCGGCACCAAGCAGCCCGTTGGCCCCGATGACCTGGCGCCGCTATTCCCGATGGCGCTCATCTTGCAAGAGGTGTCGCGCGAGCGGTGGGTCGAGATTCCCGAGCCGGTGCGCGAGGTATACAAATTGTGGCGGCCGACGCCGCTATACCGCGCCCATCGCCTGGAGAAAGCGTTGCAGACGCCGGCGAAGATTTTTTACAAGTATGAGGGCGTCAGCCCGGCCGGCAGCCACAAACCGAACACGGCCGTCGCGCAAGCGTTCTACAACAAAGAAGACGGCACCAAGCGCATCACCACCGAGACCGGCGCAGGGCAGTGGGGCAGCGCGCTATCGTTCGCCTGTCGGTTGTTCGACATTGAGCTGAAGGTGTACATGGTCAAGGTGAGCTACGAGCAGAAGCCTTATCGCCGCGTTTTGATGGAGACGTGGGGCGCGCAGGTGGTCGCCTCGCCCAGCAACGATACCAACGCCGGCCGCGCTATCCTGGCCCGTGACCCGAATAACACCGGCTCCCTCGGCATCGCCATCAGCGAAGCCGTCGAAGATGCCGTGACCAACCCAACGCCCACCAAATATGCGCTCGGCTCGGTGCTCAACCATGTGCTCATGCACCAGAGCGTGATCGGCCTGGAGGCCAAGCGTCAGCTTGAGATGGCCGGCGTCTACCCCGATGTGATTGTGGGTTGCATTGGCGGCGGCAGCAACTTCGCCGGCTTCGCCTACCCGTTCGTCGGCGACAAGCTGACCGGCCGGGCATCCGACCTGCGCGTGGTGGCGATCGAGCCGGCGGCAGCGCCTTCGCTGACGCGCGGCGTGTATGCCTACGACTTCGGCGACACCAGCATGATGACGCCTCTGGTGAAGATGTACACCCTCGGCCACGGCTTCATCCCCGCCCCCATCCACGCCGGCGGGCTGCGCTATCACGGGATGGCGTCTTCGGTCTGCGAGCTGTATCGGCACGGCGTGATCGAGGCGCGTGCCGTGCAACAAAAGGCTACTTTCGAGGCAGGTGTGCTCTTCGCACGGACGGAGGGTATCCTGCCGGCGCCGGAAGCGGCGCATGCCGTTCGCGGTGCGATTGACGAAGCGATTCGCTGTCGCGAAGAGGGCATCGGCCGCACCATCGTCTTCAATTTGTGCGGGCACGGCCACTTCGACCTGTCGGCCTACGAGCGCTACTTGGCCGGCAAGATCGAGGACTACGAGTTGCCGCAGAGCGAGATCGAAAGGGCACAGGCCGAGCTACCGGTGGTAGCGTAGGGGCTGAACGACAGCCGTCAAAACCCATCCTTCGATAGGCCCGGGATGCTTTCAGAGGTGCGTCCATGGCTGGGGGCAAAACATAGGGTAGGCGAGCAATTTGCAAGAGGGTTTCGCCCCTATGCGTGAACGCCCCCTGCTTTTAGTGCCATTTCCGGTAGCATCCTGATCTTCCACCGGTGCGCCCGCAGCGCGCCTGCACTAAAAGCGGGCACACCTCTCTTCTTGCGCCAGTAGTTCGGCTTATGCGTCCTGCTTCACGATGCTGCCTTCGGCGCGCGAACAGCGCAGGCGAGGCACGTCGTGACCAGCGTTCTCTCCAGCGGCGACTGTGGCCGGTGCATTGCGTTCAATGCGACTCCCGAAGACTTATACTCCACAGCCTGCGCTACATCGGTATGGTGAGCGAGATGTGTTGGAGTTGGAGCATCACTCTCAAATTAAGCATCTTCGTCATCTGTCAAGGGCCGAGCGCGACTTTTCGGCTTGACCGGCTTCTTGCGTTTGACTAACCCAAGCAGCTTGTGCTCGGCCACCAGAAAGGCGATCAGCTCCTGCGCTTCGCCCTGCTGCGCGGCATGCACATAGTGATACAGCGCCCGATACACCATCTCCATCGAGATGTCGGCAAACGGTCGCGCCAACGCTTCGGCAACCGCATCGGTCACGTCCACCAGCATGGCATACAACATCCAGGTGGCCGATACTTGCACCTGCACGGCGTTGTCTGCCCCGCAGAAGAAATACGATAACCCCAACAGGGATTTGACCGTCGCAAAGGCATCCTCAATGCGCCAGCGCTGGCGATACAGCTCCCCCAGCATCTGGGTCGGCAAGCGTTGGGCATCCAGCTCATTGCTCAGATAGCGATACCACTTGCCGCGATACAGCACCTCGACCAGGCGCACCTGCTGATATGTCCCCGCCTGCGCCTTCCCGATCCACACCACCCGATCAAGCACTGCCGCGCTGCGCACGATCACCTGCGCCACGTCATAGACCAGATTGCCTTTGGCGCGCGTCACAAACGTGATGCCCTCACGCGTCATCTGGGCGAAACGCTCGAAATTGGTGTAGCCCAAGTCGAAGATCAGCAGCGTGCCTGCGCTCACCCGCCCCAGCAGGTCGTCCCAGAACCGCTGATCATGCGCCTCCGCATCCTCGGTATATCCGATCCACACCGGCAAGCGTGACAGACCATCCAACAACGCGCTTATCCGTCCGGCCAGCGGGTGGCGCTCCCGCTCTTTGAGCAACCCCACCTTGCGGATCAGCGCGTCCAACGTTGACCCGTCACCGATCAGCACCTGCCGGTAGTGGGCCCTGGCCCAGGCCATCGCCTCAGACAGCGGCCGCTGGCGGCTCTCCCACCGGGCGCGCAAGACCGGTATGATCTCCTGCAGCACATTCCAGAACAACTGGGCCGGGATCACCCGCAGGCGCGTGTTGATGGCTTGCGGGGTGATCTTCAGGCGCGGTGCCCACAGTGCTCCAGCGCGTCGAACCGTAGGGCGTGTAGCGCGCCTCGGCCACGGCACCGCCGCTGTTGTTGGTCATCAGCGAGGTGCTGCTCAGGTGGTCGCCGTAGTCAGCGCGCGGCAAAGTTTCACGCGAGGGTGAAGGCGCGTCGGGCAAGCCGGATCAACGCCTGGGGGTGCTTGCTGCAACCGATCTAATCCGCTCGATGAGGCGTCGCCCGACCCGCGATGAAGGCATCGCCTTCGCCTTTGACGATGCGCGCCAGCTTCGCCTCCATCTCGCTCCACGCCAGCGGCGATAAGCCATACTTGTACTGAAGTTGTTCGTCGTCCATCGCGCCGGCGCGGTAGTCGCGCAGGGCGCAGGTCCAGCGCAGCATCTCGAAAGTGAGCGCCTCCAGGCCGGCCAGCGGCGCGACTTTGCGGTTGAAGATGTACTCCAGGTTGCGGCCGGTGCAGTCGAACAGCCGGCCATGCGGCTGGTAACGCTGCAGGTGCATGTCCAGCGCCCGCAGGCACTCCTCCGAGATGAGGAGCTGCCGCTCCTTGAACTTCAGGTGTTTTTTGTCGTAGCGAATCCACACCCGGCGCGCGCTGCGGTCGAGGTCGTCTCGCGTCAGCCGCAGGCATTCGCTCTTCTTGATGCCGGTCTCGAGCACCAGGGAGATGATGGCCAGCGGCCGCGTGTCGTGGCGCATGCCTTCGCTGATCTTGCGCGCAGCTTCCAGCACGGCCATCGCCTGCGCCTCGGTCAGATATTCCGGCAGCGGATCCACCAGCGGTTTGTAAGGCACGCCCTCGGCCGGATCCACCGCGATGTGGCCGCTTTGATGCAGCCAGCGGAAGAAGACCTTGAGCGAGGTCAGGCGCCGCTCGATGGACTTTGGGCTGTTGGCGTTTTTGCGGTTCTCCTCGTGGGCGATGAAGGCGCGCACGTGCTCGCTGGTGATGGCCTTCAACGGCGGCGCGGGTCGGTCGCCGGAGGTCAGGAAGTGGGCGAACAGATTCACATCGCCCCAGAACGCTTTGCGCGTGTTGTCGCTGATCGGGCGGCGTTCGAGATGCCTGGCATAGGCCAGCAACGCTTCGTCCAAGCGGTTCACCGTCGCCATGCCCGCGAGTCTAGCACAGATGTTCTAGTTGCGCCAACCCGCCGCCGGGCGCGTGCTATATTGCGCCCATGCAGTCACCGTTTCGGGTTCGCAACTGGATCATCTTTCTGCTGATCAACGTGCTCGTCTCGGCGACCACTGCATTCATCGTGGTGCGCGCCTTCACGCAGGCGGCCGGCCGGCCGGCGGTCACCCGAGCCGAAGGCGCGATCGCCGCAACGTCCGCCGGCCTCGCGCCGAATGCCGCCTCCGCGGCGGAAGCGGGCGGCATTTCGCCGACCGGCATTTCGCCGACCGGCGTTTCGCCGACCGGCGCCCCTGCGGAGTCCGCCGGGCAGAGGCCCACCGCCGGCGAAGCTGCTCCGGCGCAGGGAACGCTCCCGCTGCCGACGGCACTGCCTGCCGCGCGGCCGGCCAGCAGCGCGGGCACGCCCAAAGTCCGCATCAGCACCGTCGTCTATCCCGGCCAGCGCACCCGCGAAGCGGTGGTGATCGTGAACGAAGGTGACGAGGTGGCGTTGACCGGTTGGACGCTATCGAACCCGCGCGGCAAGGTCTACACTTTTGGCAACGTCGCGCTGTTCAAGGAAAGCTTCATCAACCTGCATACCACCACCGGCGTGGATGTGCCGACCGACCTGTTCTGGAATCAAACGGAGGCGGTATGGCGCGAGGGCGACGAAGTGACGCTGCGCCGTGGCGATGAGGTGATCGCCACCTACATCGTGAGGTGACGCGGGCGGCTCGCGGGCTTGACATTCGCCCGCCCTCGTCCGACACTCACCACCACACGATGCTGACCAGCGCCGACTTGAAGAAGCTGATCTCCGCCGGTCCCAGCGCGCGCATCGAGGTGCTCTCGCCCAACGTCGCCACGCCGGAGCGCATGGCGCGTGCGCTGGTCGCCCTGGCCAATGCGCGCGGCGGTGTGCTGGTTCTGCCGTTCGATGCCAGGAGCAAGCTCTCCCCGGAAGACGCGCGTGATCGGGCCCTGCAGGCGCTGTTGATGAGCGAGCCGCGCCTGATCGTGCCGCTGCCGTATTTTGTCGGCGAGGCCGGCGCGCCCGAAGCGTTGATCGTCGAAGTGCCCGAAGGCCTGCCCCACGTCTACAGCCTGGATGGGCGCTACTTTACGCGCGACGGCGGCCGCAATGTCGTCATCAACGCGCGAGCGCTGCGCGAGCTGATGCTGGTGCGCGGCGAGGGCACCTGGGAATCGGCCTCGCCCGGCGGCGCCGGCCGCGACGACCTGGACTGGGCGAAAGTAGAAGCCTACGCGCAGAACCTCCTGCTCGGCGAGGACACTGCTGAGGACGTGCTGCTGCACCGCGGTTGCGTGGTCAAGCGGGGCCGACAAATCAAGCCCACCTACGCCGGCCTGTTGCTGTTCGGCCGACAGCCGCAGCGTTGGGTGCGCGGCGCCGAGATCCTGTGCGCGCGCTTTGGCGGGGCGCAGATGGACGATGCGTTTGCCCGGCAGACAGTGGGCGGGACGCTGCCCGATCAGATCCGCCGCGCCGAGGCCTTTCTGGCCGAGAACATGCCGCACCGCGCGCACCTGCGCGCCTGGCAGCGCAGCGACGAGCCGCCCTATCCGCCCGGCGTATTGCGCGAAGCCGTGGTCAACGCCGTCGCCCATCGCGACTATCGCCTGACCGGCAACCAGATCCAGGTGTTGATGTTCGCGGATCGGGTGGAGGTGCGCAGCCCCGGCCGGCTGCCCGGCCACGTCACGCTGAAGAATCTGCTGCGCGAGCGCTATTCGCGCAACGAAGCCATCGTGCAGGTGCTGGCCGACATGGGCTTCATCGAACGGCTGGGCTACGGCATAGATCGCATGATTCGAGCGATGAAGGAGGCCGGCCAGCAGCCGCCCGTGTTCGAAGAGACCGATGCCGGCTTCGCCGTCACCCTCTACGCCCGGTCGGTTACGCCGGTCGCCGTCTCCGCGCCCCCAACGGCGCAGCAGGAGCGCTGGCAGAAGATGCTCGCCCATCTCAAGGCGCACGGCCGCATCACCAACCGCGATTACCAGGAGCTATGCCCGGAGGTGAACCCCGAGACGCTGCGGCGCGACTTCGTGGACATGGTGGAGCGCGGGATGATCCTGCGCATCGGCGACAAACGCGGGACGTATTACATTCTCAAGTAGCGTTGCGCGGTTGAAGGCCCGGCAGACCGGGGTGGGCGCGGGCGCTGCTCCGCCCGCTGGCGGCGGCAAGCGGGCGATTCGATCCGCTTCGGCATTCGGCAGACCTGTGAGCGGATCGCAGGCTTCACGGCAAGGGCGCCAGCGTGATTCCTCGCTCACTCGCGCATGAAGCGGCGCATCTCCTCTTCGATGCGCTTGCTGAGCGCCATGGCGTTGATGGCGTGTTGCTGCAGGGCCAGGTCCTCCTCGGTCTGCGGATCCCACTTCGGCACTTCTATCGGCCGGCCCTCGCTGTCTATCGCCACGTAGCCGATGATGCAGTGCGTGGTCTGGCTGTAGACGCCCACGCGCGGGTCGCTGGCGCGCACATCCACCGCGACGTGCATGCTGGTGCGACCGGTGTGGATCAGCCGGGCGTGCACTTCCACCAGGCTGCCGATCAGGATGGGCTTGACGAAGCGGATACCGCCGACGTAGACCGTGACGCAGGTCTGGCCGCTCCAGCCGATGGCGACGGCAGCGCCGGCTTCGTCAATCCACTTCATCACCGCGCCGCCGTGCACCTTGCCGAGCACGTTTTGTTCCGAAGGCTGGGCGAAGAAGCGCAGGGTGATTTCGCGTTGTCGTTGGGTCATATTTCAGATGAGGGGCAAAAAGCGGGCCGCCGGTCCACGCGGCCGTCCGTCACCACCTCAGCCACTTCTCCGGCGTGATCTCGATCAGCGCGTTGTAACTGCCGTCGGCGCTGATGTCCCAGCCGTATTTCTGTTTGAATTCGGCCACCACGTCACCGGGGTAGGGGCGGTGAAGGACAGTCGCGCGGCCCTCGGCGATGATGGGTTGGTTGCCGTTCTCCAGGGCGGCGGACGCGCGCGGGTTGGCCGCGATGTTCCTCACCTTCACCGACCTGCTTTCGGTGCAGATGTAGATGCGTTCGCGCACCCACACGAACCAAATCGGCACCAGGTGCGGCCGGCCATCGGGGCGAACCGTGGCCAGCCAGATGTTACGCTCGGAAAGAAGTCGGGGGTCGGTCATGTTCGGTGATTGGTGATTTCAGAGATTGGGATCGCGCACCGGTTACTGCTCTCTGGTCTCCGCTCAGCGGGCCAGCCAGCGTTCCAGCCACCCGAAGGCCTCCTCCTGCATCTCGACGTTAAACTGGTGCGGCGCGTCGTAGAAGCGGCAGGCGAAGCGCTCGCTCAGCCCGGCCTTAGCGTATAGCGCAGCCAGCCGGTCGCACGTTTTTTGCATGCCGTCCAACGGAAACAAGGCGTCCTGCGCGCATTGCTGCACCATCAACGCGCCGGGCATGCCCATGGCGGCCACGTCGCTCAGCTCCAACTGGCCGGTCAGGCCGGGCACGTATTGGGCGAACGAGTGTCGCCCGACGTGGCCGGCGATCAGCTCGCGCCAATCGGTCATCCAGCCGACCGCGACGGCCGCTTTCACCCGCGGATCGGTGCCGAACAGCCAGTTCGTGCGCATGCCGCCCATCGAGAGGCCGAGGCAGCCGATGCGCTCCGGATCAACTTCCGGCCGGCTGAGCAGATAATCCACGCTGGCGCGGTCATCGTGCGAGAGGATGCCCATCCACGTCGTGCCGGCTGCGAGGAGGTGGCGCATCATCGGCTCTTCCAGGTGAGAATAGATTTCATTCACGCCCGGCACGCCCGTCTTGAACTGCGCGCGGCGTTGCATCTCTTTCACCAGCTCATCGGGCATCTGTTGCAAATCCAGCCTCCGCTCGCCCCAATAGAAAGCGTCTATCACGATCACCACATGGCCTCGGCGGGCGAGCGCGCCGGCGAACGCCCGTCCGCCGTAGCCGCTTTCCCGATAAGCGATCAGGTGGGATGACTCGCGCTCGGTTTCCACCAGCTTTTCTTTGCCGTGCACGTAGTAGCCCCCGTGATCGTGGAGGGCGACGATGCCCGGCGCCGGGCGAACCAGCCCTTTGGGCACCAGCACATACGCCGGCACGCGCGACCACGGCGCGCTGGCGAACGTCACCTTCTCGCGCACATAGTCCCCCTTGTCCACCACCTCGATCATGTGTGGATCGAGCGGCACGCGCGGCGGCGCATAGCGCAACAGCGCCAGCGCTTGCTCGCGGGCGGCCGCGCGCCAGGCAGCAAGATCGGTGAATTGCGGGTTGAGAAAGGAGAGCGCCGGAGGATGATGATCGGCAATGGCCGTGACGAAAGGATGGAGATTGCCAAGCGGAGGATGCGTCATGGTTTGTGGGACGGATTATCATCGCATTTGCCCGTTTGGTGCATTGACAGGGCCGTTCCCTGCGCTATGCTCACCGCGACATGGTGCAATCGGAGCATGCCTTCGCCTGGCCGGATGGCAAACGCGCGGCGGTTAGCCTGAGCTTCGACGACGCGCGCCCCTCCCAACTCGACAACGGCTTGCCCATCCTCGATCGCCACGGCGTCCGGGCGACCTTCTACGTCTCGCCGAACCGCGCGCGCGAACGGTTGGACGACTGGCGAGCGGCGGCCGCGGCCGGACATGAGATGGGCAACCACACCGTCACGCATCCGTGCAGCGGCAATTTCCCCTGGTCGCGCACAAACGCGCTGGAGGATTACACGCTCGAACGCATGGAGCGCGAGCTGCTCGACGCCAATGCGTTCATCCGCGAGGCGCTGGGGGTCGCGCCGACCACCTTTGCCTATTGCTGCGGGCAAAAATACGTCGGCCGCGGCGCTTCGCTGCAAAGCTACGTGCCGCTGGTGGCGCGCCACTTCGTCGTCGGGCGCGGTTTTCGCGACGAATCCGTCAACGATCCGACCTTCGTTGACCTCGCCCAGGCCGGGGGCATCGAGAGCGACGGCGCAACGTTCGACGATCTGCGCGCGTGGATCGAGCGCGCCCGCGACGCGGGCGGCTGGGTGATCTTCGTCTCGCATGACGTCGGTGGCGGCTTTCCGCATCAGGCCATTCGCGCCGAGGTGCTCGATGCGTTGTGCGCCTACTGCGCCGATCCTGCCCACGGTCTGTGGCTGGATACGGTGGCCGCTGTCGGGGCCTGGGTGCGGCGGTGGCAGCGCCAGGCGATCTACACCTGACCTGACCCGACCCGACCCGACCCGACCTGACCCGACCTGACCTGACTTGACTTGAATTGACCTGAATTGAATCGAACTGAGTCAGAACCATGAAGCACGATAAACTCGCTATTGATGGCGGCGTGCCGGCGGTCACCCGGCCCGTGCCGCCCATGTATCCGGGCGGCATGCGCATCGGCCCGGAAGAAGAACAAGCCGTGCTGGACGTGCTGCGTTCGAAGCGGCTGTTTCGTTACTACGGGCCGGGCGACAGTCCGTCGCGGGTGGAAATGTTGGAGAAGGCTTTTGCTGCCCACCTCGGCGTGCGCCGCTGCGTCGCGGTATCGTCGGGCACGGCGGCGCTGATGGGCGGGCTGGCCGGCCTGGGCGTCGGACCGGGCGACGAGGTGATCGTGCCGGCCTACACGTGGATCGCCACCGCCTCGGCCGTGGTGGCGTTGGGCGCAGTGCCGATCCTGGCCGAGGTAGACGAGTCGTTGACCCTCGACCCTGCCGACGTCGAGCGCAAGATCACGCCGCGCACCAGGGCCATCGCCGCCGTGCATATGCGCGGCGGGCCGTGTCGCATGGATGCGCTGCTGTCGCTCGCCCGCCGACACGACCTTCACCTGATCGAGGATACCGCGCAGGCCAACGGCGGCAGCTACGGCGGCCGTAAGCTGGGCAGCCTGGGCGATGTCGGCGCGTTCAGCTTGCAGTTCAACAAGATCATCACCAGCGGCGAGGGCGGATTGATCACCACCGACGACGAGACGATCTGGAAGCGCGCGCTGATGTATCACGACGTGATCGGCGGCGATCGCAACGGCATCCCGGAAGAGGAGATCCTGCCCGGCATCAACCTGCGCATGAGCGAACTGCACGGCGCAGTGGCGCTGGTGCAGTTGGGCAAGCTCGACCGCATCGTCGGCGACATGCGCCGCAACAAAGCGCTCTTGAAGGCCAGCATGGATGACCTCGCCCGGCGCAAGGGGATTCGCTTTCGCGACGAACCCGATCCCGAGGGCGACGCTGGCATCTGCCTGGTCTTCTTCGTGCCGGCGGCCGAGCGGGCGCAACACATCGCCGCCGCGCTCAAGGCCGAAGGGTTGCCGGCTTCGGTGATTTACTCCGGCCGGCGAGACTACCACGTCTACTGCGACTGGGCGCCCATCCTCCGACAGCGCTCCTGGGCAGGCGGCGCCCCGTGGGCATGGCACCCGCCGATCGAATACAGCCGCGACATGTGCCCGCGCACGCTCGACCTGCTGCAGCGCGCCGTGCACCTCGACATCAGCCCCGACCTGACCGATGTGCATCTCGAGGAAATGGCCGATGGGATGGCCAAAGTGCTGAGCGCGCTGTTGTAGAGCCGTCCAGTCGCGATCCCGCCGGCGAGCCGATCCGCGCGGCCATGTGCGATCAACGTCGTAACTGCCTACCATTCTACGGGAAGTGCGGTAAATTATCGTCGTGGCTGAGCAACTGCCGGAAGTAGAAATCCTGCTCAAGCGACTGAGTTCTCTTGAGGCCCAGATTGTCCGTCTGCAGGCGGAAGTGGCCGATCTGCGAGCGGAGAACGCCCGCCTGCAGGCCGAGAATGCCCGCCTACAGGCCGAGAACATCGAGTTGAAGCGTCGCTTGGGACTGAACAGCCAGAACAGCCACAAGCCACCCAGCAGCGACGGGTATCGGAAGAAGCGAATACAGCCGGCGCTGCCCAAAGACAAGAAGCCACGCGGCGGACAGCCTGGGCACACGGGTCGAACCTTACAGGCGGTGGAGAAACCCGACCAGGTGCAGGTTCATTTGCCAGAGCGTTGCGCTGTGTGTGGGCGGGTCATCTCGGCAAATGAACCGCATGAGGTGATAGGCAAGCGACAGGTGTTTGATGTGCCAGGGCCTCGGTTGGCAGTGACCGAACATCGGCTGGGAGAAATCACATGCTGCGGGCAGGCGCAGCGCGGCGTATACCCGCCTGATGTGACAGGCAGCGTGCAGTATGGGCCTGGAGTGCGGGCTCTGGTCACCCAGTTGTCGGTGGATCACAAAATGCCGCTGGAGCAGATCTGCCGCTTGTTCGAGGACTTGTTTGGACACGCGCTGAACAGTGAGACCGTAGAGGCGGCTCTGGAACAGGGGTATGAACTGGCGGCGGGGGTGGAAGCAGCCACGGTGGAGCAGTTGAAGCGGGCAAAGGTGGTGCATTTTGATGAGACGGGGCTGCGGGTAGCGGGGAGGCTGCGCTGGCTGCACACCGCGAGCAACAGTCTGTATACCCATCTGTTTGTGCATCCCAGGCGCGGGGGCGAGGCCTTGCGCAGCG
>JAIMBB010000081.1 GCA_023511655.1 Anaerolineae bacterium
GGCCCTGCGTGGCCGCCCGCTCGCGCATGCGCGATCACGCCGGCAACCACCATAGGGTCGCCCCTACGAACGGGGGGTGATGCAGGGGTGGCCTTGCCTGGCCGCCCGCCCATACGCGCCAAACGCAGGCAGGCACACAGGCCTGCCCCTCCAAGAAAGTGCCCCCGTGAATGAACGCACCCCGCGTTACGCACCGGGGCAATCCTGGACAGGCTGTTCGCCAGCAAAGACAAATCTATAGAGGGTGGGCGAAGGCAATGCCTTCGCCCACCCAGTGTTTGACGGGAGTTCGGCCAATTCATCGCCGACAAACCCGCACAGCCGGTTACAGCTTCGAATCGGGACCGGGGCGTGACGCGATGGCCGCTAGCGCAGGCAAAAGCCGAGCAACTCGCTCACCAGGCGGTTGATCCGGCGGATAGCGCGCTCGCTGCTCAGCCGCATGTCGCCGTCGAAGTCACTCTTGCTCAACTGCACGTGCGTGGGAGCCAGCCAGGCGCGCAGCTCGTGCACCGAGTTCGACATCGCGCCGAACGTCTTCGAGTCGTTGATCGCGATCAGCCCCACGGCTTTCCCATCGAGGTAAGCTGGGTGATCGTCGCTCAATAACTCGACGTAGTCCACGGCGTTCTTGAAGACGCCGCTCACCGTGCCGTGATAAGCGGGCGACGCCCACACCATGGCAGTCGCGCGCCGACACCCCGCGATTAGCCGCGAAATGGCGGCGCGGTGTTCGGCAGGATAGTCTTCGATGCCGTAACCCGGCACAAACATGGGCAGGTTCAATTCGCGCAGGTCGAGGAGTTCGGTCTGTGCGCCTTGCTCGGCGGCGACGCGCAACGCTTCGCGCAGCGCCGCGCGCGAATATGACCGCTCGCGCAGCGTGCCACCCAGTCCGACAATGGTTACCGATGACAGAGTCAAATTTCAGTCCTCCGATAAGCGGGGCGAATATACTACGCAGTGCAAAGGAAGATGTGCAACACCACAACAAAGCATGATCGCGCATTGGCACTGGGCAGATCATTGAAACGCCAGACGCCAATGACTAGCGAAGGAGAGTTCAGATGTCCAACACCATTCGCGAATTAGTGAAAGCCAGCGGGGAAGTCATCGAAGTGATAGCCGGCAAGTCGCAGGTGCAGCGTGACGACTCGCTGCTCGCCATGGACCTCGGCGTGGAAGTGCGCGACGAAGCCGCTCTGCGCATCAAGGGGATTGACGCGTTGGTAAATGCCGCAGTGTTCGGCACACCGGCCCAACAAGCCGCTGCGCGCTGGCTGATCTGGGAGACCGGTCAAGCGCTCGGCATTCGCCCGGCGTCCATCCACGAACTATATATCGCGCGTGGTCGGAACGCGCTCGACCATAGCTTTACCACGCCGGCCATGAACATCCGCATGATGGCCTACGACACGGCGCGCGCAGCCATCCGCGCGGCCGTCGAGTCGAAAGTCGGCGCGTTTATCTTCGAGATCGCGCGCAGCGAGATGAGCTATACCGAACAACGGCCGGCCGAATACACCACCGTCATGCTCGCCGCGGCCATCAAGGAGGGCTATCGCGGGCCGCTGTTCATCCAGGGAGACCACTTCCAGGTGAACGCCAAGAAGTACAAGACCGACGCCGATTCCGAACTGGCTGCTGTGCGCAACCTGATTGACGAATCGCTGGCCGCCGGCTTCTACAACATTGACATAGACACCTCGACGCTGGTGGACCTGAGCAAACCTTCGCTGGACGAGCAGCAACGGTTGAACTACGAGCTATGCGCGCTGTTCAGCGACTACATCCGGCAGCGACAGCCCGCCGGTCTGACTATCTCGCTGGGCGGCGAGATCGGCGAGGTGGGACACAAAAACAGCAACATCCACGAATTGCGCGCCTTCATGAGCGGCTACTTGAGCCACATCAAGCACAAGCCAGGCATCAGCAAGATCTCCATCCAGACCGGCACATCGCACGGCGGCATCGTGCTGCCCGACGGCTCGATCGCCGACGTGAACATTGACTTCGACACGCTGCGCGAGCTGTCCACCGCCGCGCGCGAAGAATATGGCATGGGCGGCGCAGTGCAGCATGGCGCGAGCACCTTGCCCGAGGAAGCCTTCGGCAAGTTCGTGCAAGCCGGCGCCATCGAGGTACACCTGGCCACTGCCTTTCAGCAAATCGTTTACGCCAACTTGCCCAGAGATCTCAACGACGAAATCACGCAGTGGCTGTTCAAGAACGCTGCCGACGAGCGCAAGCCGGGTGACACCGACGAGCAGTTCCTGCACAAGACCCGCAAGAAGGCCACCGGCCCGTTCAAGAAAGCGCTGTGGTCGCTGCCCGAAGCGGATCGCGCCCGGGTGCGTACTGCCCTGCAACAACGCTTCGACATGCTCTTCAATCGGCTGGGGGTGGACAACACGAAAGCGATGGTGGAGAGTTTCGTGACCGTGCGAGAGGTGCACAAGCGCCCGGAAGATTTCGGCGTGGCGACGGCGGTAGCCGAGGATGTGCGTGGGTTGGCAGACTGATGATGTGTCGCGCAACGAAATTCGCAATACCACGATAGGCTGGCATTCATGAAGCGGCGCGTGTTGTTTTTGACGAGTCCGGTTGGGCCGTTGGGATCGGGTGAAGGGGGAGGGGTCGAGACGAACTTAATGAATCTGACGCCCATCCTGGCGCGGCGAGGTCATCGGGTGGCCATCTCCGCGCCGGCGGGCAGCGTGCAGCCGTCGCCCGACGTGCTGGTGTATCAGGTTGAAGGCCGGCCGCCGCCCTACGCCACCACGGCACGGCGAGATCAGCCGATCCTCTGCCAGGCCGATGGTGTGCTGGAGCGCATGTGGGAACTGGCGATGCGCGTGCAGGATCAATACGACGCCATCATCGGCATCAATTACGACTGGCTCGCCTATTACCTGACTCCCTTCTTCAAGACGCCTGTCGGCCACATCATCAGCATCGCTTCGACGATTGACGCCGTAGACGGGATCATCCGCGAGCGCTTCTACGAGTACCCCAACCACTTCGCAGTGAACACGTGCGCCCAGGCAGCCACCTTCCCGTTCATAGACCCTTGCCGCATGATGTCGCTCTACGGCGGTATAGACCTGGCGAAGTATGAATTCAACCCTGCGCCCCCGCAGCGCATCAGTTGGGTAGCGCGCATCTCACCCGAAAAGGGGCTGGAAGACGCCTTCGCCGTGGCACAACGTCTGCGCTTGCCCCTTGACGTGTGCGGCAAGATGCAGCATCGCGAGTATTGGAACGACTGTCTCGCCCGCTATCCGGATGTAGATGTCACTTACCATGGCTTCCTCGATCAAGGTGCGTTGCATCGGGTAGTGCGCAACACCAAAGCCATGTTGATGACCCCGCACTGGATCGAAGCCTTCGGTAACACGTGCATCGAGGCGTTGGCAGGCGGCACGCCAGTGATCGCCTATAACGAGGGCGGTCCATCAGAGCTGGTTCAGGACGGTGTCAGCGGCTATCTCGTGCCTCCGCGCGACATAGATGCGCTGACCGAAGCCGTGCGCCGTGTGGATCAGCTCGATCGCCGCAACGCTCGCAAGCGCGCCGAGCAGTTCTCGCTGGAACGCTTCGCCGACCGCTATGAGCGCTTCATCGAACACGTCATCTACGGCAGCCCCGAAACGCCGGTGGACTGGGAACTACAAGCCTCCCATCCGCATTATTAGCTTGCAACCCTGCTCAGTAGGTGCCTGGCTAACCTGCACAGTGGGCCTCTCGATGCTCAACAATACAAATAGCCTCAGCGCACGACGAAAGGCAAATGCACGCGTTTGTGCAGCATAGGGCCCGGCGTCGGTGTGGGCGTGAGCGTTGCACCGGGCGTGGGGGTCGGCGTTGGGCTGCCGGCTGGCGATTCCGGCTCCACACAACTGCTGCTGATCAGAGCGTCGTCGGTGGGCGGCTGCGCCGCAGATTGGGCGAAGACCACGCTGGCCGCCACGTCAATCCTCCCTTCGCCCAGGTCACTGCCGAAGCCCGGGTTGTTCGCCCGAATGTCCCTGGCTGTGCGCGCGATGGCCGCCGAGATCTGCCACGGGTTCCAATCGGGGCGCAGGCGGCGGACGAGTGCGGCTTGACCGCTGACGAACGGGGCTGCCATCGAAGTGCCGCTCCACGAGCCATAGCCGTCGTTTTCCAGCATGCTGTAGATCGCTTCGCCCGGCGCGGCTATGTCCACCCAGCTCCCATAGTTCGAGAACGACGATTTGACGTCGCTCTGGTTGACCGAGGTCACTGCAATGACGCAGCCCTCCGCAGCCGGGTATTGCCTGGTTTTGCTGTTGGCATTGCCCGAGGCCGACACCACCACCGCGCCAGCTCGCGTGGCACGCTCCACCGCTTCCTCGAGCAGGTCAGATTCATCGGCCGTCCCCAGGCTTAGGTTGATCACCCGCGCGCCATGGGTGATGGCGTACTCGATCGCCTGAACGATGATGCCATCGTCGCCGATGCCGTCCGAATCGAGCACGCGCAACGGCATGATGCGCGCGTTCGGCGCAACCATCAGCACGATGCCGGCGACGTGCGTGCCGTGGCCGACCACCTCGTCGGCCTCGCCGTCGCCATCGTCATCCAACCCATTGCCGACGTCGTCCGGCCACGCATCATCGTCCACGAAGTCGTAGCGTTCGGCCATCAGCTTGCTGACCAGGGCAGGATGGTTCAGGTACACGCCGGTATCGAGCACGGCCACTATTACGCCGTCGCCCTGCGTGACCGCATGGGCAGACGTCAGGCCCAGCATCGCCCGCGCGTAGTGCGTGTTGTACGGTGTCGGGTCGAGCCCACCCCACGCCCGGCTGCTGCGCGGGTTCGCCTCCGGAGGCTCACGCAGGTAGTTGGGATGGGCGTAGAGCAAGCGCGCGTCGGTCGCCATCGTCGCTGCCAAAGCAGCCGCATCTTGGCCGGGAGGCGCCTGCAGCCGATACACTCCCACGAGCGACCCGAGCGGGCCCAGCGTGGTGGTGCCGTAGGTGGCATTGATTGCGTCGATGGTTGCGCCCGACGCCGGGTTAAGCTTGATGATCACTTCGTTCGCCTTGTAGCTGCCATGCGCATACCCATGGGCCGGGGGCGACGCCACGGCGATCAGGCCGAAGCAGCCCGTCGCCAAAAGTAGCGCCGCAATCAACAAGACGGCGAGATATCGTCTTGCCTTCATCTCGCTTCAACCTCTCCCGATCAAAATGAACGGCGCCCAGTAGAAGGGATGCGCATAGCGCGCCTTCACCGCTAACTGCGCCAGGCGCAACGCGGCCGCAGGTGGCTCGCCGCGCCGCATGTGTGCATGCCAGTCAGTCATCAATTCGGCTGTGGCTCGATCGTGCGCCAGCCACAGGCTGACGACGAGTGTGGCTGCGCCGGCGCTCAGAAATCCGCGCGCCATGCCGAGGATTTCATCGCCGCGCAAGGCAGCGCTGCGACCTGATTCGCACGCGCTCAACGCCACCGTCGCGCCCTGCAGGTCCAGGCTGGCCGCATCCGCGCTCATGAACCAGCCATCATGTAGCTTGAGCGACGAAAGCAGCGGATTGCCGGCGCGGAACAGACCATGACAGGTCACATGCAGCGTGTGGGCCCGTTGTACCTCTCGGACGAACGCTTCGATCGTGGCGTCCGCGCTGGTGAGCAAGGTGACCTCGGCTGCAGGCCAAAGCGCAGCCACCGACCGGGCCTCTTCGCCGGCCGCGGGGATGCGGGCATCCGGCACGCCGACAACGACGGCTCGCTGCTTCTCCGCCGGCGACCGACGCGCTGCGCACAGCGCCATCACCGTCGCGCTCGGCGCATACGTCATCTCACGTCGCTCGATCAAATACTGCTCGCCGTCATACAACGCCTGAAACGGCACCTGATAGAGTGGCCCGTGAGGCACGATCACCCAGCGCGTCCGACGCGCCGCGGGGCAAGCTACCTCTATCGGCCCGATCACCTCTTCATACAGCGTGGCAAGCGGGCCGCGGGCCGTGCGTTCGAATGTGGCTGCGTGACGCATCGCCAGCGCCGGGTCGTTGGCGATGCGCTCCCACTGCACATCCAGCCGTTCCAGCGCAGCATGCACGGCCGAGACTCGTCCAGCCGAGACCATCTGGACCGGCGACATCGCCTCTGGCGATACCACGAAGGCCACGATGCGCTCGCCGAGGATGTAGTACGAGATCAAGGCAGTCTGCGGCGATAGCGTGCTTTGAATCGCCTCCAACGACCATGGCGCGCCGACGCCGAGTCCGCCGGGCTGTGCGTGCAGTTGTAACCGTGACAGCGCCTGTTCCAGTTCGACCACCTCGGCTTCGTGGCGCGCGATGGTTTCCGCATCCGAGGCGTCGCTGGCGAACATGGCCGAGTAGGCAGCGGCAAGTTTGACCTGCAGCGCGCGCTGCTGGGCCGACGATTGCGCGTCGGCGGCTGGGGCAACGTCAAGTGCCCACTCGCCCGCCAGGCGATCCAAGAGCGCACGCGCCCGCGCGCGCTCGGTCAGCTCGAACGCCTGCTGGATGCCATCTGGCCCGTATTCGTCTTGCTTCAACAACAAGGCGATCAGGTCGTCGAACGCACCGAGCTTGTCGCTGACAAATGACGCACGCATGCGCTCGTGGGGCATCTCGGCCCGCTGTGTTTCGAGCAGAGTGATGGCGCGCATCAGGTAGTCCTTGGCGATGGCATCTTCGCCAAGCAAGGCATGGGCACGGCCAAGCAAACCGAACGCTTCCTGTCGCAGGTGTAGCACCTGCAAGTGCTCGGAGATTTCTGCAGCGGCCTGCAGATGCTCTCGCGCAGCGTTGGCATCGGGCAGCAACAGCCGGGCAAGCGCCAGGTGCGCCTGGGCCTGTTGCAGCGGGCTGGCTTGCGCGAGGGCGAGCGCTTCGCCAGCCAGGGCCAGTGCTCGGTCGCGTCTCCCGTCGGACGCGAGCAGCACAGCTTGTTGCAGGATGACGCTGGACAGGGCAAGTCCATTGCCAACGGTCTGGAAGCGGTGTGCAGCCTCGGATAGGGCTTCTTCGGCTTCGCGCAAACGGCCCAGCCCATGCAGCGCTGCCCCCAAGCCCTGCATGGCGCGCCCATGTTCGTATGCCATGGCCGAGGAGCGCAAGGCCTGGACAGCCTCACGATAGGTGACTTCGGCTTCGGCGTACAGGTTCAGGCGCAGATAAGCATCGCCCAGGTCGAGCAGCAAAGCCCCTTTGTCGGCCGACGCTTCGAGCGGCCACACGATGGCACGGGCGCGCTCGAACGCAGCAAAACCGGCGCCGTAGCGACCTTGCAGCAGATTGGCATAGCCGATGTTCTGATAGGCGTGCGCGACTTCGAGGTCGAGGTCGAGGTCGGCGAAAATCGGCACGGCCTTTTCCAAGATGGCCACCGCCTCGTCGGTGCGCCCCAGCTCCAGCAGCACCACGCCCTGATTGTTCATCACCTGCGCTGCGCCCTCTGCATCGCTCAAGCGGCGGAACAGTGCCTCAGCCCGCGCGTAGGCTTGCAGCGCACGCTCGGGTTGACCAACGGCCAGGTAGCACACCCCCAGATTCAGGTGCGACTTGGCAAGCAGGCTGAGCGCTTCGTCGGAAGCGTCGGCGTCGAGTTCGCGTTGCAACGCATGTGCCAGCGCAATCGCTTCGTCGTAGCGGCCCAGTTGCTCCAAAACGGTGATGCGGCCGACGTTTGTGCGCTGGGCGCCGCGGATGTCGTCGGCTGCGAGGTAATGCCGGCGCGCCGACTCGATCAGCGCCAACGCCTGCTCGAACTCGGCGTTGAGGGCGCAGATCTGGGCGCGCAGGTAGTCGGCGCGGCCGACCAAAACCGGCAACGCCATCTCGACTGCCGCGGCGCGGATTCGTTCGGCCCACTGCCGGGCCTGACCGGGCTGGCTGGCAACTGCAGCGGATGCCGCGTCCAGCATCGCCGATAAGCCATCGGCGATCGGCAAGTTGTTCCGCCGCAGCCAATCCAGCATCGCCGTCTCGGACGGCAGCGCCAGTGCGGATGACACGTCGAGCGTCATGGCATTGTGGGGCATGGTTCAGGCCACTTCGAACGGCGCCACGCTGATTTCGAGGGCCTCGGCGACGAGCACGAGGACGTAGCGGCCCGGAGCGACGGCGTCGAAGGTGAACTCGCCCATGTCGTCGGCGCGGGTAAGGCCGGCCAACGCTTCGGTCTCGCTCCTTTCCGGCGGGACGCGTTCCCCGCCCAGGCGCAGCAGTTCGACGATCAGGCCGGCCACGTCGAGCGCGACGCGGGGAAGCACCTGACCGCTCAAACGGTGGGTGCCATCGCGCGGTTGCACGTTCAACACGATGTCGGCCAACTCGCATTCGAAAGTCATCTGCCGACGACGCGCCTGGATGGCCGCGCCGCGCGCACCTTCTACGGCCAACCCCGGCCCGGTGGCCCGGACGAGCGGGGCGAGGATGCGCCGCAGCAAGCCGCCCGGCTGGGTGGAAGTGTTCGACCGGCGGCGCATGAAATCCTCGAAGGCTCGCATCACGCGGGCGCGCGCAGCATCTGGCGGCGGCACGAGCACGGTTTCATCAGCTTGCGTCCGGAATGCGCGCAACCAGGCCAGCGTGGCGGCGAGCGCTTCGTCGCCGCGGGCAATGGCCGCATCCACGGCGGCTTGCACGCGCGCGGCTTGTGCGGCGTCCAGTTTGCCGTCCACCCAGTCCACAAGCTGGGCAAAAGTGGGTGCCGTTGCGTCTTCGTTCATGGCCTCTCAAGAGATGTGGCGTCGGCGGGTGAAATTGATACGCGGCGCTCACTCCTGTTGCAACACCTGGCGCAGGCGCTCCAGACATCGCGCGCGGGTCGGCCCGATGCTGCCGATCGGAATGCCGAGGCGTTCGGCCAGTTCGGCATACGACGGCTCGGCCACGTCCAGGTAGAGCGCAGTAAGCAACTCCCGGCACTTGTCCGTCAACCTGGCCAACCCTTGATCGAGCCAGAGCGACAGCTCCCAAGACTGGATGTGACCTGAGTCGGCCACGCCGAGCGCGCCGGCGCGCTCGGCCAGGGCAAGCTCGTCCTCAGGTGCGATGTCGGCGAAGGAGAGTTGGTTCCCGCGCCGACTCAGCACTGCCCAGCTTTGCCGACGGGCTACCTTCGCCAGCCACCCTCCCAGCTTCGATTCGTCCCGGATGGCGTCCAGGCTCTGGACGAGCGCCGAGAACGTAAGCTGGAAGATGTCGGCGGCCTCGTCGCGATCCAACCCCATGCGCAGCGGGATGGAATACACCAACCGCTCATACTTCTCCACCAGGCGTTGCCATGCTTCGGCGTCACCGGCGCGGCAGGCCGAGAGCAAGTCTTCAGCCGGTCGAGCATCGGCCGCCTGGGACGACGCCAACGACGGCGTGGATCGCGAGTCGTCCATAGCGGACATTCTAACCAGCTCCAGGAGTACCGGACTTGGGCACACGGCCGCGCGAACCACCCAGATGCTATCGGGTTGTGTATTTAATCGGCAGGCTGGTCACACATCTCCTGATGAAGATTCAAACAAACAGGAGGTCATAGCGACATGAAGCGCATATTTGGATTGCTCGCAGCGAGCGTGTTGATGGTGATAGCCACCGTATTGCTGGTAACTTGGCCGGCACAGGCGAAGGATGATCCTCCGACGCAGATTCATCGCGGCATCATCAACAGCCGCCCGGCCGGAAATATCGGCACGTGGGTGGTGGGCGGCCGCGCCTTTGTGGCCAACACCAGCACCGAGTTCGACACGCAGGAAGGCCCACTGGTTGTCGGCGCGTGCGCCAAGGTGCGTTACTTCACCAGCGGCGGCGCCGACATCGCCGACGAGATTGACAGCGAACCACCACAGGATTGTGGCCTGAGTGGCACGCCATCGCCTGGACCGTCCGTCACGCCATCGCCATCGGCCACGCCGGTCAAGTTGTTGCATCGCGGTCTGGTGGAGAGCCGGCCCATCGGTCTGTTAGGTGAATGGAGGGTCGGAGGTCAGACCTTCGTGGCCAACAACAACACCGAGTTCGATTTCAATGAAGGGCCGCTCACGGTAGGTTCGTGCGCCAAGGTGCGTTACTTCGTCAGCAACAATGTGAAGATTGCCGATGAAATTGACTCGGAACCCCAGCGAGATTGCGGCAGCGGCTCGCCCCCGCCGACCAGCACGCCTAACCCACGCGAGGACAGCAAGGTGTTTGCGCGCATAGAGGCCTTTCCGCCCGCGCCGTATATCGGCACTTGGCGAATCGGCGGCGTCGAATATCAGGCCAACAGCCGCACCGAGTTCGAACAGGAAGACGGGGTGTTTGCAGTGGGTCAATGCGTAAAAGCCGAGTTCGTGCCGATGAACGGCGTGAACACGCTCAAGGAAGTGGAGACCGAGCGCGATTACAAATGCCAGGGCGGGACGGGTGACCCGGTCAACACCTTCAAGGCTTACGGCGTGATTGACAGCTTCACGACGACTGTGCCCGGCAACTGGGTAATCAGTGGGATCACCTACACCGTGAACGCGGGAACCAAACTCGAGCAGAAGGCTGGCCTGCCGTTCAAACTCGGCGCGTTCGTTGAGGTGAAGTATGTGGTCTCGGGCGGAGAGCGAGTCGCTGTCAAGATCGAGACGCACGTTGCGCCGGGCCAGGGCAGCAAAAATGTGCTGGGGACGTTGACCGCGCGCCCAAGCGACGATTGGGGCACATGGGTGATTGACGGCGTGGAGTATCGGGGCGATCCGGCCATGCGTGTCGAGCTGCCGCGCGCAGCCTTAGCCGATCTATCGGCCGGCGCGGGCGAACTGAAGGTGTTCGCGAACGCCTACGAAGACAACGGCGTCAATATGCTCACGCTCGTCCTCGCAGTACCCAACGCGGTATACGTGCCTGCAGTTGCGCGCTGATCCCTTCCCCCCGAGACGCGCCACACCTCTCGCGCCAAGCCTATGGCGGACGGGATGTGGCGTCGGCGCGCGTCACCACCTCTACCTCGTCGCCCACGCGCAGGACGCCCGTCCCGGCCGCCACCAGGTTCTGGCCAAACAACACCTTTTGTCCGAACGTGCGAAAGGTGGCCAGCGTCCTGAGTGGCTCAGGACCAACGGCGGCCGTATCCTGGTCAATCGTCGGGACGACACAACGGGCACACGGCTTGACCGCGCTGAACAAGATGCCATTGATGCGAAAGTCGCACCAACCATCCTCGGCGAAGGGCGGGCAACCGCTCACCACGATGTTGGGGCGAAAGCGGTTCATCGGGACGGGCGCAGCGAGCCGGGCGTTCAACGCGTCGAGCGAGGCCTGCGAGATCAGCAGAAACGGATAGCCATCGGAGAAGCCGGTCTGGTCGGACGCATGACGCGCGTAGCGCGGGTCCACGCGGCGCTCGAAGTCGTCGGCGATGCGCACCAGCCGGGCCGGCGCAGCCAGGAATTCTTGCAGCCATTCGGCGACGGCGTCCCCTTGATCCACGGCCTCGCATATGTCGTTCCACACGCGAACTTTTATCCGCCGCCCGGCGTCGCCGGGATGGAAGCTGAGCGAGGGCATGCCGGGCGCAGACAGTGTCATGGTGCCGTCGGCGTGCAGCTGCGGCGCGATCAGCGCCAGGCGCGGCGCTTCGCGTTGGCTGATGAACTCGCCGCCAGCATCCACAATCATCATGCTGCGATCGCCGACGATGCCACGCGCGTCGGTGGTCGCCTCTTGCAAAGCGTGGCCTTTGCACGACTTGATGGGATAGCAATACAGCGCCGAGATGCGAATCTTGGCCATATCACTTCACGACCAGGGCAGGTGACGCGACCGGAGCCTCGTGATCTGCGCTGGCAGCGCGGTAGTGTGGCGCAGCAGCATTTGCTGCGAGCAATACGAAGGCGATCCACACCCCATCGGCCAGCAGCAGGTGCGCGAGCTGCATCCACACCGGCGCAAGCAAGATGACGTTGAGCGCGCCTAGCGCACACTGGGCAAAAAACAGCCCGGTCAGCGTGCTGGCCAGCCAGCGGGTGAACGCATCGTTCGTGCGGCGATGCACGAGCCAGGCCAGGACAACGACGTAGAGGCCCATCAGGCCGGCGATCAACGGATGCACCACCCGCAGCCGCACCAGGAAGTGCGCCGTCGGCGAGAACTTGGCCTGCCAGCCTTCCACAAGGGAACCGGCAGGGAACAGCGTATCGCCCAGCGCAGTGATCGCACCGGTCGCGCTGAGCACGATGAGGCCAACGACGCCGAAAACCAGCATCGTTCGCAAATGGGGCAATTGGGGGCCGCGTGTGCCTGGATGCACCTCGTCCGTTGCGGCCCACGCCGTCAGCGCGATGGCGCCTAACAGCAACAAGGTATTGGCTTGATGCACAGCGATGACGACCGCCCGCAGCGCCGAGTCGTTCAGCCCCGTCAGGGACTGCAGCACGATGAACGCACCGATCGCAGATTCGACCACGATGAGGGCACACACGGCGACTACAAAGCGCCGGGCCCGGTGGCCAGGAGGGAACGCTCGTCGCGCGGCGAATAGCATCGCGACGACGAGGATCAGAGCCAGGCCGCTGGTCAACCGATGGAAGAATTCGATGAAGGTCGCCACAGCGGGCGCAGGTGGGATGACATGGCCATTGCACAGCGGCCAATGGTCGCCGCAGCCTGCGCCGGAGCCGGTGGCGCGCACCACAGCGCCCCACAGAATCACCAGCACGTTGAAGGCGAGCACCAGCCAAGCGTAAACGGCAAAGCGTGCTATGCGAGATGAGTTACTCAACGCAGGGCATTCTATACCGGCGGTCGCGTGTCGCAGAAAGTGACGCATGGATTAGCCCCCTGGCTGCTCGAAGAAACTGGGGGGCGCTTGCCAACCTCATCTTCAGCGGCGGAGGCATCCTCGGCGACGCGGGCGCATCCGGCCGGCCCCGTAGTTGCCGCGGACGAAAGCGCAGGTCGGCTACAATCCCGGCGATGTCGCAACTCATCGAATTGTTCGACCAGTTGTCCCGCGCAGCCGTCGCGCCGCTGATGATCCTGTTGGCTGTGTCAGCAGTAATGGTTGCCCTGGTGCGCAACTGGCGCATCGCGCTGCCCGTAATGGTCCTGCAGTACCTCGCGGTCGGCATCTTGCTGGCGCGGGTCATCGAACCGAGCGTGGCGCTGATCAAGCCCCTGGCCGGTGCGATCGTGTGCTTCGCATTGAGCATCGCAGCGCAACGGGCAGACGCCTTGCGGGCAGAGCGTGGTGAATCCATCGCACGTGAACGCTTGGCCCAACCGAACTGGCACCGGCTGCCGGCACAGTTACTTTTGCGCGCTATCGTCGCCATTCTCGTGCTGACTGCCGCTTTCGGTGCTGCCATTCGCTTTCCGCTGCCCGCCAGTGCACGTGAGCTCGGCCTGGGCGCATACATCCTGATCGGTTTCGGCCTGCTGGTTGCCGCAACAGCCTATGAATCGCTCAACGTCGGCCTGGGGCTGCTCATGTTGCTATCTGGATTCGAGCTGGCCTACACTCCTCTTGAGCCCAGCATCGGCTTGAGCGTGCTGCTGGGGCTAACAACGCTGCTGGTCGGCGCGGCGCTTTCGTATCTCACGTTGGCCGACGCCGGCGCCACGGCGGAATTGGGAATTGAGAATTGAGAACTGGGAAGTGGGCAGCTCGAATGTCCTGACTTCCAATTCCCGACACTCCATGCTTCAGACCCAATGATCCCCGCCGCTTTGCTCGTCGTCACCGTCCCGCTGATCGGCGCAGTATTGGCCTTTGGATTGCGCCGTTGGCAAGGGGTGGAAATAGGCGTTGCGGTGTTGTCCTGCATCGGCGCTGTTGTGCTGCTGGCCAGGCCGCTGGGCAGCGTGATTCCGATTCCCGGCACCTCGATCGGTATCGCTCTGGATGCGCCCCTGGATGTGTTGGGCCGTGTGCTACGCGTGCGCGCCGAAGATCGTATTCCGATCATTCTTTTGTTCGCCGCCACAGCTGTGCTGTTCGTCTTTTCATGGCGAGCGCCACAGGGCTGGCCATTCGTCCCGGTCGGGCTGGTCGTGCTGGCGGCGATGAGCCTGGCGTTGTTGATCCGCCCGTTCGTATATGCCGCGCTGGCGTTTGAAGGCGCAGCGGCCCTGGCCGCGCTGATGATTCAAGCCGAGCGCGGCGGCGAGCGATCCACGCTGGGGGCATTGCGCTACCTGAACGCGATCACCCTGGCTTTGCCCTTGTTCCTGTTCGCCGGCTGGTCCATAGATCGGGCCGGCACAGTCAACCTCAACGACGTCGAGGCGCTGAGTGCGGCATACGGCCCGGCTACCGTGCTGCTCATTGGTGGCTTCGGCTTGATGCTTGGCGCGATCCCGCTCTACACGTGGGTGCATCCGGTGGCCCGCGACGCGCCGCCGCTGACCACGGCGTTTCTAGCCACGGTCGGCGTGGGCGCGCTGACCTTCCTGATGTTGGAGTTCTGGCAAGCCTACGAGTGGTTGCGGATGAGCGGGCAGGCAACGAGCGCATTGACCGTCGGCGGCGTCGCGCTATTGATCTTCGGCGGTGGGTTGGCATGGGCGCAGGCCACATTCTCGCGCGTGATGGCCTGCGCCATCCTGGTGGAGATCGGTTGCCTGCTGCTGGTCATGAGCGGCAATTCCCAGCTCTCCGTGGAGGTGCTGACGTTCGCCACGCTGGCCCGAGCGTTGTCGCTGGGCGTGTTTGGTTTGGGCATAGGGCGACTGCGAGCGTTGCGATCGAGCGATGCTTTTGCCGAAGTCCGCGGCGTGCGCGACATCTGGACGGTAATGGCGCTAGGTATCGGCGGGTTATCGCTGGCCGGCTTCCCCGGCACGCTGGGCTTCGTCTCGCGATGGACGGCCGCGCGTGCATACGGCTTTGCAGACATCGAAGGGCTGGCTCTGCTCGTTGTAGCCAGCGCAAGCATCGGCATCGGCACATTGCGCGGCCTGATCGCCATGTTCGACGCACCGGCCATCGAAGGCGTGGTCGAAGAGGCCCCCACCAGCAGCCAGTTGTCCCTGTTCGAAGGTCGAGACGCCATCTCAGACGCCAACGACGATGCCATCAACGACGCCGTCAACGACGCCGTCAACGACGCCGTGAATGGTTCGGACGATCTTCCTCTCCTGGAAGGTGAAACGTTGATCGAAGGCGAGTCGTCGGCACAGGTCCAGGCCTGGTCGACCCACCAGCCGGACTCGTTAGGCGCGCGATTGATCGTCGGCGCCGGCGTGGCTGCAGTGATCATCCTCGGCATTTGGCCGGGTGCGATTGCACCGGTCGCCAAGGCAGCCGCCGCCCAATACGGCTTCTACCCTTAAATCCAATCCGGCGCACCCTTTCTGCAAGGGGAAGCCGACGCCATCGGGCGCGAACGACGCGCTGCGGACTTGTGACCCGCGGGGTGAGTGTGCGCTATTACCTTCCGGCCCGATCTGCACCTGTGAAACGCACCCCTTAAATCGGTTCATGCGCTGCGGCTGTAGAATCGGTGGCTGGCAATTCGACCACGCGACTGTCGCGCGGTTACCCAAGTGCACATTGCGAATCAGGAGAAAGATTTCAAATGGCAGTGAAAGTCTCAACCACACGAACGGCCGCCGGACGGATCGGCACCACGAAGAAGGAAGGCGCGAGCCGAGACGGCCTTGCAGCAAAGAAGCAATGGGTCTTTTTGTTCAACGACGAAAAGGGTGTGAACAAGGTGGCCAAGACCTGGCCGGAGGTTCGCGAGCTGCTCGGCGGCAAAGGTGCCGGCCTGTTCGACATGACGCGCGCCGGCCTGCCCGTGCCACCCGGATTCACCATCAGCACCGAGGTGTGCAACGAATTCGTCAAAGCCGGCAACAAGATCCCTAGGGAAGCGTGGGATCAGGCGCTGGCGGCGATGAAGGTCATCGAGAAGCAGACCGGCAAGAAGTTCGGCGGTGGCGTGCCGGGGGTGCGTCCGCTGCTGGTGTCGGTGCGCTCCGGCGCGCGCGAATCCATGCCGGGCATGATGGAAACCGTGCTCAACGTCGGCCTGAACGACCGGACGGTCGAAGAGATGACTGCCGTCACCGGCAACGCGCGTTTCGCCTGGGATAGCTATCGTCGCTTGCTGATGATGTTCGGCAGCACCGTGCTCGGCATCCCCGACGAGAAGTTCGACGAGCCGATGGAACGCATGAAGCACGAAAAGGGTTACACCAGCGACACCGACCTGACGACCGAAGACTTGAAAGACCTGGTCGTCATGTTCAAGCAGGTCATCAAGTCCGAGACCGGCCGCGACTTCCCACAGGATGTATACGAGCAACTCAAAGAATGCGCCATGGCCGTGTTCCGCAGCGCCACCGGCCACAAAGCGCGCACCTACGCCCGACAGATGGGATGGAAGAGCACCTTGCCCACGGCAGTGAACGTCGTCACCATGATTTTCGGCAACATGGGCGACGACAGCGCCACCGGCGTGGCCTTCACGCGTGACCCCTCCACCGGCGAAAAGAAGATGCTCGGCGAATACCTCGTCAACGCGCAGGGCGAAGATGTAGTGGCCGGCATTCGCACCCCCAAGCCAATTGAGGAAATGGCGCGCGAGATGCCTAAGACCTACAAGGAATTCATGCGCATCGCCAACCTGCTCGAAAAGCACTACAAGAACATGCAGGATGTGGAATTCACCATCGAGCAGGGCAAGCTCTACATGCTGCAGACGCGCAACGGCAAGCGCACTGCCAAAGCCGCCATCAAGATCGCCGTGGACATGGCCAAGGAGAAGCTGATCACCAAAGAGGAGGCGGTCAAGCGCGTGACACCGGCCGACGTGGATTCCTTGCTGCACCCGCAGTTCGATGAGCAGGCGGTGAAGGACGCCAAGCAAGATGGGCGACTGCTGGCCACCGGCGTTAATGCTTCACCCGGCGCGGCCAGCGGCATGCTGGCCTTCGACGCCGACCTGGCCGAGCGGTGGGGCAAAGAGGGGCAATCCGTCATCCTGATCCGCCCGGAGACCAAGCCGGACGACGTGCACGGCATGGTGGCTGCCAAAGGCATCCTCACCGCGCGCGGCGGCGCCACCTCGCACGCAGCGGTGGTCGCCCGGCAATTCGGCATCCCGGCAGTGTGCGGTGCGGATTCGCTGCAGATCAATTTGACCGATCGCACGGTATCCAGCAACGGACACGTGCTGCGTGAAGGCGACTGGGTCTCGATTGACGGCGCGCGGGGCGAAGCCTACATCGGCCAACTGCCAACGGTGCACCCTTCGTTCGAGGAGCAGGAGGACCTGGTCACGCTGCTCAAGTGGGCCGACGAGATCAGCGCGCGCAACACGCGCACAGGTGAAGACGGCAAGCCGCGCCGCGGCCTGCAGGTGTGGGCCAACGCCGATTACCCCAAGGACGCCGAGCGCGCCCGCGCCTACGGCGCGCGCGGCATCGGCCTGTGTCGCACCGAGCACATGTTCTTCGAAGCCGAACGCCTGCCGATCGTGCAGCGCATGATCCTGGCCGATTCGGACGAGGAACGCCAGCGCGCCCTGGACGAGCTGCTCCCCTTCCAGCGCAGCGACTTCGCCGGCCTGTTCCGGGTCATGAGCGGCCTGCCCGTCATCATCCGCCTGATTGATCCGCCGCTGCACGAGTTCCTGCCGTCGCAGGAAGAGCTGATCCGCGAGGTGACGCGCTACGAAACCAAGCGCCGCTACGAAGCGCTGGGCGAGGAAGAATACGCCGATTATCAGAATAAGCTGCAGTTGCTCAACGCGGTGAACGCCATGCACGAGCAGAACCCGATGATGGGTCTGCGCGGCATTCGCCTGGGCATCATGATCCCCGGCCTGATCGCCATGCAGGTGCGCGCCATCTTCGAGGCCGCCTGCGACGTGAAGCAGGAAGGCTACGAGCCGATGCCGGAGGTGATGATCCCGCTTACCGGCCACGTCAACGAGCTCAAGCGGGTGCAGCCGGAGCTGGAGCGAGTGGCGAAGGAAGTGATGGCCGAGAAGGGCGTGAAGGTGAAGTACAAGTTCGGCACGATGATCGAGATCCCGCGCGCGGCCGTGACCGCCGACGAGATCGCAACGATGGCCGAGTTCTTCTCCTTCGGCACGAACGACCTGACGCAGATGACCTATGGCTACTCGCGCGACGACGCCGAACGCGGCTTCCTGCTCAAGTATGTCGAAGATGGCATCCTGCCCAGCAACCCGTTCCAGACGCTCGACCGCGACGGCGTCGGCCAGTTGATCAAGATGGCCGTGCAGAAGGGCCGCGCGGCGCGCCCGACGCTGGAAGTTGGCATCTGCGGGGAGCACGGCGGCGACCCCAGCTCGGTGGCCTTCTGCTACGAGGCGGGGCTGAACTACGTGAGCTGCTCGCCCTTCCGCGTGCCGATTGCGCGGCTGGCTGCGGCGCACGCCGCGCTGGGCGTGGG
>JAIMBB010000082.1 GCA_023511655.1 Anaerolineae bacterium
ATTCTGATGAGTGAGTTGTGTATACTTGTCATGCGAGTTGGTGGCGGGGTGTCGGTTTGGGTCTGTTGCGGGTTGCTCGTTGGTGTCGGCGTGTCGGTTGGCGTCGGGGTCGGGGTTGTCATCTCAATCTCCAGCCGGTCAATCGCGACAGCGGTTCCGGCACTGTCTGGGTGCTTGTTCCCTGTCACTCGAACACGAATCGTGTGTGTCCCGGGTGACAATGCGCTGCTCACCCACACCCGCGCGTAGCTCATATCGGACTCAGAATACAAATCAACCATCGTTTCGGGACCGCCATCAACAGCGATGCCGGCGATGCCGTGTGATGCGCGCTTTACGCCAAAAAGTCGGATTGTCCCAGGCGCGGCCAGCGTTACCGAAATCTGTACATAGTCATCCGTCGTGCTGCTGGAAGTGTATCCACCATTCAGAAGCCCAACGCCGTAGATATCGCAGCTCCCACAGGGCGTCCACGAACCCGAATAGGCAAATTGGTTGGTCCCGCTGCCGGTGACTGTGTCGTCAATGGCGAGAACGGTGGGAAGCGTTAGCATCGGCACGAGTGCATTGAACCAGCGGGTGGCCGCTTCGATTGCGCCGTCGCGGTTGAGGTGAATGCCGTCGTAGGTTGCCGTCGCGGGATCGACACCGGTGAACTGATCCACGGTGATTACCGGCGAGGCAGGAGTGGTCTTGCTTGCCGCGAGGATGACGAGCTGCTCATTGAACTGCACGAAAGTGCTCGGCGAGCAAAAGCTGATGCGGAGTGGGTCGCAGGGATGCAACCGAGCGATCAGAATTTTGATGGAAGCGTTTGCCCTTCGCAGTTCATCAACAATACCGCTCACGTAAGTGATGGTATCGGTGATGCTCCGACCATCGTACAGGTCGTTTTCGCCGATGTTGACGAGCGCGATGTTTGCCTGAGCGGCGATGGTTAAGCTGTAAGCGTTTGTGTATAACTCATCCGCTTTCAACCCAGCATAACCTTCGTGGTCCTGATCGAAATCCAAATAGTTGACCACACCGCCCCAGTTGAAAGTTCGGCTGCCGACGAAATCTGTGATGTAGCCGTGCGTGCTCAGGCGGTTCCACAGATAGTATCGGTAGGCCAGTTGGTTAGATTCGCCCTGCGTATTTGACGTCCCTATCGGCATAATACGAACCGGCATCCCACTCGCGTGGGCCAAATTGCTTCCCCCTTGCGCGTAGACCAACCCGGTCAGTAGCAAAACTGCAACAATCAATCGTATCTTTTCTCTCTTCATATGCTACGCAACAAAGTGATGAGTCTATGGATCTTCAGGCGATTGATCTACCCACCTATGCTGGGCCTGCACTTGAAAGAGAGTCGCTGCCGTTGTCTCTCTCTGCAGCTAAAGCGTTGAGGGAGACCGCGTGGTGCATTGATGAGGAGTCCAATGCGTGTCCATACCGGATCGAAGGTCCTGTTCACGACGGGACGTTCGGCGCTCGCACGAGAAGTGCACCCGGTGCGTTCGCGAAAGCGATCAACCGTTCGAATGTCGGAGCGGCGGCCCTGCATGACCGCCCGTTTGCGCATGTGCGATCATGAGGGCGACCACACCATGGAGGGTGACCGCACAGGGTCGCCCCGACGGGTGGTCCTGCGTGGCCGAATCCTTCAACACATTTGACAGCGCCGATGAGCCGCTTACAATGGAGCTGTTTGTGATAAACTTCTCAAACAAAAAAGCGAACGATGAGACAATCAGCCACGTCTCATCGGGCCAAACTGAGCCATGAGTGAATTTCTCCCGGTCTTCGTCCTGCTGTTCATCTCGACGGCGCTAGCGGTCCTGGTGGTGTTCATCTCGATCCTGTTTGGGCCGCGGCGCCGGTCGAACAATGCGACGAAGGTGCAACCCTACGAGAGCGGGATGCGCGCCATCGGCCAGGGGCAGCGACGCTTCTCGGTGCGCTTCTACCTGGTCGCCGTGCTCTTCATCCTGTTCGACATCGAAGTCATCTTCTTCTATCCGTGGGCGGTTGCATTCCGGCAACTGGGTTGGTTCGGCTTCATCGAGATGTTGATTTTCGTGGGCATCTTGCTGGTGGGCTATTTCTGGATCTGGAAGAAAGGCGCACTGGAATGGGAGACTATGGATAAATGAAGAATTGAGAATTGAGAATTGAGAATTGAAACTCGGTGCTTGATTCTTCATTTCGAAGGGAGTGTGGAGATGGGGTTGGAACAAAAACTGGGTGACATGGGCATTGTCACCACTTCGCTTGAAAAGGCGGTCAACTGGGCCCGGTCGAACGCGATCTGGCCGATGCTGTTCGGCCTGGCCTGTTGTGCCATCGAGATGATGAGCACCCAGGCCTCGCGCTACGATCTGTCGCGCTTCGGCATGGAGCTGATGCGGGCCAGCCCGCGCCAATCTGATTTGATGATCGTCGCCGGGCGCGTCAGCCGCAAGATGGCACCGGTGTTGCGCAACCTGTACGACCAGATGCCGGACCCCAAGTGGGTGATTGCTATGGGTGACTGCGCCTCGTGCGGCGGTGTGTTCAACAACTACGCCATCGTGCAGGGCGTGGACGAGATTGTGCCGGTGGACGTGTATGTGGCCGGCTGCCCGCCCCGCCCAGAGACGCTCATTGACGGCATCATGAAGCTGCAAGAGAAGATCAAGCATGAGCCGTTGAAGAAATGGCAGTGAAGATCATCGGGTCGTTAGGGCATGAGATCAAATGGGTGCGAATGAGTTGACGCAAGCATTGCGGGAGGCGTTGGGCGACGGGATCGCCGATGTGGTTGTCTTCCGCGACGAGGTGACGCTGAATGTGCCCCGCGAGCGCGTGATCGAGGTGCTGACGCACCTGCGTGATGTCCAGCAGTTCAACATGCTCACCGATGAGACCTGCGTGGACTATTACCCGCGCGAGCCGCGCTTCGGCATCCTGTATCAGTTGTACTCCATCCCGCGCAATATTCGCGTCCGGGTGAAGGTGATGCTGAGCGAATATGACGCCTCCCTGCCGACGGCCACCGGCCTCTACCGCAACGCCAACTGGCTGGAACGCGAGATCTACGATCTGTTCGGCATTCGCTTCGAGGGCCATCCCGACTTGCGGCGTATCCTGTTGCCGCCGGACTGGCAGGGCCATCCGCTGCGCAAGGAAGTTCCCGTCACCGTCGAAGAGAACGCCTTTACGTTCAACCGCGAACGTGTGGATGCCGAGAAGCCCTATGCGACGGAGTAGCAGGAACCTGGAACCAGAACCAGGGATCGAGATCGGCTATCCTGTTTCTTGATCCCTGGCTCTCTTTGATCCCGAAAAATGGCAATTGCAGAACCCCCCATCCGAGTTGAGGATTCTCCGCTGAACCAGGTCAAGACGGAGGACGTGCAGCTCGACATTACCTTTGAACAGTTGAAGCGGCTGGTCAGCCCGCGCGCGCTCACTGGCGAGACCATGCTGCTGAACATGGGGCCACAGCACCCCAGCACGCACGGCGTGTTGCGCCTGTTGTTGGAACTCGACGGCGAAACTATCGTCAGTTGCATCCCCGACATCGGCTATTTGCACACCGGCATCGAGAAGACGGCCGAGGGCAAGACCTACCTCAAGGTCATCCCGCTCACCGACCGCACCGACTATCTCGCACCGATGAGCAACAACCTGGCCTACTGCGGCGCCGTGGAGAAGCTGGTGGGCATTGACGTGCCCATCCGCGCCCAGTATCTGCGGGTGATCCTGATGGAGCTGACACGCATGAACAGCCACCTGGTGTGGCTGGGCACGCATGCGCTGGACATCGGCGCGATGAGCGTGTTCCTCTATTGCATGCGCGAGCGCGAAATGATCCTTGACATCTACGAGGCGGTGAGCGGCGCGCGCATGATGAGCAGCTACATCCGCCCCGGCGGCCTGTGGCGCGACGTGCCGAGCCACTTTCCTCAACTGGTCCAGCGCGTGCTCGATGTCTTCCCTGGCCGTCTGCTGGAATACGAGAAGCTACTGAAGGAGAACCCGCTGTGGAAGGAGCGCACGGTCGGCATTGGCAAGATCAGCGCCCAAGACGCCATCGCCTGGGGCATGACCGGCCCGTGCCTGCGCGGCAGCGGTGTGAACTACGACGTGCGCAAGGCGCAACCGTATTCGTGCTATGACCATTTCGAGTTCAGCGTGCCGTTGGGCAGCGCCGGCGACGTATACGATCGCTATCGTTGCCGGATGGAAGAGTTCCATCAGTCGCTCAAGATCATTCGCCAGGCCATGGCCAAGCTTCCGCCTGGCCCGGTGATGACCGATGACCGCAAGGTCGCCCCGCCGCCCAAGCATGAGATCGCCTACTCGATGGAATCGCTCATCCATCACTTCAAGCTGTGGACCGAGGGCTTCAAAGCTCCGGAGGGCGAGGTGTATTTCGCGGTCGAGAGCGGCAAGGGCGAGTATGGCGTGTTGCTCAGCGGCGACGGCTCACCCAAGCCGCGCCGGGTGCACTTCCGCGCGCCCTCGTTCCACAACCTGCAACCGCTGGGCGAGATCAGCAAGGGCGCACTGTTGGCCGACATCGTCGCCATCATCGGCAGCATAGACATCGTGCTGGGCGACGTGGATAGATGAACGAGCGTCATCCCCATGACTCCCGGATTTTTTATTCTCGATACCCATGTTGAAGGAAAAGCGAGCGGCTGACATCGAGAAAGTGTTGGCCAAATATCCGCCCGAACGCAAGCGCAGCGCTATCATGCCGCTGCTATACCTCGCGCAAGAGGAGTATGGCTATTGCAGCGATGAAGCCATGCGCGAGGTGGCCGAGATCATCGGGTGCGATCCGACCGAGGTGAAGAGCATCGTCGGCTTCTATACGATGTTCTACGAGCACCCGGTGGGCAAATACGTCATTGACGTGTGCGACGACCTGCCATGTGCGTTGCGCGGGGCCGATAAGTTCGTGAGCCATTGCGAAAAGAAGCTGGGCATTCGCGCCGGCCAAACCACGCCAGATGGCAAGTTCACCCTGCACACGGTGATGTGCATCGCCGCGTGCGATCGCGCGCCGGTGGCCCAGGTGAACCGCGAATATCGCTACGACCTGACCGAAGAGGAATTTGATCGGATGGTGGACGCACTTTCGCAGGGATGACCCATGGGCCTGACGTTCATCGAAGGAACAGTCACTGGGCCGACCGGCAAGCAGGCGCGCGTGAGTTTTCTGGTAGACAGCGGCGCAACATATACCCTGCTGCCGGACGAAGTGTGGCGCGCGCTCGAGCTTCGGCCAAAGCGCGAGATGACCTTCACCCTGGCCGACGGCACGACCGTCCGCCGCCCGATCGCGGAAGCGCATATCGCGCTCGCCGAAGGCGACGGCACGAGCCCGGTCATCCTGGGTGAACCCGGCGATGAAGCGTTGCTCGGAGCGGTGACGTTGGAAGTGATGGGGTTGGTCTTGAATCCGTTCAAGCGTTCGCTGCAACCGATGCGGGCGATGTTGGCTTGATGAATTGAGGGAAAGGATATGGCGAAGTATTACGGGACGAGGAACAAGACGATGGACCGGCACGTGTTGCTGCGCGACATTGACGTGCCGGACATCCGCGAATACGACGTGTATGTAGCCAACGGCGGCTACGAGGCGTGGAAGAAGGCGCTCACTTCGATGAAGCCGGATGAGGTGATCGGCGTGGTCAAGGACAGCGGCCTGCGCGGCCGCGGCGGCGCAGGCTTCCCAGCCGGCGTGAAGTGGAGCTTTATCCCCAAAGACGTCTTCCCGAAGTACGTCGTGGTCAACGGCGACGAGAGCGAGGCCGGCACGTTCAAAGATCATCAGATCATTGACGGAAACCCGCACCAGTTGATCGAAGGCGTGGCGCTATGCGCCTATGCCGTGCAGGCCAAAACCAACTACATCTATCTGCGCGGCGAGTTCTACGAGCCGGCCAGGACGCTGCAGCGGGCGATAGACGAAGCCTATGCCCACGGCATGCTGGGCAAAAACGTGCTCGGTAGCGGTTTCGACATTGACATCCACATCCACCTCGGCGCCGGCGCCTACATCTGCGGCGAGGAGACGGCGCTGTTGTCGTCGTTGGAAGGGCAGCTCGGCCAGCCGCGCCTGCGCCCGCCTTTCCCGGCGGTGCAGGGCCTATATGCCAAACCCACCGTCATCAACAACGTGGAGACGCTGGCCAATGTGCCGCCCATCGTGCTGAACGGCGCGCAGTGGTATCGCCAGTATGGCACGGAGAAAAGCCCCGGCACCAAGATTTTCTGCGTGAGTGGCCGGGTGAACAGGCCAGGCAACTACGAATTGCCGCTCGGCCAATACACCATCCGCGAGCTGATCGAGATGGCCGGCGGCACGATTGACGGCCGCCCGGTGAAAGGTGTGTTGCCCGCCGGTTCCTCCGCTCCGATCCTGCCGGCTAGCGCGCTCGATACCAGGCTGGACTACGAAAGCGTGCAGGCGGCCGGATCTATCCTCGGCTCGGCTTCGTTTGTGATATTGGACGATACGGTGGACATCGTGTGGGCGGCGCGCAAGATGGTGCGCTTCTTCAAGCATGAAAGCTGCGGCAAATGCACGCCCTGCCGCGAGGGCACCCATTGGGCACTTAAGCTCTACGACAAGTTGCTCTCCGGCCGCGGCACCCCGGAAGACGTGAACATGATCGGCGAAGTGGCCGGCCAGATGGCCAACAAGTGCTTCTGCCTGCTCGGCGAGTTCGCCACCTCGCCGATGCTCAGCACGCTCAAGCATTTCCGGTCGGAATACGAAGCGTTCATCGCCCGCCATCGGGATGGGGTGATGAATGGCTATACCGACGAGCTGATCCGCGAAGGCGTCATCGCCGGACCTGATGGCATCGTCGCGCGGCACTGAGTCGCCAGGTTGGAGGCTCGACTTGGGTGTGAGGCGTTGTGAGTCACTTGAAACATACGGCTCGTAGCTTGACCAGAAGGCACCATGAGCAAATACAGTCGGCGCGATGTAACCTGGCAACCGTCGGTGAAAGTCGGTTCGCCATCTTTGGCGCGCGTCGCTGCTCTGGTAGCTTTGACAACTGCGTTGTGGGCCCCTGCCTATGCCGCGGAGAAGATCGTCACGCCCATCGGCAAGATCGCAGCCGAGCACAAAGGCAAGTTCGTCACGGTACAGGGCGTAGTTTTGAGCGAACGCCGGTTCAAATCCGGCATGCGCTACCTGATCAGCGACGATACCGGCAGGATCACCCTGGTGCTTTTCGATCGGGAGCTGAAGCAGGCGCCTGGGCCGGATCGGTTGATCGAAGGTGCTACCGTGAACGTCACCGGTAAGGTGGACTTTTTCAACAAGGAGGCGCAGATCGTGCCGGTGCGCGGCACGGATGTGTTGATCGTCAAGCCCGCGCCACCGGTTCGCTCATTGGCGATCGGCGCACTCAGCCCGGCCGACGTGGACAAGGTCGTGGCCGTGCAGGGCGCGGTGACGGAGGCCGCCAACTTCTCGGCCGGCTTCAAGTTCCGGTTGAGCGACGACACCGGCCAGGTCACGGTCACCATCTTCGAGAACGTGTTCGACAGCCTGGTCAGGCCGGAGCAGCTCAACGTCGGGGCGACGTTGAGCGTAACAGGTAAAGTGAATGTGTTCGGTGGTGAGCTGGAGATCGCGCCTGCCTCGGCGGGCCGAATCCGCATCGTCGCCCCGCCCATCCGCGATGTAAGGCCGTATGCCTTGTCCCAGATCGGCGGCAACGATCACAACGCCGTCGTGCGCGTCGTGGGCGAGATCGCCAGCATAGAGGCTTTCGACAACGGCAGCGATTTGCTGATCCAGGACGAAACCGGCGTGCAGCGGCTGCGCCTATATCAGGTGGTGGCCAAGCGCGTCAGGCTGAAAGTGGGCGATCGAATCGAGGCGATCGGGCGCGTGAACGCATCGAAAGCCAAAGGTATCGTGATCGAAGTGGCGGTGCCCGCCGATATTCAGGTGAAGAAGTGAACTCGTTGTCTCGGGTGGGGTGAGGAAGGTCCGGCGCGATGTGCGCGGTGGAAATTCCTCGCCGCGTTCGGGGTAGCATGTGTGAGCTCGATGGCTGATCTAGTGAATCTGACAATTGACGGCGTGCCGGTTGCGGTGCCAAAGGGCACGCTGGTGGTGGATGCGGCGAAGAAAATCGAAAACGACATCCCGGTTTTCTGCTATCACCCCAAGCTGAAGCCGGTCGGCATGTGTCGCATGTGCCTGGTGGAGGTTGGCACGCCCAAGATAGACCCGGCGACCAAACAACCAGTGCGCGACGATCAGGGCAACGTGGTGATTGCGTTCATGCCCAAGCTGACGACGGCGTGCACGACGCCGGTGAGCGAGGGCATGGTCGTCCGTACGGCTACCGAGCAGGTGCGGGCCGCGCGTGAGGACATCCTGGAGTTCTTGCTCACATCGCATCCGCTCGATTGCCCGATCTGTGACAAGGGCGGCGAATGCCCGCTGCAAAATCTCACCCTCGCCTTCGGCCCGGGCGTCAGCCGCTTCGATTACGACGCCAAGGCCCACAACGAAAAGCACGTCCCGCTGGGCGACTTGATTTACCTGGATCGTGAGCGCTGCATCCAATGCGCGCGATGCATCCGCTTCCAAGATGAAATCGCCGACGACCATGTGCTTCAATTCCACGATCGCGGACGGGGCATGGAGATCATCACCTTCAGCGATCCGCCGTTCGATTCGTACTTCGGCGGCAACACGACCGACATTTGCCCGGTCGGCGCCTTGACGACTGCCGACTTCCGCTTCAAGGCGCGCCCATGGGAACTCGACAGCACCCAGAGCCTTTGCACGCACTGCCCGGTTGGCTGCAACATCACGTTGAACACGCGTCTGGAGACGAAGACCGGCGGTTACGAGATCAAGCGCGTGATGCCGCGTCAGAACGAACAGGTCAACGAAATCTGGATTTGCGACAAAGGGCGTTACGTGCATCACTTCACGCGCGCCGAAGACCGCCTGCGCCGGCCCATGGTCCGGCGCGATGGCCGGTTGGTTGAGGCCACCTGGGAACAGGCCTTGCAGATGGCGTCCGACCGATTGAAGCTGTCCGGCGCGTCGGTCGCCGCCGTGGTCGGCGATCGAATTGCGAATGAGGATGCCTACCTGGTCGCCAAACTGGTGCATGGGCTGGGCGGCACGGTCGGCATGTCGCCTTCCGTGCCCGCGCACTACGCCGATGTGGTGCGCGCCTTCGGCGTGGGTGCCGCGGCCGACTTCGGTCGGCTGGGCAAGGGCGACGTCGTGCTGATCGTGAACGGCGACCTGGAGGAGCAAGCGCCGGTGTGGTTCCTGCGCTTGCGCCAGGCTGTGGTTGATCGCGGCGCGGCGCTGGTGATGGCCCATGCGCGCAGCACAAAGATGCACCGCTACGCGAAAGCCATTTACCGCTATGAGCCGGGTCACGCGGCCGACTGGTTCGCGGCCCAGGGTCGCGAACTCGTCGCCCAACACCTGAGCGATGCGCGCAATCTGCTGGTTGTCTTCGGTGATGAGAGCCTGGATGGCGCCGGCGCGCGCGCCCTGGCCCAGTTGCTCGCCAACCTGCTCATCGAGACCGGCCACGCTGGCAAAACCGACAGCGGCTTGTTGGCGCTTTACCCGCACGCCAATACGCAGGGTGTGTTCGACATGACGACGGGCGTTGGGCCCACGGTCGCTCGAAATGGGGCGAACGGAAAAGTCAAGACAGAGGTCAATTCTCAGTTTGAGGTGGCCTGGTTGATCGGCGTCGGAGATGCTGCCGACGCGCCGCGGGCGCGCTTCACCATCGTGCAGGAGCTGTTCATGACGGAGCAGGCCAAGCAAGCCGACGTTCTGCTGCCCGCGTTGAGCTTCGCCGAGCGCGAAGGCACGTTCACCAGCGGCGACCGGCGCGTGCAGCGCTTCTATCGGGCGCTGCCGGCGTTGGGCGAAGCCAGGCCCGATTGGTGGATTGCCCAGGAAATCGCCAAGCGTCTCGATCGCGACTGGGGCTTCCCAAGCCCGATGCACATCTTCGCCGACATCGCGCGACACCTGCCGCATTACAGCGGGCTGTCGTACGAAGCGATCAGCCGCAGTGCCCCGCAGTGGCCGCCGATGGGACGCGGCGACCTGTACTATGGCGGCACAGTGTATGACAACAGCGGCGGGCTGGGGGTGCGCTATGCGAGCGACGTCGAGCGGGATCCCGCCGGCTTGCACAGCTACGAGGTAGCCATCCCTGAGCCGACGATCGCCGGCCTGGAGCGCGGCCCGCGCGCCCTGTATCGCGATGGCGAACTCATCCGTCGCAGCACCGTGCTTGCTTCGCACCTCGTCCCCATTCGCCAAACAGCATGATGGCCACCAATCGTCTCGCGCTTGGCCGGTTAGCCGGCAGTGCGAATGAAAGATTAAAGAACCAATACCAATGCCTGTGTTACTCGAAGTGACTTTGAAGTCGGTCGTGCTGGTCTTCGTGCTGCTGACCGGCTTTGCCTATCTCTCGCTCGTTGAGCGCAAGGTGCTGGCCAGGATGCAGGCCCGCATCGGCCCCAACCGCGCCGGCCCGATGGGCCTGTTGCAACCGGTAGCCGATGGCCTCAAGCTCATCTTTAAAGAGAGCATCACACCGGCGCAGGTGGATAAGCCGATGTATTTCCTGGCCCCCGTGCTCGTCGTCGTGCCCGCGCTCATCTTGTTCGCTGTGATCCCGGTGGGCAAAGGGCCGACCTTCCAGCTCGCTAGCGACATCAATGTTGGCGCGCTCTACGTGGTCGGCGTGATGGGAGTAGCGGTGTATGGCATCACGCTGGCTGGCTGGGCGTCGAACAACAAATACGCGGCCCTGGGCGGCTTGCGCGCTTCGGCCCAGGTGATCTCGTACGAACTGGGCATGGGATTGTCCATCGTAGCCGTCGTGCTGATGGCGTCGAGCGCGAGCCTGGCCGAGATTGTGGAGGCGCAGATGCCCGGCAACATCCTGGGATGGTTCGTCTTTCGCCAGCCCGTCGCCGCGGCGATCTTCGCCGTCACTGCGATGGCCGAGCTGGCCCGCGCGCCGTTCGACCTGGTCGAAGCCGAACAGGAGCTGACGGCCGGCTTCATGACCGAATACAGCGGCATGAAGTTCGCCCTGTTCTTCATGGGTGAATACGTTAAGATGATCGCCGTGAGCGCGCTGTTCGTCACCTTCTTCCTGGGCGGCTGGAGCGGCCCGTTCGTGGATCAGGTGCCGATCTTGTCGGTCGGCTACTTTGCGCTCAAGGTGGTGGCGTGTCTGCTCCTAATGATCTGGGCGCGCGCCACGCTGCCGCGCATGCGCTACGACCGGCTGATGGGATTCGGCTGGAAAGTGCTCACGCCGGTGGCGATCGCCAACGTGATCGTAACGGCGTTGTTGATCGTATTGGGTGTGCCTGGATACAGGTAGGTTTAAGTTTCAAGTTTTGGGGTTTGGGCTGGGCAAGCAATAGCTCAAAATCACGGCGCATAGCGAATATGGGACTGAAAGAAGTTCTCACCCGCATTCCGGTCGGCTTCATCACGGTGCTCAAGACCGTGACGCGTAAGCCGGTCACCATTCAATATCCTGAAGAGCAAAAGCCGATGTCGGCCCGCTTTCGCGGCCGACATCACCTCAAGCGCTACGAAGACGGCCTTGAGCGGTGCATCGGCTGTGCGTTGTGCGCCGCCGCCTGCCCGGCCGACGCCATCTACGTGGAAGCTGCCGAAAACACCAATGAGGAGCGCTACTCGCCGGGGGAGCGCTACGCCAAAACCTACGAGATCAACATGCTGCGCTGCATCTTTTGCGGCTATTGCGAGGATGCCTGCCCGACTAACGCAATTGTGCTGGAGCCGATCGAGTTCCCGACCGGCTACACGCGCGAGAGCCTGATCTACACCAAATCCATGTTGCTCGAGTCGCCGCCGATCAACGTGCCGGCCACGCCGCAGCGCACCCCGCCCGGTAAGTACGACCGCGCAATTCTGCCGTTCCCACCCATTGACGAAAGCCAGTGAGTATATGACCGATTTACCTTTACTCATCATCCTTGGTGCGATCAGCATCGCGTCGGCCTTGGGGTTGCTGCTCAGCCGCAACGCGATCTACGCTGCGCTCTTCCTGGTCTTGAATTTCGGAGTGGGCGCAGTGATCTATCTGGTCCTCAACGCGCCGTTTATCGCCGTCGTCCAGGTGAGCGTTTACGCCGGGGCGATCATGGTGTTGTTCTTGTTCGTCATAATGTTGCTCGGCGCCGAGCGGCTCAGCCCGGCCGAGAACCCGCCGGGGATACCGCTGCAACGCCCGCTGGCCATCGCGCTCGGCGCAGCGTTGTTCGGCCTGGCGCTCTATGTGTTGTTTGCACGGCAGCCTCCGGCAACCCCATCGCCGATGGTGGATTCCAGCCCGGCCGCCGTCGGACAATCACTCTTCAGCACCTACGTCTTTCCATTCGAGGTTGTGTCTATCCTGCTGCTGGTCGCGATGGTCGGCGCAGTGGTGTTGACAAGGAACAAATGATGACCCCGTTCCTCGTTGCGAATTTCCCACAGGCGCATTCGCATGCGGAGCCGGGCCGACGTGCCTGCCCATGCCGGTCGCACATGATCGCCCGAGGAGCTAGCGAGTAAACATGGATTCAACCAGCTTTGTTGCCCTTCTCTCCGCTGTTTTGTTCACCATCGGCGTGCTGGGTGTTTTGCTTCGCCGTAGCGCGTTGTTGATCTTCATGTCGGTCGAGTTAATGCTCAACGCGGCCAACCTCGCCTTTGTAGCCTTTGCTCATCGCTGGGCGCAGCTCAGTGGTCAGGTGATTGTGTTCTTCGTGATGGCGGTTGCTGCAGCCGAGGTGGCTGTTGGCCTGGCGCTCATCGTCACGATCTTCCGCACCAAGCGCAGCACCAACGTGGATGACCTGTCGGCGCTAAGGGGATAGGACTTGCCTGACTTTCTTGACGCCTAGCTTGCACGCACGCGAGTCGGGAGCTGGGAGTGACCATACGTACGATGGAGTTATTCATCCTTTCACCGATCCTGTTCCCTCTGCTGGGGTTGCTGACCAACGCCACGTTGGGCCGGCGCATGAGCGAACGCGCCATCGGCGGAGTTGCCACGCTGGCTGCTGCCGGCGCATTCCTCATGTGCCTGCTCATGTTCGGCCAGTTAACTGCCTCGGAGGAAGCGCGCCTGAGCGCGACGATTGCGCCGTGGATCAGCGCCGGCGCGCTGAATGTGTCGCTGAGCTTCCTGGTGGACCGGCTCAGCATCGTGGCGATGCTGATCGTCACCGGCATCGGCGCGCTCATCCACATGTTCAGCGTGGGTTACATGCACGGCGACGAGCGCTTCCAGCGCTATTTCGTCTATCTCAATCTCTTCCTCGCCTCCATGCTGGTGCTGGTGATGGCCGATAACTTCCTGGTCATGTTCATGGGCTGGGAGCTGGTGGGCTTGTGCTCGTATCTGCTGATTGGGTTCTGGTTCAAGAACCTGAAGAACGCTGAGGCGGGCCGCAAAGCGTTCGTCGTCAACCGCATCGGCGATGTGGGCTTCGTGCTCGGCATCCTGCTCATCTTCGTCACGTTCGGCAGCCTGCGCTTCGACGAAGTGTTTGCGCGGGCTGAGGCGCAGGGCGAGGCATTGGCCGGCGCGATTGGGTTGATCACCTTGCTGTTGTTCATCGGCGCGACGGGCAAGAGCGCGCAGATTCCGCTGTTCGTGTGGTTGCCCGATGCGATGGCCGGCCCGACGCCCGTCTCGGCCTTGATCCACGCCGCGACGATGGTGACGGCCGGCGTGTACATGATGGTGCGGGCCAGCCCACTGTATGAGCTGGCGCCCCTGACGCAGAACATCGTTGCCATCGTCGGGGCGCTCACGGCGTTCGTGGCTGGCACCAGCGCGTTGCGCCAGCTCGATATCAAGAAGGTGCTGGCCTACTCGACCGTCAGCCAGCTCGGCTACATGGTCTCTGCGTGCGGCCTGGGCGCGTTCATCGCCGGCGACTTTCACTTGCTCACTCATGCCTTCTTCAAGGCGGCCCTGTTCCTGGCCGCCGGCAGCGTGATTCACGGCATGGAACATGGCATGGGCGCAGCACACGGCGCGCACGTGGACCCGCAAGATATGCGCCATATGGGGGGACTGGCCCGCAAGATGCCGATCACGTTCGCGGCGTTTCTGCTGGGCGGGCTGGCGCTGGCCGGCGTGCCGCCGCTGTCGGGTTTCTTCTCCAAGGATGAAATCCTGGTGGATGCCTTCAAGCATAACCTTCTGGTGTTCGTCTTGTTGGGCCTGAGCGCGGTGATCACGGCGTTTTACGTGGGCCGGCAGTTGGTGCTGGTGTTCGCCGGCCGGCCGCGCAGCGCCGCCGCCGAGCACGCCAGCGAGTCTGGCTGGTTGATGACCGTGCCGCTGATCGCCTTGACGATCGGCACTGTCTTCGCCGGACTGTTCAATTTCCCCGGCACCCATCCGCTCACCGACTGGCTGGCGCCCGTCGTGCGGCATGGCGAAGCACCCAAGTTCGAACCGGGGCTGGCCGCGCTGTTCACCGTGTTGGCCATCGGCGCGCTGGTCGGCGCATGGTGGGTGTATCGCCATCCGGAACGGGCCAATGCCGAGGCCGAGGCCGGCCTGGGCAGATTCCTGGCCGGCGGGTGGAATTTCGACGATATTTATCGGGCAGCCGTGGTCAAGCCCTTCTACGTCGCCAGCACGGTGTGCGCACAGATCATTGACGTTGCGGTGATTGATGGCACGGTCAACGGCGTCGGTCGTCTGTTCCGTGTCGTCGGCGGGTCGCTGCGCAGCGTGCAAACCGGCTTTGTCCGCAACTACGGCCTGGTCATGCTGGTCGGCGTGGTCGTAGTTGTGGCATATTTCGTCCTGAGTGCAAGGTGACTTCCCACTGCCGACTCCCGAACCGCGCAAGTCGGAGATCGGGAGCGGTCAGTCGGAAGCGCGAAGGAGGTTGCCATGATCGTTCAAGCTTCGACCGTTCATACCGATCCACACAATGTCTCGCCGCAAGGCTACCTGGTGCGGCCGGATGACGACAAGACCTATCCGGGCATCGTCTTGATCCAGGAGTGGTGGGGCATCGAACCGCACATCCGCGAGCTGGCCCAGCGGCTGGCCACATCGGGCTTCGTGGTGCTGGTGCCCGATCTGTATCACGGCAAGATCGCCACCGAGCCGGATGAGGCGCAGAAAATGCTGATGATGACCGTGCAGAACATGGACAAGGCCATCCACGAGATCATCCTGGCGCTGGACTATTTGCGCAACAACGCCGGCGTGCAGCCCAAGAAGCTGGGCCTGATGGGCTTCTGCATGGGTGGCCTGCTGACCTACAAGACGGCCGAGCGCTATCCGCACCTGGGCGCCATTTCGCCCTGGTATGGCGGCGGCTACGACCCATCGCCGGAGGATGTGGCCAAAGTGAACGTGCCGGTGCTGGCCATTTACGGCGAGAAGGATAGCGGCATCCCGATCGCGCAGGTGAAAAAGATCGAGAAGCTCTACAAAGACGCCGGCAAGGATATCGAAGTGCGCATCTATCCGAACGCCGGCCACGCCTTCAACAACCCCGACCATGGCATGTATGTCGCCGAGGCAGCCAAAGATGCCTGGGCCAGGGCGGTGGCGTTCTTCAAGGACAGGCTGAAGTAAACGCGCTGCGTGCGCCGCGCTATACGCAACGCTGCGCTCCGTGTCCCGTAATTTCTATGCTTTCACTCATCACGTTCATTCCGCTGATCGGCGCAGCCGTTGTGGCGCTGGTGCCGAAAGCCCAGGCGCGCGCTGTGGCGCTCGTCGCCTCGCTCGTTGCTTTCGTCGCCTCGCTCGGTTTGCTGGCCGGCTTCGACGCAGCTCAGGCCGGCTATCAATTCGTCGAATCGGCGTCGTGGGTGCCGCAGCTCGGCATCGGCTACAAGATGGGCGTGGATGGCATCAGCCTCTGGCTGGTGTTGCTCACCACTTTCATCTTCCCGGTTGCCCTGTGGTTCTCCGGCGAGTCCATCCGTGAGCGCGAGAAGGCCTACTATGCGCTCATGCTGCTGATGGAGACGGCCACGTTGGGCGTGTTCCTCGCCCTGGACATGTTCCTGTTCTACGTGTTCTGGGAATTCGCCCTCGTGCCCATGTACTTCATCATCGGCATGTGGGGGGGCGAGCGGCGCATCTACGCATCGGTCAAGTTCTTCATCTACACTATGGCTGGCAGCGTGCTGATGCTGATCGCCATCCTGGTGCTGGGCATCACCGCCGGCTCGTTCGACCTGGAGACGATCGCCCGCAACAACGGCGCCTTCGCAGCGGATGCATTGCTTTTCCTGGCCTTTGCCATCGCGTTTGCGATCAAAGTGCCGGTCTTCCCTTTCCACACCTGGTTGCCCGATGCGCACGTCGAAGCGCCCACCGCCGGCTCGGTGATCCTGGCGGCCATTTTGCTCAAAATGGGCGGTTATGGCTTCCTGCGTTTCTCCCTGCCGATGTTCCCCACCGCCTCGCAGGACTTCGCACCGCTGATGTTTGCGCTGTCGATCATCGCAATCGTCTATACCTCGCTGGTGGCGTTGGTGCAGGAGGATATGAAGAAACTCATCGCCTATTCCTCCGTGGCGCACATGGGCTTCGTCACCATTGGCGTATTCACCTTGACCACGCAGGGCCTGCAAGGCGGCATTTTTCAGATGATCTCGCACGGCATCGTCTCGGCGGCGCTGTTCCTGTGTGTCGGCGTCATCTACGACCGTATGCACACACGCGAGATCGCGGCCTACGGCGGGCTCGTCAATCGCATGCCTCTCTATGCCGCCGTCTTCATGGTGTTCACGCTTGCCAATGTCGGACTGCCGGGTACCTCGGGCTTCATAGGCGAGTTCCTGGCCTTGATCGGCACCTTCAAGGTCAATGTGCTGGTTGCGACGCTGGCGACGACAGGAACCATCCTCTCGGCAGCCTATGCACTCTGGCTTTATCGGAAGGTGATCTTCGGCCGGCTGGAGAAGCCGGCCCTGCCTGTACGCTCCGGGCCGGGGCCGGGAGCCGCCGCCGCAGCCGGTAACCGCGCCGGGGCCGCCCCGGCTTCCGCCCCCGGGGCATCCAGCAAGGTGCGTGCCGTCTTTAGCAGCCGCTCCCTTTCTTCCTCCGGCGCTTCTGCGGGGCCCTGCTCCAGGGCAAGGCCGGCGCGCCCGGCGAGCCGCTCCAGGATCCGCCCGACCACCGGCAAAAGTCCCGGCAACACCTCCACTTCAGCCATCCGCAGGGCCTTTTCCTGCTGCCGCAAAACTTCGACGGTATGCAGGGAACCCTGTCCGGAAGGAGGCGGCGCCTGTCCCACTCCGGAAGGCTCTCCGGTGGACGGCAGACATTTTAAAAACCGCGCTCCACCAAGCTCTTCCTCGTCAACCGGCCTCACCGCCACCCTGTTTTCATCGCTGCTTACGAAAATAAAGGTCTCTTCCACCGCCTCCCGGTCTTCTCCGGTAGCCAGGTAAAGGGTGAACGCCAGGTGGCAGTCTTCAGGGTTGAGGCCGGACAAAGGCGGTACCCGGCGGTAGTCCGCCTTGAGCCCGGCTATGGTCCCCAGGCCGGCCAGGTCTTCCAGCAGGTAGCCCAAATTATGCCCCTGTCGGAAGAAATCACGGCCGAAATCCAGCGTAAGGTGAAAGACATTTTTGCCCTTGCGCAGTCCGTCCAGCAAGATACACCTGGCATCTTCGGGCAATGCAACCTTCGCCGCCTCCGGGACACCAGCAGAAAGCGGCGGCACCACCCCCGCTTCAGGTGAACCTGCTTTTTTCTCCATAAACCCGGTTTCAGAACGTTTATTTTTACCGCAGGCCGCGATTTCCTCCAGCAGCTCCTCCGGGGGCGGGAGGTCCTGCCCGCCGGCCAGGTCGGCCACCATGGCCTTGATGTAGTCGAAACCCACCAGCAGCAAGTCCACCAGGCCGGGTCCGGCTTCTATTTCACCGCACCGCAGCCCGTCCAGGAGATCTTCCAGGTGGTGGGTCAGCTCGCCAACCCCCCTGACGCCGGCGATGCCGGCGGAACCTTTGAGAGTGTGCACCACCCGGAAAAGCTCATCCAGGAGTTCCGGCTTCACTTCTTTCTCCAAATCCAGGATCAGCGGCTCGATCTGGACCAGCAGGTCCCCGGCCTCTTCCAAAAAAATTTCTTTCAGGTCGGACATGCCGGTTCACCCCAGTATTTCGACGTAGGCCAGCAGGTCCGCAGGCTCCACCGGCTTCACCAGGTACATGTTGCACCCGGCCTTGAAGCCGCGG